>CAVEVQ010000005.1:0-84412 GCA_963619325.1 Bacteroidaceae bacterium | reverse complement strand
AATCAATCAATTTCCTTCAAAAATCTCTTCTTGCTGTCGGTCTCTCGGCTCCCCGTTCGACCGCTTCCTTTCTGAAAGCGAGTGCAAAGATAGAGGCTTTTCTCTTACGAACCAAATATTAGAGCGAAAAATTTTACAACAATTACTCTTCTATAGGGAAAATTCCCTCTGGCTTCTTTATCAAATATTTTGTGAAAGTCTGGTTCGACTCAAATCCTTGTCCATAGATTATCTTATCTTGCTGCGTGATTTTTATTTTCCCGTTAGAATAAACACGTTCTTCTGTTTCACTCCAAAACAACTGGTCGCACTCAAAATGCTCCCCTTCCAGATTCATTGCATGTACGCTGTCACTCAAATCCCATAATTTTCTGTCTGTGTAATACACAGCCTTTTTGCTCTCTATCTCAGCATCTACCTTCATGGTTGAATCAAACTTGTCAAAATGAATACCCTCAGGAAAATCCCAATAGGGATCTGCCACCTTATCAAACACTTTCCATACCTTCGCATTCACTCTATAACGCGTAACGCCCGAATCGGACACCAAAGTTACCACATCCGTAGCACTCAATCTCGGCATATTCGCACGATCAGTAACCTTCACCACCTCATTTTTCTCAGAGCATGAGAAAAAAAAGCATACGACAGTTCCCAAAAGAACTGCCATACGCTTCAATCTATAAATGTCAAACAACAACACTTGACTACTTTCCTCTTACCACAGTCTTTTCTCCAATCCAACCAGGAACCGTGTATGAGTCTCCATCCTTTATGTTTCTCATGAACAACTCGGTCTTATCTGGGAACACTGCCTTATAAGAACTAATCATTTTATTAACAGAAGCAGCTACAGATGGATCAACAGCCTTTGCCTTCTCGAGTTTATCCACTGCAGCCCAAAATGCAGTTTGTTTGATAACAGCATCATCCGAGATAGAGCTATTATGCTCCGCATACAACATACCTATCAAGATGTAAGCGTTTGCCAAATTTGATTGGTAGTTCAAAGCTGTTCTAGCAGCCTCTCGCGATGCGCTATAATTGCCCTGTTCCCTATAAATCGCAGCAATCTTCAGTTGCATCTTTGCTTTTGCAGAATTATCTTTCTCCAAGGAGACGGCTTCTTTGAAATATTTCAATGCAGTTGCACGATCTTTCTTGTTATACGCCTGAACTGCCAAACCTCTTGCCGAAGATGCAGAAGGGTCAATAGCGTGTTTATAAGCAGCAGCCTTGAAATAAACATTAGACTCCTCACAATCGGCAATTCCATACAAACTCAACACCATATTCATGAATGACTTATCAGATTTCTTTGACTCAATCTGAGACGCATAGATACCATCCAAAGTCTTGCAATCTGCGGCGCCAGAAGCAGCAAATGTCGCATCCACAGCTGCTTTCACAGTTGAGAAATTAACCGAATCTTTTTCGTTACCTGACTGGATACGTTCTGTCAGCAACGGACCAATCTTTAAATAGTCATTCAAGTAGTTTTGACGGAATCCGTCATTGTTAGCTTTGTAATAATCGTTTGACAAAGCGAAATATTGCTGATAAGCGCTCGCCTTCAAGTTTGAACCCTCAGCATCAATAGCCTCGGACAGCCACTGATATGCTTTAGATTTTTGAGGGTCTCTCGCAGTTGGCACAAAATCAATGTAATCCAACGCCTTCTCAGCCAATATTTGGTTCTTGTTCATCTTTCGATCCTTTCCAAAATACTTCGCACGATCATCATAGACCTTCATCAACTTATCAAACAACTTCCCCTTTTTGTTGGCATCTTTCTCATTAGTAATAAGATATGCCAATATCTTAGGACCATAAATATAAATGTTCTTCGATGAAGCAGGACAATTGGCGTATGCTTTCTCCCATGGCTCTGCAGCCTGTACATAGTCGCCCTGTTTTGCGTATGGTCCAAACAAACTTAAATACTGGATACAGTCGAGACTATCTTGTCCCGTTCCATATTTGGTGCCTGTTTGCACCCCCGTCGCAGCAAATGTCGCAGCCGACATTGCCATCATCGCACCCAATAAAACAACCTTGTTTTTCATCTCAATTAGTTTTTAATTTTTTTATTTATTAATTCAATTTACGCTTCTCAAACCATCGCTCATTAATCGTCGCATTAAGAGTAAACTTGAAATACTGTTCACGTATCTGTGAACTTGACACAACGCCATTGTGTCCATATTCAAATGTAACGTTAATCCTCGTCGGGTTCAAACCTCTTTTCAACGGGAAGCCCCAACCTGTCGTCAACGAGAATGAATTGAGACGGTCTCCATTCACACTATAGTATGACTTGGAGTAATTAACACCGAAACGATAGGCCACACGCTGAAAATAAGCCCTGCCATTCGCATCTGGTAAATATTGCATTCCGACAACGAACTTGTCACGATTGTGAAAGTTCTTCTCTCCGAAAAATCGCACTTCATTCCAAAATTCTCTCTTATAGTCGAATCCAACCAAGAAGACATCCGAATAAGAGTAAACCATTCCCACGCCTATGTGCATCGGAAGATCAAACTGATTATCATAAGAAACCGTCGTCGTATCCGTCGTGATAATCGTCTGTGTTGCATCTGCATTCAAACTAGACTTCATCTGGTAAACGGCGCCAATCGACAATCTTTGCTTTTCCTTTATCGGTATAAAGGTCTGGATTCCGAAATTTCCAGAAATATCTTTTATAAAAATTTCTTGCGTCATCGCAGTAGCGTGATAAGTTGACACTGAGAAAGTTGACTTACTTGAGTGGCTAATCGTACCAAAATTGAACTGGAAATTTCCTCCAATCGCCAACCATTTGAACGGCTTTAGTCCTAAACCTGCATACAATTGCGTTACGCCTCCTTCCCCTGAATATTCGTATTTCGTTGTCAATGAGCCAGATGAGATAGAAGAACTGCTCACCTCTGTCTGACTAAACTCGTATCCTACCACTGATACAGGTTGTAAACCGACACAGAACGCCACCCACTTACGTATAGGAAACTGGAACGCCAAGAACTCAAGATTTCCGTTCAACGACGTGTTTCTCACGCCAGAACCCTTTTGGTCTGAAATCTGAAAACTTGCCCCCGCCTCAAAACGAAACGTCAAAGAGTCTATTGAAGTGTACGATGCAGGGTTCACCGCATTGATATACTGTGATGGGCTAACACCATACGACAAGCCACCCATCGCACGAGACTGTCCATATCCGCCGTCTATGATGTTTCCATATCCGTGTCTTGTGTACGGAGAACTCGTATTATGCTGTGCATACGCAATCGTCATAAATCCAGACAACAAGCTCACGCACAACAATGCTGCAACTCTTCTTAGATCCTTTTTTATCATCTATAATTCAGAATTCTATTCAACCCTATATGAACAAGGTTGCTTTCTGCAAATATCTTACTTTTTATTCGCTTTTCAAAACATTTAGCACTTCCACCTGTCAAAAAGACGGAAAGATTAGGATAAACCGCGGAAACCGCTGTTATGAAAGAATTAATCTCCCCTGCAATTCCATAGATTATTCCAGAAGAAATTGCAGTCTCAGTCGTTGTGCCAATCATCTTCGCATCATCAGCTACATTTACTAACGGAAGTTTTGCCGTAAAAGTGTGTAGAGCCTTCCTTCTCATATCAATTCCCAACGAAATATTTCCACCGACATACTGATTTTGAGAATTGACAATATCAAACGTTATCGCAGTACCCACATCAATCACCAACAAATTGGCATCTGGCATCAAATAATTAGCCCCAACACACACAGCGATCCGATCTCCACCCAGGGTTTTTGGAGTCTCATACAATATCTCAATAGGAATAGGAGTTTCATTCGACAAGCATACCCATTTCTCCATTTTTTCAGACAAGTAACGAGATAAATGCACATCCACATCCACTACGGTCGAGAGTATGGCTTTTTGACAAGCGTACTCACATAGAATATTATCAGCTTCTCTTTCAGAGAAATGTTCGTATTTCCGAAAGAAGACAACCTTTTCGCCTTCAAAAACCTCTACTTTAGTTGACGAATTACCCTGGTCTATCACTAAGTTCATCCTCTTCTTTTTTCGCAAATATACAAAATACATAGGAGATAATAACAACCACGTTACGATTGTTAATAACTTATACTTCTAATTATCAAGCAATTACATTGTTCAATAAATAATGTTAATAACTCTAACAAAGTTTTATTTGCATTCTTCAAAATACGCTTTAATATTGCAACGCAAACGAAAAAAGAAGTTGTTAGTTGTGGAATGAAAATTGATACGATTTGAGAGTCTAAATGTCTTCGAGTTTTTCAGCAAATCAATGGGACAAAGTAAACTGAAAAAAGGATAGATAGTAAGGTTTAGGTTTTAATCTAAGGCAACCTTAGAGTTTCAATGAGTAACAATAATTGACAATACTTTGTTTCATAATTAATATGTTTTTTTGATTTGCAGTGTGGGAGGACACCGGAGTGATCTGCTGTTCTCCTCTTTTTTGTTTCACCTGTTTTCATTGATTTCCGAATGCAAAGAAAAAAACTTTTTAACAATCGTGCAAAGTAAAATTAAAGTTTTCTTTCAAGTTTTTTTACAACATATTTTATAAAAACAAAGGGAGAAAAGTTTTCCTTTTCTCCCTCGGACTTATATCTGATATATAATCCTTTACCTTTGTATTAGTCCTCAATAGGCACTATACGGAAGTTATCAACACAAATGAAAATCTGCGGAGCACCTTCAGGCTGGCCGAACTGTAAGAAGCTGAAATTAGTAGCTTGCTTCAATTTATCTCTGTAATTATAGTCAGCAACAGCCTCATCAGTAGTTGTGTTGTGGCAGAAAGCAGTCAACGGAATTGTCACAGTCTCCCAACCATCGGTATAGAAACCTTTGTCTGTTCCCTCGTAAGGCTTCCAGAAACAGATTGGAGAGAAATCACGTCCGTGCTTGTCTGGAGCATTAATAGGACCGAAGAAAATCTCAGTTCTCACACCCTTGTAAGGAATCTCTTCAGGGACATAAACCTCAAATTTAAGAGCCAACTCTTCCAAGTCATATTTTTCGAACACCTTTCCAGCGACAGAAATATTACCACGACCACCTTCTTGAGGGTTGGCAACATACTGCAAGTACATACTCTGGTTCATATTCCAAGGATGTTCGTACGTTCCGTAAAGGAATCCGAAGTTATTGCTACAAGGTTCAATCAGCTTAGCTCCGTTAGGGAATGGAGTGATAGAATCACCAAACTCCAACGTACCTTCAATCAAAGACCCATCATCGTTCATTGGGCTATAACCTCCCCATGTAGGAAGTTTTCTGTCGAAGTTAATGATTGTGTTACGGTCGTCACGGAAGAAGAACTTTGACAAAGACTCTCCATTGGCACTGATAGCCTTCAGACGTCCGTCCGTCGTTCCTTCTGGGACAATAACACGAACCATTGTATCATTTTGTTCAACAACGTCCGCAACCAAATTACCAGGGAATGAGATTTGTACATTCGCCAAATTTCTACCATAGATAACTGCCTCGCCACCATCTGGAACATACTCACATTTCATTCTTCTCAACTCAGGAGCTGATCCTGTTGACGCACTTCCGCAATCCTGCTTGCTTGAGCAACTGCCCATCAAGCCAGCGAAAAGCAAAGAAGCAATGAATAAACTTTCTTTTCTCATATCAATCTGATTTAATTGTTATTTTCGTCTAAAAAACACTCATTCTTAAAAAGAACTGCTTCCGTAATATGTAATCCTTACTTGATTCAAAAGGGGACAACCCCTTCTCCGTCTCATAACGCAAACCTATGAAAAGAATTTATTTTTCACAAAATTTCACATTATTGTTTTTCAACAATTTTAATATTTCACGCAAACTCATCTATGTCTGGCTCCACCTCACTATATTCAGACTCGAAGACTTCCAAAGAGAAATTCTCGCCATTCCATACGCCATAGCTGAAATGAGTCAACCAGTCGCCTAAAATAACGACTCTGCAACCTGTTGATATCATCAAATCCAAATCGATATGACGATGACCAAAGATGAAAAAGTCTATCGGTGTCTGCTTTGCGTATGATTTAGCAAACTTCACCAAATACTCGTTCTCCTCGCCTAAATATTTTCCACTGGGCTTACCCATCTTCTTCTTGCGACTGTTATGCGACCACGCATAGCCAAACGGGACCGTAATCCTCGGATGCAACATCTTGTATAGACTTTGGCAGAATTTGTTTCGGAATAGAGAACGCATGAATCGAAAAGACAGACTTGGATCTCCCAAGCCATCACCATGAGCTATATAAAATTTCTTGCCGTCTATTACCGTCTCGTAACTACCATCTATCACGGTCGCTCCTATCTCTTTTTTAAAGTAGTCGAACATCCATATATCATGATTCCCGGCCAACATATAGATTTTCACACCGTTGTCGGACATTTCTGCGAGTTTGCCTAAGAAACGAACAAACCCTTTAGGCACAACATCCTTGTACTCAAACCAATAGTCGAACATATCACCTACGAGATACACCTCGCGGGCAGACATTTTGATGCTATCCAACCATCTTACTAATTTTTTTTCTCTTTCTAAGGGGTCCCCATAAAGATCCAAGCCTAAATGGGCATCCGAAGCGAAATAGACATTTTTTCGCTCCTGAACATTCTGTGCATCCACGTTTTATCCTCCGAACTCTACATCAATCCCAATTCCAACATAGCCTCTTCAGACATACGGTCTTTCGTCCACTCTGGTTCGAAGACTAAGTTCACTTTGCACGATTTCACACCTTCTATGCCCTCCACCTTCATTTTCACGTCCTCCAACAAGAAATCGCCAGCAGGACAATTAGGAGCTGTCAGGGTCATGTCTATCGTTACCTCTCCATTTTTTATATCAATATTGTAAACGAGTCCCAACTCATATATATCCACAGGTATTTCCGGATCATATACTGTTTTCAACACCTTCACAATCTTCTCTTCCAATTCTAAAAATTCATTCATTTTGATAGCATATATTTTCTACAACAAAGGGCTACACAGTCGAGCCAACGACTCTTGTACTTTCATCTTCTTTGGACGAGTTTTCCAACTTGACTCCTCCACCTTCAAACTGTCGCTCAAATCCTGTTCGTAGATAGAGACCAACTGAGCTACGACCTCTTTGTCATATATAACTGTATTTAATTCAAAATTCTGTTCAAAGCTACGGAAATCCATATTGGCGCTTCCTATGAAACCCACCTCATCATCTACAATCGTTATTTTGCTATGAATAAAACCTGGATAGTAGAAATAGACCTTAATGCCAGCCTTGAACATTGCATCCAAATAGGAATGCGAACTCAGCAATGTGAGCGGAGCATCCGAACGACGAGGCAGAATCAGACGCACATCCACGCCCGACAACGCTGCGGTCTGCAGAGACTCTATCAAAGATTCAGGAGGCAGGAAATAGGGTGTTTCAATGAAAATTCGTTTGGTCGCCATAGAGAACGACTTAGTGAACATCTGCATGATGGAAGTCCACTGCATATCTGGTCCACTCACAACGGTTTGAATCTTGACAGTTCCTCCCTGTGACGGGGCAGGATAGTATACGCTATCATCAATCAGCGACTGCGTAACAAAGAACCAATCCTCAAAGAAAGCCCTCTGCAAGCCTAGGACGCAACCTCCCTCATAACGAGCATGCGTATCTCTCCACGTACCCCAACTAAGTCCTTTGACATACCGGTCTGCGACATTGATGCCACCCGTGTAGCCCACTTTTCCATCTATCACCAAAATCTTACGATGGTTTCGATAGTTCACCCGACTACTGATAAAAGATAGCCCAACCCTTAAGAAACGTTCTACCTCAATACCAGCATCTTTCAATTCCTTTTCATGCGATTTTCTGAAGTTCCAACTTCCAACATCGTCAACAATAAGACGAACCTTAATCCCCTCCTTAGCTTTTTCGATCAATGCATCCATCATTCTTCGTCCCAAATTATCTGGACTGAAAACATAATATTCAACATTGATGTGATGCGTTGCCCTCTTTATATCCTCAAAAATCTGCTCATACAACGAAACCGCATCCGTATAGAGCCTTATCTGATTTCTTTCAAAGAAGCAAGCATCACTATTGTTAATAGCCAGATTAACCAACGAACGTTGCATACTGGTAAGGTTCAACACCGAAACATCCCGCTGAGCGATTTCCTCATACGACTTTAACAAACGGATACTCCGCTTATTGATAATACGTTTTTTCCTAAATTTTTTTCCAAAAAGGATATAACAAATAAAACCTCCGACAGGTACAAACAAAAGGACAAAAATCCACGCAATAGACTTCACTGGATTTCGATTCTCAATCAAAAGAAGAAGAATCGTGCTCACAATAGTGGACACATAAACCAATAAAAGCACAATATAGGCGATTTCTAAAAGCATCTGAAATTAGTTTCAAGTGTTTTCACAAATATACCTTAAAATTTGGAAAGTCTAAATTTATTCACCACAAGTGCTATACCCTATAGACGCCCTACGGAACATCAATACCTCATTCTTCCCGAACTGCTCTATCTGATATTTCTGAAGGTCCATCTTCTCCACATCAATTTTAGGCGCTTTCACACCCTTTCCTATGAACAAAGAACGATTGACTTCCACACGCAATTCGTCCCACGCATCTTCCGCAATTAAGCTATCCAATAAAAGAGTGCCACCCTCGACAATCAACGACTCTATCTTATTATCATACAATACTTTATAGAAACTTTCAATATCTAAACTTCCATCATTATGGAAATTGCACTGAAGATATTTCACATTTGAAAGTTGGTCTGTCGGCACCTCCTTGGTCAGGACCCATGTAGGTACAGAACCATCGAAGATTTTCTGACCTTGCGGCACTTTCAAATCACGATCCAACAACACACGGATAGGCTGCTTTCCTTCCGCATAGCGAATCGTCAAAGAAGGGTTGTCAAGTATCGCCGTGTTGGGACCCACCATAATAGCAGTCTCACCCGAACGAAATTGATGCATTGCCTTTAAAGATTCTTCGTTTGATATGCACAAAGACTCTTCTGTACTGTCAAAACGAATTTTATCCACGAACCCATCGGCTGTCTGCGCCCATTTCAAGAAAATATATGGACGATGCTTCTCATGATAGGTGAAAAAACGACGGTTTAACCACCAACCTTCCTCTTTCTTCACGCCGACTTCCACTTCAACTCCTGCAGCGCGCAATTTATCAATTCCTTTTCCATAGACGGCAGGGAAAGGATCAAGGTTACAAACCACAACACGAGGGATTCTTTTTTCCAAAATCAAATCAACACAAGGAGGAGTCTTACCATAATGGCAACAAGGTTCTAAACTCACATAAATCGTCGATTTTGGCAGCAGTGACGGGTCTTTTACAGATGCAATCGCATTCACCTCGGCATGCGGGCCACCATATTGTTGATGATATCCCTCACCTATTATCTCGTCCTCATATACTATGACAGCACCAACCATCGGATTAGGAGAGACATGACCAAAACCTTTCTCCGCCAACTGCAAGCAACGACTCATAAAAAACTCAGATACCATAGACACTCTTTTTTATGGATTTTCAACAAAAATAATGATTATTTTTTCAGTTTCTAAAAAATAACACTATTTTATAGCCATTCAGTCGGGACAAATCTACTCTTTTCTAAAAAAAATGCGTTAAATAGAACTTTTTTTGTGTTTTTTCCACAAATCGATAGCGTTTTCTAAGTCTTTCAATGACAACCCCTCCGATTTACACTGTAAAGCAAAAGAGACAAACTCTTTTTCTTCTACGGTTAAATTCGTTGGAATTTTCACATTTTGGATACCTAACATAAACAATAGATCGACCGCATTTAAATTATAAATAGGAGCTAACTGCGACGATTGTTTCACCGTCTCTGGCGACACCCATTGACCATCAGTCGACTTTAACCAAGGGGAATGATAGACAATAGATTTTGCCGTTGTATGATAAATCACCTCCTCCGTATAATTACGTTTTCCTTTCTGCACATAACGGTAAGTTCCCTCCAAAGAGACATTAAAAAGATAGGTCGTCAGACTCTGCACAGACTTGTTAAGAAGGTTGAAAAAGGCTACGGACTTGCGTTCCGTCCACTGCTCGGGAGATGCCCCTTCGATATCCTTATCTATAATCTCTTGTGCACCCTCATCGACAGTTCGCAACGACACCGGATGAAGGTCTAAATCATAATAGTACTTTGAATTTTTATTTCGTCTTACCTCTTTGATATTCAATCCGAAATGCACACCAATTTCCGACAAAAACGTATAGAAATCATCTCGCTCTTCTGGCAGAATATTTTCAACAATCCACTCATTATCAAAGAAATACGCAGATGGACAATCAGACATAAAATCAACCAAATCAGTCGTCCGATGATATGCCTCTTTCGGAGCAACATATTGTACGACCCCCTCAATAGTTTTTACCCTCAAGATGTGAATATTCGACAAAATTTCACAAAATTCTCTTCTATCATCATCAAACAAAGGTAAGGATTGAACATAATGGAAAATAAACCTTATATGTTCCGCGTTTTTCTCCTTATCATCTAGCGAAAACTCCCCTTTTTGGTAAAGAGGAAATATATATTGGAGAATCTCTATCAACTCACTTGGTTTAGAGACTCCCATCCGTTCAAAAAAACGCATAACACTCTTATTCTGAATGAAATAAGAATGAATAATAGGATATTTCCCCGTCACACCCGACGAAAGGAAAATCTCTTTAGGAGAGAAACAAACGCCACTTTCGCTAAGATATATCTGTTTCTTTTTCAAACATTTAGCAATTTCTATATCTCTTTTTGACAAGATATTCAAATAGCAATACAATCTACAGACTTTTTCTATAGGCATCGTCTCCACATCCTCCTTCCGTAAACGCCGAACAAATTCTCTCCCTTTAACACGAAAAACAGAAAGTTCGTAATTCTCCAAGAAAGACTTCAGTTCGGCAAATCTCAAGTCTGTGGCAAGATACACAAAATTCAGCAAAGTGTTTTCCGTCGCTGCCGTCCATTTTTCATGAAGGAAATCGTCATCCAGCAAATTTTGCAAATCCGCAGAATCTGCCACAGCAAGGTGATTTCCATCCACCCATTTTTCCTCCTGCGACAAAAAAATCCTTGCTGTTTGCAACTCCCTCTTAATTGCCTCAACATGAGTTTTTGAGAACCCCTCTTTGTGTTTTTTCAATTCTTCTGTTTTCGGAAACATTTCACACACAGAAAAACACAAGGCACTATCCAACGGCTCTTGCTTTATCATAAAATTCACCGAGGAGACAGCCAACACACCCAATTCTGTCGCCATTCGTTCATTCCACTCATCATTTTCCTTAAGCGATTCTCGACTCTCCGTCAGTCGGAAAGGCGCATTCATAACATAGGGGAAATGCAATTTTTGAGAAGTTGGAAAATAGCAGAACAATGATTCGTTTAACGCATCATCTTTCAACCACTCTCCTTTCTCATTGAAGAAATAGCAACAAGAAATTTTCAAATCACTTTCCGAAGAAATTTTCTTTTCAAACAATCTGCATCCAATGTACTTCTTATTGGGTTCAGACAAGCACAAATCATAATAAATTAAATCATCAAATGATTGATTGTTTAATATTTTCTTTGAATAAAATGAATATTTTACATTTCCTTGAAATAGTTCAATTTTTTCTAAATGTGGTAAAAAAAGTAAAGGAAGATGAAGCAGATCAAACTTTTGTTTAATCACATTCAACGACGTATTTTTCTCTTTATCAAGAGGATTCCTCAAAGGAAGAATAAAAGAGGTTTCTCCTTTTTTTCGGCGACTACTTCTCCTCTCTTTCAAAACCGGAACGATATAATCTTCAATATCAAAAGAGAATTCATCATCTTCAATATGTGGGATATCGACATACTTAAAAACAGACTTAAATCCGACACCAAACTTTCCGATTTGCGGTTCATCCACCTTATTACTTGCCCCGATAGACGTCAGCGCATTGATATGTCCCCAAGCAGAACGCTCAGCATAATTTTCTTTCGATGGGTCTGATATAGTAAATGGAACAATACCATTATGGATAAACTCCACCTCGTCATCATCGAAATAAACCCTTACTATCGAGGCTTTAGCATCATCAGAATTTTGAAGCAACTCAAAGACAAAATGCGCATTGTCAGAATATTTGTCAACGACAGATTTCCACAGCCCTTGTGCCGCAGGATCTTTAAGTTGTTCTGCCAATTTTCTTCTTTTTTGTTGAAGTTCAGCGAACCATCGAGCTGAATTTGGTTGAATCATATAGATTATTCTATTTGTAGACCGTATAAGAAATTTCAAATAGCTGCAAACTTACGCACATTTTCGTCTAAAACACTTTCGTTTTCTATTGCTTTTAATACATCTTCCACATTATCAACAACTTTCCACAATTCCAGATGAGTCTCCCTCATAAAATTTTCATTCGCGGCATGTTGAAACATTCTTAACAAGTCATCATAAAAATGATTTATATTAACTATAATAACTGGACTTTTAAAGAGTCCCAACTGTCGACCTGTGATTACCTCCATTAATTCTTCCAAAGTACCTACACCGCCAGGAAGAGCGATGACCGCATCAACATCTTTTGAGAGGATATACTTTCTTTCGCGCATCGTCTCCGTAACGATTTCTTCCGTAACTTCCGGATTTGACCAACCTTCGTCTACCATAAACTGAGGAATAACGCCAATGAGTTTTCCTTTTTTTGAAAGAACGCCCTTAGCCAATTCACCCATCAGTCCGACTTTTCCGGAACCATACTTCACAGCAATCTTCCGCTCTGCCAACAATTCTCCCAAACGAAATGCCTGTCTTTTAAAAATATCACTCACTTTTGAACTTGAAGCACAATAAACAGAAACCAAATTCACCATCATTCAAACATTATTTTTAACAAAAATACAAAAAAAAAGAAAGAGAAGTCCTCCGCAGAAGACTTCCCTTTCGTTATAGAAAATGTAAAATACGTTCTTTGAAATTACCAACGACCGCCACCTCCTGTATTTCCGTTCGTTGTTGAAACGCTATAAGCAGTATAGTTAGAAGTTGAAATTGTCGGCTGATTGCTATCATAAAGACCGAAGACACCGTCAAAGTAGTCTAACGTTCCACTGAAACTTGAACCCACATAGAACTTATAATTAGTTACACTACTGTTGTACGCACAAACGGCGGCTTGAGCAGATTGCGGAACTTTAAAAGCAGCAAGTACACTTCCAGAAGTATTAGCAACAATTAGATATTGATTTTGCGAGATACTCATTCCTGAACTTGTGTAGATATGTCCGGCAGAGCTGTTAGGAATTGTTTCACTGAACATTCCGCTACCACCACAAGCCAACACGAAACCACCCGTGTGAGTCCATCCGCTGTCTGTATCGATTGGAGAGTTTCCATTTCCTGTTTGCGAGCAGACTACGATACCACCCGAAACCGCCATATCTCCGTTTGAATCCAACCCATCACCTGCACCAACTGCATAGTGTACACCACCATTGACATAGATGTGAACTTCGCTTGAACTCTCGTTTCCATCTGTAGCATTCCAAGCATCATCCGAAGAGACTGCATAAGTTGAGCTACCCTCGTTGAATATCATAATCTTACCTGAAAATGCCTCGTAAGAATTTGACACTTTTACAAATCCGCCATTGAAAGTCAATGTGCTATACTTTGCAAAGATACCTTGATCGTATTGCGCATCAATGTAGACAAGACCTCCATTGACATTAATCGGTGCACTCGTTGAAAGGATTCCCGTATCGAAAGCCTTAATAGTAATCGTACCTGCGTTGATATTGATTTCACCATCTGTGCTGATACCCTTTGGCTTTCCGTTGACTTTGGTGCGAGATTCGCCTCCGCCACCTCCGCCCATGCCTCCCCAGCTTGAAGAAGAGCCAGAGGTGTATGTGCCACAGTCGCTACTACCTGCGGTGATATTCAAATTGAAGTCGCTCTCAGAACCATTCTTTGCTCCCAAAGTTACCGTTCCGTCGGAGATGATACCCTTACCGTAATTTGCTGTCAATGAGACTGTTCCCCCTGTAATAGTAAAGTCAGTATCAACCTTGATAGCCTTTGCAGTTACGAAATCAGCCGTTGTGGTCGTTTGTCCCCAACTACTACCACCTTGTCCAGGACGTCCACCTTGAGAAGAGGAACCAGAAGAACTTGACGATGAAGTGGATGAGAAATATTTTCCATTGTTGACAATAGTCAACTCACCACCAGAAACATCTACTGTTGCAGCCTTAATTCCCTTAGAAGCCGTTGCAGCCGTACCTATATTGATTATGGAAGTACCACTTGAAATATTGACAGAGCCATCTGCCTTGATACCGAAAACAGAAGATGTATCGCTTGTCTCAATGCAATGAGCACCAGTCAAATCCGCAGTGAACGAACCACCAGAAATCTCAATATCCTTATCACAATTCAACGCACGAGCGGCAATACCTGCGCCAGTAACTTTCAAAGAACCTCCGTTGATAACGATTGAAGTATCAGACTTGATTCCTGCATTATAACTATAACTACCATCTGTGTCTACAAAAGCGGCAGTAGCACTCAATGTAGTAGTTACCTCACCACCCGAAAGGATAGTTTTATAACCACTTTTCAGAGCTTTTGATCCAGCCCCAGAGACGGTTATGTTCACATTTCCTCCAGTAATTTCAATGATACTATCACATTTCAAACCCTTCGTATCGTCTACAGTAGATTCGACAACCACGTTACCACCCTCAATACGAACCACTTCAGAGCAATCTACGCCATCGCCATTGACACCCGAAATTTTCAGTGTTCCATCGTACACCTCTACACCATCTCCATTAAAACCATCGGTAACAGCACCTGCAATGATCAGCTCTCCGCCATATAATTCCAATCTTTTTGAAGAGTTGATAGCATGTTTGTAGTTTCCCGTAACCGTCAAAGAACCTGACTGTGCATTTTCATCCTTGTAAATTTTCAATTTAGACTTTGAAAGAATAGCACCTTTGTTGGTATTAGAACTACCATCAGCAATAGAAGAAGCACCAATCAAGTTAACCGTAGCGGCATAAGAAGAACCATCCGCACCCTTGTTCAAAATGATTGGAGAAGTAGTCGCACTTGTCAAAGACAAATTATCAAAAACCAAAGTGTAACCACGACTTGGCGTCAAAGTAAACGATCCATCGGTAGAAGCACCAGACAAATAGTAAACTACACCTTTTCTATCCACGGAAGATGCGACCTCTACATTTGCGCCATCAGACACAACTGTAATGGAATCTTCTGGATACGGATTGATGACATTGACTGAAGAACCATTGTAGGTAACGAAAACCGTGTCGCCAACCGAATTTTCCAATTCAAACGTCGCACTATCCACCACCGCGATGGTATACTGCTTGTTCGCTTTGCCTACGACGATGTCTCCATTATTGAAACGTATCGTATCAATATCCGACAAATTAATCGACTCAAGCGATCCTCCACTAAAATGGAAAATCATCTTGCTTTCTGCCCATAGAAGCAGGGCCACACTCGCCGCTAAGATAAATATAAACCTCTTTTTCATCTCTCTACGTATTATGTGATCTTGTTATTATTTTTTTATTCTCTCAACAACGCAATATTACAACTACATAGCAACAGTATTTTTTTCATTCAACAAAAAACATTTTTTCTTGTTTAAAATCCATTTTTCCAATTTTTCCACTCATTTTTTCCGAACGAACATCAATTTTTCATCTTCAAACCATTTCTAACATCTACATTTTCATTCTGTTTATAGACAAAATAAAAGTGGCGAAGCATCTAACTTCGCCACTTTTCGTAAATAAAATATTCTATTCTAACTATTCAATCACAGTGATCCATCCATGAACATCTGGTTCTTCACCATATTGAATGCCATGCAACTTCTCGTACAATTTCGTACAAACAGGTCCTGGTTTTCCATCTTTTGACAATACATAAGACTTGTTCATCGCCAAGTCATCGATTCTCTCGATTGGAGCGATTACAGCTGCTGTACCGCAAGCTCCCGCCTCCTCCATCGTATCCAACTCCTCTATCGGAATCTGACGACGTTCTACCTTTAAACCTAAATCCTTTGCTAAAGTCATCAAGCTATCGTTGGTGATAGACGGCAAGATAGAGGTTGACTTAGGAGTAATGTAAGTGTTATTTTTAATGCCGAAGAAGTTAGCGGCACCCGCCTCATCGATATATTTCTTTTCTTTCGCGTCCAAGTAGAACTCACAAGAATAGCCCATATCATGAGCTTTCTGGTTTGCCAACAAACTTGCGGCATAGTTACCACCCACTTTATAAATACCAGTACCCAAAGGAGCAGAACGGTCGTATTCACGAATCACAACATAAGGAGTAGTGGCGAAACCACCCTTGAAATAAGGACCTACCGGCGTAACGAAAATCACAAACAAATATTCTTTCGCAGGATGAACCCCCACCTGAGCGCCCGTACCAATCAAAAGGGGACGGATATAAAGAGATGCGCCGCTCTCGTATGGAGGAATGAAACGCTCATTCAACTTGATAACCTTCTCTACCATTGCACAGAATTTATCTGTTGGCAACTCTGGCATCAAAATACCGCGGCAGGTTGACTGCAGTCTCTCGGCGTTTGCCTCCATACGGAAAACGCGAATCTTACCATCTTTACAACGACGAGCTTTCAAACCCTCAAAAGCCTCCTGTCCATAGTGGAGAGAAGTCGCCGCCATGTGAATGTTAATGGTTTCTTCCGAAGAAATTTCTATTTCACCCCATGCACCATCTCTATAATAACAGCGCACATTGTAATCGGTTCTTCTGTACCCGAAGCCGATGTTTGACCAATCCAAGTTTAAATCTGCCATATTCTTCTTTATTACTTGAGACACTTTCTAACTAAGTTCTTGCAAAATTACTGATTTGCCATTATATTCCACTACAAATCCATTGAATTTTACAAAACAGACTGCTTTCGCCAGCTATCTTTTACAGACAGGCTTGAAATTAGGCAAATTCAACAAATTCACCTTCCAATTCATTACATCTATTCTGTTTTGAATCATTGCTACCACCTCTGGTGAAAGTCCATCTGTATTTCCTTCTTGAACATTTTCCACTGCCTCGTACGAGAAACCAAGGTTTTCCTCGTCAGTTTTTCCGCTCATACCATCACTTGGAGCTTTCTCAACCAATTCTGAAGGAAGTCCTAAAGCCTTACCGACTGCCACCACCTCACTTACATAAAGATGAGCCAAAGGAGCAAAATCTCCTGCGCCATCCCCCCAAATTGTGAAATACCCCATCAGTCTCTCTGATTTGTTTCCATTATTAGAAATACGACAATTTCCGATGATGGCCGCAATACCATAAAGAGAGACCATACGCAAACGAGATGGGGTGTTTGTCTTGTATTGAGGAGACAAAGTCCCCTCTATTTTCGACAATATCTCTTCAGACAAAGCGTCGTAGGCGTTACCTATGTTTATAGTGTAATTTTTTATACCTAAGATTTGACAAACACGTTGAGAATCCGCAATATCAGACTGTACACCATTAGGCATCAGCACACCTATCACCCGATCCTTACCTAAGGCAGCAACGCATGCGGCGGCTACCACCGCACTATCTTTTCCACCGCTGATACCAATCAGAGCCTTCGTGTTCTCATCTCCGCTTTTCTGAAAATAATCGCGAATCCACGCAACCATCTCCTCTTTTACTTCATTTGCGTTTTTCATACTCTTCCTAATTTAAGCCAAAGCAATCCAAATTTCGTAATTCTATTCTTAATAGAAAATCATTTTTCTACATTTTTGCGAAATCACTTGACGTTTTTTCCCATTTTCCGTTATATCAACAACAAAGAGGCAGCCTCATCAAAGACCACCTCCTCATTTTTTTAGAAAACTTTATTTCATTGAAGATAAAGCCTCCAAAAGGGTGTCGTTCTCCTCTGGAGTACCAAAGGTAATACGCAGGCAATTACCGCAGAGCATCACTGTATTTCGATTTCGGACAATGATTCCACGATTTACAAGATACTGGTAGGTTTTATCGGCATCGTCAACCTTCACCAAGACAAAATTAGCATCTGTGTGATAGATTTCCTTAACCATTGGCAATTCAGCCAGCCCACATTGAACACGATTCCTCTCCTGCAAGATGATATGTAAATGAGCATTGAAGTCGTCTATGTTTTTCAGAGCCTCAAAGGCAGCATTCTGTGTGAGGAAGTTCACGTTGTAAGGGTATTTCACCTTGTTGAAGAGACCGATAATAGCTTCAGAAGCATATGCGATACCCAAACGGATACCAGCGCACGCCCAAGCCTTCGACAATGTTTGCAAAACAATTAAATTAGGGAACTCAGACAAACGCTTACTCCAACTTTCGACACAAGCAAAGTCGATATACGCCTCGTCGACAACCACGATACCATTGAAAGATTTCAGCAATGCCTCAATTTCAGTATTATCCAACAAATTTCCCGTAGGGTTATTAGGAGAACATAGCCAAATTACTCGCGTATTTTCATCCGCCTTTTCTAACAGTTTCTTCGCCGAAAACTGAAAATTCTCATCCAACGGAACACTTCTGTATTCCACATTGTTGACATCAGCACAAACCTTATACATACCGTATGTCGGAGCAATGGCAACAACATTGTCTTCCTTCGGCTCGCAGAAAATACGATAGACCAAATCAATCGCCTCATCGCTTCCATTACCTAAGAAAATATTTTTTTTTATGATCTTTTTACACTTTGACAATGCAGTTTTCACCTTCCACTGCATAGGGTCAGGGTAACGGCAATAAGGAGCATTAAAAGGATTTTCGTTGGCATCCAAGTAGACAGAAGCCTCACCTTTGAATTCGTCGCGCGCGCAAGAGTAAGGTTCAAGTTTCCAAATATTAGGACGCACCTGTTTCATTAATTCAAACATACCACTTTCTTTTTTTTGAAACAATCGGATTATTTTCTCCTCAAGATAACAGCATTTTGATGAGCGAACAAATGTTCGTTGCTTGCCATCACTTCAATAGCGTCTCCGATACGATTCAGACCCTCTTTTGAAATCTCCTGATAGGTGATTTTCTTACGAAAGCTATCGATATTCACACCGCTATAAGCCTTGGCATAACCATTAGTAGGCAAAGTGTGGTTAGTACCAGAAGCATAGTCGCCTGCACTCTCTGGCGTATAGTAGCCCAAGAAGATAGAACCCGCATTGTTGATTTTCTCTGCAACCTCATAGTAATCTTCCGTAGATATAATAAGGTGTTCCGGAGCATAATCATTTGACAATAAAACGGCTTCATCAATACTTTTCACAACAAAAATCTTACTGTTTTCAATTGACTTCTCTGCAATCTCCTTTCGAGGCAATTTTTCTAATTGTTCTGACACCTCTTTCATCACCTTATTAGCCAACGATTCGCTGGTCGTAACCAAAACTGCTTGACTATCAACTCCATGTTCCGCCTGGGAAAGAAGATCAGATGCCACAAATACCGGATTAGCGGAGTCGTCTGCCAACACTTCTACCTCAGAAGGGCCTGCAGGCATATCAATGGCCACATCCTTTAGACTAACCATCTGTTTGGCGGCGGTAACATACTGATTGCCAGGACCAAATATTTTATAGACTTTAGGCACGCTCTCAGTTCCATAAGCCATAGCGGCGATTGCTTGAGTACCACCTATTTTGAAAATACGACTTACGCCCGCCGTTTTTGCTGCAAACAAGACAGCGGGATGTACCTTTCCTTCCTTGTTAGGAGGAGTACACAAAACAATTTCCTTACAACCGGCGATTTGAGCGGGGAGAGCCAGCATCAGAACCGTTGAAAAAAGAGGAGCTGTTCCTCCGGGAATGTAAAGACCCACTTTTTCGATAGCTTTAGCCTTTTGCCAACACTTCACACCAGGCATCGTCTCTACGCAAGGCAAATCTTGAATTTGAGCTTTGTGGAACTTTGTGATATTTTCTTTTGCCAAAAGGATACCCTTCTTCAAATCCTCAGAAATCAATCCTTCTGCTTCTTTTATTTCACCTTCTGTTACAACCAACGATGGCAAATCCACCTTGTCAAATTTCAATTCGTATGCTTTGACGGCAGAATCTCCATTCTTTTTCACATCATCAAGGACGCCACGCACGATGTCAAAAAGCGTGGCATTGTCGAAGGTAGGGCGTTTGAGCAATTCCCCCCACTCTTCTGCTTTTGGATATTTATATATCTTCATAGATGACTTTTTACAGAATCATTTTTTCAATAGGGATAACGAGGATTCCCTCTGCACCCAACGCCTTTAACTGGCTGATGATATCCCAAAACGTCTTTTCCTCAATTACGGAGTGGAGAGAAGACCAACCTTCTTTAACAAGAGGAGTTACAGTTGGAGATTTCATACCAGGAAGCAGTTTACAGACCTCATTAATTTTTGAATTTTCTATGTTCAAAATAATATATTTCTTGCCTTCTGCGTTCTTGTACGAGTCGAAACGGAACAATAGCTCATTCAGAATTTCCTTCTTCTCTTCGCTCAAATCAGGGTTGCCAATAAGCACAGCCTCCGATTTCAAGACAACCACAACCTCTTTCAAGTTATTACTTACCAAAGTACTGCCGGAGCTGACGATATCAAAGATACAATCCGCCAAACCGATACCAGGAGCAATCTCAACAGAACCCGTGATGACGTGGATATCAGCCTTAATATTGTTCTTGTCTAAGAAATTTTGAAGAATATAAGGATATGAGGTCGCTATCTTCTTACCATTGAACCATTCCAACCCTTGGTAGTCCTCAGCCTTAGGAATTGCCAGAGAAAGACGGCATTTGCTAAAGTCGAGACGTTTGATAAGAGTTGCGTTCTCGTGTCGTTCAACGAACTCGTTTTCTCCCACGATACCGACATCTGCGATACCACTAGCCACAGCCTGTGGAATATCGTCATCGCGCAAGTAAAGGATTTCGACAGGAAAATTGGAAGCGGGCACAAGAAGAGTGCGCTTACCAGAACTAACCTTGATACTAGACTCTTCGAGCATTGTCATTGTCTCGTCGAACAAACGGCCTTTAGCCTGAACTGCAATTCTTAACATACTACTTTTAATTTTATTATTGCGAACTCGTTATTTTAAACTTTTTAATCTATTTTCAAAAAAAATAGGCTCACCGAAAATCGGCAAGCCTCATTATTCTGCATAACCCCATCGCTCACCGATTTTATCGCTGATAAAAGAAATGGTGATGATGAAATTTATTTGTCATAGAATCTACTTTTACTCTGCAAATGTACAATGTTCTTTTGAATTTGTGAAAAAGAATTCAATATTTTTACAACAAAGATTCAAATCATAGAATTTGTATATTGCACACTATTTCGCTACCTTTGTTTTATGTTTTGTGTGCAACATTTTAAACTGATAAGATTATGAAAATCACAATAGCCAACCCAATATACGATACGGTGTTCAAGTTCCTGATGGAGGACGACCGCGTGGCGAGAGTGCTGCTTTCTGCCCTGCTTAAAAAGAACGTGGTGAAGACGGAACGCAGAAGACACGAGTACGCCAACACCAACAGAGACGAAATATCCTATTTCCGAATCGACTTCGCCGCAACGGTCGAGGACGAAGACGGGGTACAGACCCTGATGCTCATCGAACTGCAGAAAACATGGTTGCCCTCCGAAACATACCGTTTCAGACAATATCTCGGTCAGCAATACGCCAACAAGGAAAACATCAAGAAGGACGAGAACGGCAACAACGTCGGAATCCCGATGGTGGCCGTCTACTTGTTGGGACACTGTGTGGGCGACATTGAAGCGCCCATTCTGTATGTCAACCATCGATACGAGGACTATGATGGGAACGAGGTGAAGAAAGGTCTGCCAGACCCGTTCGTCGACAGTCTGAAGCACGAGAGCGTCATCGTCCAGATTCCGCTCCTGCACGGGCACGTCAGCAACCGCTTGGAGCAGATACTCAGCATCTTCGACCAGTCCAACGTGTCGGAAGGAGACCGACAGACCATACAGATTGACGACAGCGAATACTCCGGAAACTCCGAGATGCAGTACGTCATCAAGAAACTGATGATGGCGTCCGCCTCCGCGGACCTCCGCCGCCAGATGGACGTCGAGGAGGAGTTCTTCTCCGAGATTGACAGCCGAGACGCAAAGCTGAAAGCATTGGGGAAGAAGGTGGACGAACAAGAACAAGCATTGGAGCAAAAAGACAGGAAGTTGGATGAACAGGACCAAAGGCTAAATGAGCAGAACCAAAAGTTGGATGAGCAAAGCCAAATGATTCGCTCCATGGCTCAATCCATGCTACAGACAGGATTGTCGGTGGAAGAAATAGCGAAAATCACAAACGTGAGCGTGGAGAGACTAAGGGAAGTAATGCGAAAAGGATAGACTCCCCTCTCTTCAGAAATAATCAACAAACAAATTATTATGGAAATGAGGGAAAGCTCCCGACAATGTAGGAAGCCTTCCCTCATTCTCTATAATCGTCAACTACTTCGGATTCACCCAATCTCCATTATCTTTAATCAGCTGAATCAAACGCTCTACTGCATTGTCTTCAGGAATATTATGCTCCACCGGAGTCTGTCCTTTGTACAAAGTAACTTTTCCCCGTCCTGCTCCAACGTAACCATAGTCAGCGTCTGCCATCTCACCAGGGCCATTGACAATGCAACCCATCACACCGATTTTCAATCCTTTCAAATGGTTGGTTCTTTCCTTTATCTTCGCGATAGTCTTTTCTAAATTGAAAAGAGTTCTACCACAACTCGGACACGAAATGTACTCTGTTTTGGAAAAACGAGTCCTTGTCCCTTGCAGAATCGCATACATCAACGACAACACCTCTTTTTGATCTATCCTTGGAGCTTCGATCCATATCCCATCCGCTAAGCCATCAATAAAAAACGAACCGAAATCAGCCGCCGCTTTTATGCGTAAATTTTCTAAATCCTCTTCCTCTTCATAGCGTCTCCGAATAATGACCGGGTTCTTCAGTCCCATGTTCATCATCTTGTGGATAAACTCTCTCTGTCCATTGATTCCATCTCGTTGGGCAGGGTATCCGTAGGCATCCAGTATAATAACTGTTTTTTCATCTAAAAAAGATAAATCCTTCAAATCATGAAAATCATGGATGTTTGCAACCGCAAACTTCACTCTTTCTTTGTACTCTCCAAAGGCAAATGGAATGGTTGCTATCGGTACAACAGGATAGACATTCCCTTCTCGCGTCAACATTCCATTCTTATCAAGGGCAAAATCGGCTGTAAATCCTTCTCGGTTGGCGATCACTACAGGTACATTGTCTCCACCTATAATCTCCAGTGCTTTCGTACTTCTCCTTTTGTATGAATATGGACTATAAAACCTGGACATCTTGAAGATTTTATCATCTGGATTAGTACGCACACCTGCTGTTGAAACGATGTAGTCGACCAATTTGCGAGCTACAGGTATCTCATTTTCGGGTGCTTCACTGAGGGAAACACGGACAGTGTCGCCAATTCCATCTTGTAACAATGCCCCGATTCCAATAGCAGATTTCACACGTCCATCCTCGCCATCGCCTGCCTCCGTCACTCCCAAATGAAGCGGGAATTTCATATTTTCCTTCTTCATCGTATCAACCAACAGACGAACCGTCTCCACCATAATCACAGTGTTTGATGCTTTGATAGAGATAACCACAGAATAAAAATCGTATGCTACGCAGAGCCTCAAGAACTCCATGCACGACTCCACCATCCCTTGCGGAGTGTCTCCATATTTTGACAATATTCTATCAGACAAGGACCCATGATTAACACCAATACGAATGGCCGTTCCCTTTCCTTTACAAAGATCCAACAACGGATAGAGTTTCTCCTTAATTTTCTCAATTTCCTGCCGATACTCCTCCTTAGTATAATCAAATCGTTGCTGTGTATGTACTTTATCTACAAAATTTCCAGGATTGATACGTACTTTTTCAACATACTGTGCCGCCGTAAAGGCAGCCTGCGGATTAAAATGAATGTCAGCCACCAAAGGTACATTAGAGCCTTTGCTATTCAACTCCTCTCGTATATTTTTCAGATTAGTAGCCTCCTTTACTCCCTGCGCAGTGAATCTCACCAATTCACCTCCTACTGCTTCAATGCGCAACGCTTGTGCCACGCTTTCCACAGTATCATTGGTGTCTGTATTCGCCATTGACTGTATTCTAATTGGATTTTCTCCACCAATGCCAATCCTACCAACCACAACAGGCATAGTGTTTCTTCGATTGTATAAGAACAACGCAGAGGATTCATCCTCTAACTGATAACGTCCTATTTTTATCATATTTTTCTTCATGACCTATCTATTAGCACATAAACAGAACAAAGTTAATGCTTTATACTTCATTTACAAAGAAAAGAAGGCTGACCGTTAAAGGCCAACCTTCCCTCATTAAAAACGATTATGGAAAATAAAACTATTTGTTTTCTGCGACAACAGTTTCACTCTTAGGAGCTTTCTTAAACTTCTTCAAGCAGAGATAAGCAACTGGAGTGGCAATGAACCATGATGAATAAGTTCCCACGATTACACCAATCAACATTGCAAAAATGAATCCTCGAATTGTTTCACCCCCGAAGAAAAAGATAACAATCAATACGACCAACGTACTCATTGACGTACTGAACGTACGACTCAAGGTCGAATTCAACGCCGAATTGATAGTACCTCTAATTTCCGCTTTAGGATGCAAACCGATATTCTCACGAATACGGTCAAAGATAACCACCTTATCGTTGATAGAGTAACCAATGACGGTCAAAATAGCGGCGATAAAAGACTGGTCTATCTCCATTGAGAATGGCATAATGTTCTGCAAAAGCGAGAACAAACCAAATATGAACAACGTGTCATGAGTCAATGCAACGACCGCACCGATACTAAAGGATATGTTGCGGAAACGAATCAAAATGTAAAGTCCAATAGCAATGAGCGAAATCAAGACCGCCCACACAGCAGAAGTTTTGATGTCGTCTGCCATAGTTGGACCTACCTTTTGAGAGCTTTGCAAACCGAACGTTGAAGCATCATCTGCTTTTGAAAGACGAACAGAACCATTGTCTACAACGTAACGTTTTACAAACATCTCCTCTGTCACATTTTCGTTTAGTAGACTCTTGACGCCATTGTAGATAAGTCCCTCAACTTGAGCATCTATACTCTGATCGGTTTCGTTAATCTTATAGTTGGTTGTAATACGAACCTGACTTGGATCACCGATTGTAATGACAGAAACGCCACTCTCCTCAAAAGCACCTTGCAACATATCCGCAACTTCAACCGTTGAAACAGGCTGCTCGAAACGAACAATGTAGTTACGACCTCCTGAGAAATCCACGCCCTTCTTCATTCCATTGATGCCCAACGAAATCAAACCAATAACAAGTAATACCCCTGAAATTCCAAAGAAAATGTTTCTCTTGGCGATGAAATCAATCTTCGTGTTTTGGAACCAGTTTTCCGTTATCTTAGTAATGAACTTCAAATTATCGTACTTACCCTCTTTGCTCAACAACCACTCGAAAATCAGACGAGAGATGAACACCGCAGTGAAGAAAGAACAGAAAATACCAATAATCAACGTAGTGGCGAATCCCTTTATAGGACCTGTACCGAACACGAACAAGATGAATCCGGTCAAAACAGTTGTCACGTTTGAATCAATAATCGCACTCAACGCATTGCTATAACCTTCATTCAACGCACGTTTGATTGGCTTTCCTGTGCGAAGCTCCTCTCGTATACGCTCATAAATCAACACGTTTGCATCAACCGCCATACCAAGGGTTAACACGATACCTGCAATACCAGGCAATGTCAATACCGCCTTGAACGAAGCTAACACACTGAAGATAAAGAACACATTACAAAGCAAAGCAATATCTGCGACGATTCCAGGCACCATTCCATAGTAGAAAATCATGTATGCCAAAACCATTACGAAAGCAACGATGAATGAAATCATACCTGCCGTAATAGCCTCCTGACCCAAAGACGGACCCACAACATCCTCTTGTACAATATGCGCTGGAGCAGGCATTTTACCAGACTTTAAGACATTAGCCAAGTCTTTTGCCTCTTGAACATCAAAACGTCCAGATATTTCAGAACGCCCTCCCGTAATCTCATCATTGACACGAGGATAAGAATAGACATAACCATCAAGGACAATAGCAACACATTTGCCAATATTTTCCTTTGTCAGACGAGCCCACGCCTGTGCGCCCTCTTGATTCATCTCCATACTTACTGTTGAAGCAGAAGAATACTGAGCAAAGTCAGCACGAGCATCTGTTATGACAGAACCTGTCAAAGGAGCCTTTCCGTCTCTCTTTTTGCAGTTGATCGCAATCAACTCAAACCAATTTCCTGCATTATCAATAGCCTTTACAGACCATTTTGGTTGCAAACCATTAGGAAGCAATCTCTTTTCTTTAGCCAATCGGAAATATTCAGATACCTTGGCTGTATCCTTTGCATGCACATAACCAATAAGTGGACCTGCACCAACTCGACCAGACTGTGCGTCTACGTTCATCTGCATGATCGAGAACAAAGGGTTCTCCTTAGCCCAATTCTGAGCCTCTTGACTTGCTAACGTAGAGTCAGCATCGTTAACCGCCATCAAACTATCAAGAGCTGTTTTATTCTCAGCAACTTGAACCGCAGTGTCAGCAATCTCTTCTTGGTTGTTATTTCCAACCTTTGAAAGGTCTCTTGCCATATTATTCACAGCGACCATAGCGTTGTAAATCTCGCCGAACTCGAAAGTCTCCCAAAACTCCAAATCGGCTGTTCCCTGAAGAAGTTTGCGAACACGTTCTGGCTCTTTAACACCAGGCATCTCTATCAAGATACGACCTGCGATATCCAATTTTTGGATGTTAGGTTGAACAACACCAAAACGGTCGATACGTGAACGAAGCACGTTGAAAGAGTTGTCGATTGCGGCAGCAACCTCTTCTTTCAACACTTTTACCACGTCAGCATCCGACGAAGCTGCGTTCACTTTGTCTCGCAACTCGTAAGTCGAGAAGACTGAAGCTAACGGCTCTCCTGGATTGGCCTCTTTAAATGATTCTGCGAATAGGTCTACGAAATCACGTTGATTTGTCAACTGCTTCTCCTTTGCCAATTTCATAGCCTTACCGAACGACTCAGTTTCGCTCTGCGTACCAGCCAAGGACTTCAAAATGTCGGCTACCGAAACCTCCATCACCACATTCATACCACCCTTGAGGTCCAAACCTAAGTTCAACTCGTTCTCGCGACACTCTTTCAAAGTGTAACAACCGAGCCAAACTTTTTCTCCCGACAATGAATCAAGGTAAGCCTGGCACTCTGGCGTTCCCTCTCCATACAACTTCTCTGCTTTATTGGTGTAATAAGCAGAGACAAGGCTGAATGAAAGATAGAAAAGACAGATAACCGCAAAGGCCACTGCAATCAACTTAACAAATCCCTTGTTTTGCATTTCTTTAATTGGTTAATTATTAATGGTTTATATTTTTTGCTTCAAAGAGTTTTCTCCAAAGAACTTGCAAAGATAGCATTTTTTTACTTTTATTCACATAGATTAGGCAAAAAAAGGAAAGCCTAATAGGCGTTATCTCTAACTTTCCAATAGGCTTTCCTCTAAACACAACTTTACGTTTTCTCCTTCTTTTCTATCTCTTAACTACCTTATGCATCCAATCGCCTACACGAACCATATACATACCCACAGGGAAACCTGACGTGACAATCTGTTTTTTTCCCTCTATCGTCATTTGATGAACCAAAACGCCCTGGGAATTATAGATATAAACCTCTTGTGCATCCTTTCCTGCCTCAATATAGAGAATGTCCGAAAATAGAGTAGGATAAACCCTAACCGACATATCCACTGGCATAGGAGACTCAAGGTCTTCCAAAACGACACCTTTTCCACCGTAGGTTTTAACAGTTCCATCGTATAGGACAAACAATGACGTTGAGACAGCTTTCGACTCGCAACCCTCGCTATCGGTTACCTTCAACCACACCTTCTGCCCTCCTGTTTGGTAATAATAACATACAGGAGACAGAAGATAGGATGTAAGCTCATACTCATCCACATAATTGTACGAACTTCCCCAACTATTATAAAATGAAACAGAAGTAAGAATACCCCACTCCACTTTGCAATCGGAGGCGTCGACATCTTCTGCCATATTGTATTCCACCCTTGTTCCTGGAGCAATAACCACCTCATCTGTCGTGCTTGGATAAACTATGCCATTAACAGTGAACGTGAAATCTACATTGTAGAACTTAGGTGCGACACGAACAAGTCGAGAAGTTTCAGACTTCGTACGAATGTCAAGACGTGTGATCTTCACAACAAACGTATCTTTGACAGATTTGAACGAAGCAACACCATTCGTAAATTTCAATCCATTCTCAACCACAGATTTATCTGCAGAAATCAACTCAAACCTTGAGAACGCATCCGAATCGTCCACTTCGTACGCATAATAATAGTTAGAGCGGTCCAACATTGTTAAATTCACCCACTCGGTCGAACATTCAGACTGTTCAATTCTAAATTCCTCGTCTAAGATGACTGGAAGATCAATCGTGTAGACGGTGAAGACGCGTGAAGTGTCGTTTGTCGCACATTCGTTGTATGCAATCGCGCGATAATAAACACATCCTGAATTATCTTCTATCCGAACAGAAGAACTATCTCTCACACCATTCTGCTCATATTCACACATCGTCGTCCAAATGGTCATATCATGGCTAAGCTCCCATCTTACGTTATCTGCATGATATGATTTAACTGTCAAATCAACGGACATCTTTTGGTTACGCTGCAAGTAATAATCCTTTGACATAAGTTCAAGTTCGTCAAAGTATTCACTAGGCTGCAACGTGGCGATTTTGCTGATATTAGGTTTGTTCAACACATCAATTACAACCTCATTACTATATGCGATGTAATTGTCAGAACGTTTCGTAACACGTCGATACCAAGTCTTCACGTTGATGAACTTCGGTGTGTAGTCCTTTTCACTCGCATTTTTGTCTGTGATGGTCATAAACTCCGAAACATATTCATTCTTGTACTGCCAAGAATAGGAGAACTCCTCCGATTCATCTCCGCCGGCAACGTTAGTTGCTCGCAATGTCGGCATCGTGTCTGCTTTCGTACAAACAACAG
Source organism: Bacteroidaceae bacterium (assembly GCA_963619325.1). Taxonomy (GTDB): domain Bacteria; phylum Bacteroidota; class Bacteroidia; order Bacteroidales; family Paludibacteraceae; genus UBA1181. The sequence continues at coordinate 55,017 of CAVEVQ010000005.1, read as the reverse complement.
GATTTCCATCAAGATAGATGCGTCCTCCCGAGATTGGCTTCACATTGAAAGGAACATAGCACTTGCCGATTTTCTGTAGGGTAAGTGCAGAGTCTTTGTAGACCTCCGCCGAATAAGGAAGAATATTCGTTCCGTAAGCAAGTTTTGGCAATTCACCATCGCCCATGATTTCGAAATCCATATTCTTATTGCCTATATACAGTGAAACATCCGACTCGCCATCTTCCTTTTGCGTTGTGGTAATACTCATACGGTATTCATCCACATAATCTACATTAACAGCAGAATGTCCATATATCGTAACTGGATCAGACTCAATCTTTTCACATCCATTTGAAGTAACCCTCTTCACCATAAAAGTGTCATCGTATGAGATTTCAAGACACGCCGAATCTTTAGCCGATAAATCAGTCCAAGTTGCACCATCAAGCGAGAGATACCAACTATAGCCATAGTTAACGGGTTCAAAGCCATTCTCAATAGGGGCATAGCCATTAATTGAGATTACCGTTCCATTGCAAGGTGTCACTTCCGATGCTTTCAGTTCGTTCTTATCTGCATCAAACGGAGCAGCATTACGTACCGTACGCACAAGCGTGTCTTCAGCGTAATAGCACTGTTTTGATATGTCCAAATCCTTGTTATACGCCACAATATAAGTTGCAAAGACAAAATCTTTCTCTTGCTCCTCGAATCCGTCACACCAAAAGTTCTTAGCCGTCACATCAAATTCTTTTCCCTTCAACAGACCTTCTTTTGCATCAGAATGGCTAAATTGAGACTTTTCTACCATAACAACTTTATCTTGACTATAGATATAATTATCAGAAGAATCATCTAACAGAACCTTTTCTCCGTTGATGTTTACCTTAAATTTCTGATTTGCACACCCATGGTCTTCAAAAGAAAGATCCATTTGAGGTTCTACACGTTTCAACACATTGACTTTAATTGGTTCACTAGCATGTTCCTCACACATATCAGAAACCAAGCGACGAAAGTATGTCGTCGTCTTCAAATTAGAAGTTGAATATGATGACTCTTTAGCATCATCATCATCCTTCCACTCTTCTCCGTCATACGAGAACTGCCATTGGTATGAACGTTCTCCGACACCTCCCGTTGCCTCTTTTGCCTCTATAGTCAAATCAGAATTAAAGCAAAGAGGTTCTGTCAAAGGTAAAATCTCCGGCTGAGACAACTCTGGCATTGAATCGAGATTGAAATAAAGAATATCCGACTTACATCCCGACAAGACATCGAAACCTTGGATTCCATATTCGGTGACCGTAAACTCATTACTTCTGCAAAGGTTCTTCTTATAGATACCCACTTCCTCCCAAGTCTGTTTGTCGTTATCCATAACAAACCAACGGTAGGTGTAATCAGTTTGGTTTTCAGCAATAACTGTAACCGTATCGGAAGAGCAAGTTGTTTTTTCCTGTCTAACGGATGGTTTCTCTGCAGTACGGTATAGAGTAAACACGAACGGCTCGCTATAAACATCGCCACAAGCCTCATCCGCATAATGAACTCGCACATAGAAAACATTATCCTCATCGGTGTTATAGGATACTTTCGCAAGTTGCTCTGCGGTTCGGAAGACTGTTCCAGACATATAGGAAAGGTCCATCACCGTTGTATAGTTTTTACCATCTATAGAGACATCCCAACCGTACTTGTAAGCATAACCATATGAACCGGACATTCCACCTTTTGGCAACGTGGTAACGATGTTTGGCAAAGTATCTGTCTGACAGAAATGAGTCCTCTTATCGTCCTCAAAGGACAAAACACCAGGAGTCAAATCGTCAAAATAAGAAAGACAAATCGTGTCCGAGTAGACTGTTCGACCAAACTCGTTGGTTGCCAAACGTCTGAAGTAAGTACTTTCTCCTTGCATAACCTCATTGACTACATCTGCCGAGAGTTCATCTTCCGTTGCGCCATCAACCATTCTCCACGATTTCTCCGAAGATGGGTTCGTCGCATATTGCCATGAGTAAGAGAAGAAGCCCGTGCTACCCGACGCACGTTTCTCACTTTTAATTCCGTAGAATGAAGCCCCCTTGCAAACCTTCTGGTCTGATGATATTTTTCCTCCGCTGCTCTTACGATAGATAGTCAACGGCACCTGCTTCAACTCGCTGCTGCAGACACCATCGCCCAACTGCAAGAACAACTTAGACATCATTGAAACATTCGTCAACGTCAATCCGTTTTTGCGACCTATAGTGTCATTACCCAATTCGTCAGAGAACCAGTTCCACACCTCATAGTAGTTAGGTGTATTATAGACAACACGCATATTATCTCCCTCTTCGACACCTGCAGGTGTGATGACGAATAATGAATCATCTATATTACCTAAAGAACTTACCACTTGAGGCACTGGTGTCGTTGAGATTGATGAACAACCATCACTCAATGTGAAACGAACAGACGTTGAATCTTTCACTTCATCCAACGCATATTGTTTCTGATAAGCGTTCAAGTCAAAATTACCAATACGGATAGATTGCCAATTTGCATTTTTAGCAGCATTATTAGTGGTGTAAAGCCCATTCACACGCTCCCATTGCCATGTCAACGAGTTTCCATACAGGCTTGCACCCAAAGAATCACTAAACCATACCTGTTCTACATTCTCTGGCACATTCAACCTAATGTTTTCTCCCTCATCGCCATAACAGTAGAGCTTTTTATCCACGGAAAGTGTTCCTGCCAAACCATCAATCTCTTTGTCATTGACAGATTGAAGTGTAGGTATAACATTGATTTCCAGTTTATTAGACAAAATAGACTTTGTTATTTTCTTGCCTAATGTATATGAGTCGTAAGATGTCTTCGTTACTCTCTGAACAAAGAATTTCTTAACCTTACCATCTGTATTCACGAAGTTCACTTTGCAGGTATCCAAATTGACAGACTGCGTAGTAATTGTGTTTCCGTATTGATCCTTGATTGGAGAATATGTTCCATTCTCAGTTGGAGAATACTCCCATACAAAAGAGAGGTTTTCTCCAGTTGGCTCCTCCAAATCATAAATCTTGCCTGACAATTGCCCACTGCATACCCAAGCGAGTCCGTCGTAGTCTTCCCATGCAATAACACCGCCTGTCAAAGCACGTCGAACAGAGACATTCAACACTGTATCGTTCATACTTAAACAGCCTAAACTATTCATCTTATGAGCGAAGAACACAGTCTCATCTTTCAACGGGCCAGAGACAAAACGATCTGACAAACCGCCTTTGATTGTATCAAGGACAATGTAACCCGTCTCGTCAAAGAAGACATAACGACTGTTCTCCTCGCTTCCGACAAAGACCGCAGTCGTACCATTGTCCACGACATCCGTACCCTTTATTTCATCTGGACCAAGAACCACTTCATCGCCTACGCTAAACATTGCGTATGTCGATGTTGTGTCTGAAATACCACACAAATCTGTTGCAACACGACGGAAGAAAGTGTTCTCATAAATTCGATACTCATTCTTCTTCGGACGATAAGATGCCCCCGAATAGCCACTGACTTTTGTCCAAGGTCCATCTGGACCTTCGGTCGACTTAATCCAAGTATAGCTGTAACGACCATCTTTGGTAGCCATACCACCAGATGCCAAAGCCGTACTTGAGATTTCCGGCAATCCTCCGTAACAGATCTCTTTCTCGCCATAACTGATAGAACCAGCATACACAGAAGAGTAGATCAATGGTCCACGAACTATCATACTTCTTGCAGCACCACCCGGGTAACCTGGACTCGACACCTCTGCATACATATAGAGTGTCTCCTTCTGCTTATAGATCCAATTCAAAACATAAATTGAAAAATTACCATACGAAATCGTATCGAAAGTACAACCCCACTCCTTTGCCAACTGAGGCGTTAGAAGAGCGGCATCTTTCATACTTTCATACCTATAATACCAATTAACATCCGCCAACTTTTCTCTGTTTCCTCCTTCATAGGTGAGCGAGAACGACGTGTTATCTGCAACATATTTCGCACAAGCAGTATCATTAGCGTTCGAGGCCGCTATAGTATGTACTCGCAACTCATCATAAACAGTGAATGTGTAAGGGATTGTATCAGAGACACAACCCTCTTTTGATACTTTATATACATTCAACGTATGATCACCACTTTTATAGAAACTCTTCACCTCACCCTCCGTCTTATTCGGAATATAATCTTCTGTATAGTGGAAAGTAATACGATTCTTTTCTTTACCTGTTGCCACCTTGTCTTCCGTGTAATACCACATATAGGTATGCGTTCCATCTAATGGAGCACCCAACGTTATGGTTTTCAAAGTGTCATAGTGATATACAATAACATCTGAAAGGACTCTGATATCAGACGCCTTGATTTCTCCTCCATTATTGACATCAACACGAACTACATTTGACGAGATCACCTCATTATCGCACATATCTGTTGCAACACAACGAAACAATGTCGTCTTCTCAAAAGTGTTCTTATAAGTCAACTCATTTGTAGTCGTACCATTCGCATATTCATCCTCAGCTACATCTTTCCACAACTTATTGTCGGTCGACATCTGCCACTGATATCTTCCATCGACACCTGCAGTCCCCAAGTACTTGGCGACTACCTTCACTTGTTCGTTTCGACAAATTGAATAAGTCTCCGCACCATAAACAATGCCAGGTGTCCGCTTCTTATAACCAAAGACAAGAATCTCGTTGGACAAGGTCTTTACCGAAACTCCAGCTTTTGTCTTATAAGTCAACTCGCACGCATAGTAATAGTCGGTTGTCATTGGCGTAACTATCAGACTTTCACTCGTTTCCCCATTCAACACAGACCAAACTACCGCATCTGCAGGACGACGTTTCCAACGGAATGACACATTCGTATCACTCACTTTCAACTCTTCACCATTGTAAAGTGGAAGATTGTCGAAATCAAAGACTATTTTATCATCAATACATACACGAATTGAGTCATAGAACTCATTATTAGCCTTCACTTCAAACCTTCCGTCAAATCCAGACTCAATTGAAACATTACCGCAATAAGGCATAGAGACACAAGTCGCATCTTCCGTCTTCACTGAGCGAGTCAAGCAATAAGAGACATTTCCAGAACCATTCTCAGCAACCGATTTCGCAATCTGATACTGATAATTAGTGTATTTCGCCGCACTCTTTTCTTTCTTCAATTCTCCTTCCAAATAGAATGAAACGATTGCATTGTCAGAAAGAAGATGGGCAACAGAATCCGTTACCGTGACCGTCTGAAGGAAGTCCTCATCCTCATAAACATCCATTGAGAACTCGGCAGGCTGAACTGATATCTTCTCTTTCTGGATGGTTAAGTTAGGGACAACTGAAACTGAAATGCTTCCCAATTTAATGGAATAAGCAGGACAAGACTGATCCGTTGCATAGAGCGAGTAGGAAGTCGTTTCCTTCAAATTTCTCTCTGTACAAGATGAACTATTGGAAATCAACGTGTTACTAACAATTGCATTCTCATCAACAATGCGATACCATGCATAGTCGTAACCATGACCCGAACCACCCGCAAGAGCCGTCTCATCAAAACTTAACGTAACCTCACCTTCATAACATACAGTCTCCGCAGAAGCAGTTGGAGAACCACTCTTACTCAAATCAGGACGAGTAGACACATACACAGTATCTGTCACCTCATCACAACCATTCGTGTAACGTGTCGTGCGAACAAATGCCACAGAAACGCCACCCTTCGTCAACGAGTACGAGAGTTGCTTCTCATCATTCTCTATCGTTGTCAACGAACCCGTCGCGTCAAGCATTCCCCACGAATAAGCCACGTTCGAAGGATAAACCAAACGATTATCCTTAATTAAGAATGTCGAGTTTTTGCAAACAACATACCTACCATCTGCCTTTTCAACACTCTCACCGGCAATCATCAATTCATTCTTTATCAACTTATCTTTGATGTCTACCTGATTAACAGTAACGACTCTTTCGGCTGAACAAGCATTCAACGATTTTATCACCTTGAATTTCAGACCAGATGAACCCGGTTTCTCACTAATCTTATATTCTATCTTTCTGTCGTCTGTTTCTTTTCCATTAGGAGCAACAAGCGTATAATCATAATCATCTGGCCAGCTTGATATATCCACGGAGAGCTTCTTTCCGACAACTCCACACCCCTCAACCCTAAATTCAGGCACTACCAAATTCTCGCCGGGAACTGCAGAAATCTTGTTGGATGATGTTATCGTCTCATTACAGAACATTCCTTTCGCCGTCAAATAAACTTTTTCTTTAACAAGGCCAAAAGAAGGAATAGCAGATTTATACAAGACAGAATCTTTTGCATTGGAGACAACATACTGTACTGACTCAATCGTAGGTCGACCACTCTGCCGAATGCTGTCGTTATTCGACACAAAATTAAAATTCAAAGTTGCCCCATAACAAACATTCCAAGGTTCTCGATGAAGTTCATAGCGTTTTTCCTTGCTTGATTTCGCAGTAACGGACAACTCCGGCGTTGTGAATGCACGCACGCAGATAGGTTGGCTATAACTGTCTACACTCGTCTTTGTCGTCGAAGAAACCACATGACGACGGAAATAGTACGCCACTCCTTTATCTATCGACACTACACCTGGGTCTAAACATACAGACATGGTATTCGGAGAAACTTGTCTCCAAGAACCATTCAGACTCGTCTTAAGTTCCCATACATATTTCGTATCCCCATTTGAAAAACCACCCGTCATAGTGTCTCCGACAAAAGCAGGAGACGGGCTACCCGCACAAACATAAACAGTACGCATCGTGTCATCTTCAATCATCTGATTCGCATCATCTTTCAAATAGATTTTGTTCTCTATAGGACGACACAGAGCGAATTTCAAATAGACAGGGCTACTTGCACACTGCAACGCAGATCGATCTCTCTTCACAATATAGATATCACCCAAAGCAGATTGTCTAACTTTCTCTGCCATAATGATTTCCGTATTACGAGACGTGCTAAGACGCAACTCTTTCACACTGTCTTTCCCTTCTGGAGATACCAAATAATAGTTATACCTGCTTTTTTCAGGATCTTCCACTGAGACGAACACTTGCTTACCATCGACAGACTCAACCATCAAGGACTTTCCATATTCGTATGTATCTGCATTCACAAATGCAAAAGACGCTGCCTCTACTGTAGGATTTTCCTTCGCTATCTTTTTAGTAGTCAATTTGATAGAGTTCTCACAACCATCATTCACCACTAAGGTGTAGTAGGTAGTGGATTTCATCACATCCTTATGATAAATCACCATATCGGCATCTTTCAAAGAATCCTTCGTCTCCTCATTCTCCCAATACCAGTTGTAAGTAAAATCATTTTCTTTGTCAGAAAGCGACTTAGAGCAATACTTATAGTTTTTCGTTGGAGTGAATGAAACCTTAATCTCTCCCTCCCCATTATCAGTGTCAAAATACGAATCCATACAAGCAGTCTCCTCTTTCGAAATAGAGAAATTGCTTCTCTGGATAGCAGCGTAGGGTTCATACTCCACATAAGTCTGAGCAGGACCCAACACCACCTCATCGTGGCAAACCTCTGCAGCATAGACCGGAGACAAAGGGAATTTACCCATTCTCAAACGCTGACGGAAATAAGTCTTCTTCGTGATGAACTTCTTCTGAATCTTCAAGTCAGCACCACTAAACTCCACCATACGCACACCATCCTCATCTGCAATCGTGTCATTTCTCATAAAATCATACCATCGAGTATCATCCTCGCGACGATATTGCCACTCGTAGATAGGGTCGTAATCAGCAGGATCGTATGAAAGTTTTCTGAACCCTGGAATCTTATTTATAGCAGCCGCCTTACCCCTTATCAACAAAGTTCCATCACCTTGGCAAAACTTAACAACATTTTTATCATCAGAGTTTCGTAGAGGGTCAATCATCAATGGCGGCACACAAACGAAATTCAATCTATTTGATTGACATTGTATAGAAACACCTTTCTCTATCGTCTTATTGTATCGACGATTTGTATAAACCTTAGTACTTTCCGTCAAAGAAAGAAATTTTGAAATAGGCACCTCCATATCAAAAGGAGTATCATTGTAAATCTCTGTCGAAATAGGCCAATATATTCCATTTCCATCTAAAACGATATTCTCAAACAATCTTTGACTACCATTAAATCTACATGGTTCCTCAACATTCTTTATCAAGACACTTTTATTGGCTCTCTCCCAATACGCATTATCCGAATAGATTGCAAAATGGGAAACATCTCCTTGACTCCACAAAGGAGTGCGAGTAGAATCTACAGAGATTTTGTTTCCTAAACATTCATACACGTAGAAAACGCCTGTATCCGTATAAGCATACTGATTAACACCTGGGAACCATCGATCTGAAGCATTTTCATCAAACTCAACCCTTCCCTGATACGCCATTCGGTAATACACTGTAGTAAAACAAGATTCAGACGATATGCCTAAAATTTCATACAATTTATCTTTTGACAAAAGATATGAACCAGGAATATCATTATCCGCAACACTCAAAGAATGACATCTGTTTCCTCCAACTGAAAACTCATCTTTAGATGCTCCCATTTGCGCCGGAGTAAGCGACACCCAGTCTATTTCGTTTAAAGAGAACTGAAAAATTAGATGTGCCGCCAATTTTTCAATCGACGCATTATCGAACCACCCCCAACTTCCAGAGGCTTTGAATTCTAAGTCGCTCAACGTAAAGATGATATTTCCCGAATTCGCCTTATCATGATACTTTGCATCGACCTTAAAAACGGGAGTTCTCGTCAATTTTATTCCAACCGTAGAAAAATCGCTACAATGTTGGTTACTTCCGTATAGGCTTTGCCCCAGAAACACAGCAAACAAGACAAGTATCTGCAACCATCTTGCTTTAAACACATTTTTCATTTAACGTAATTTTTGTTATTATTTAAGAGTTATATTAACTTTTTTCCAATCACTCCAATAGCCATGCGAGTCCTTGCAACGTACGGCGATCGTGTGCACGCCAGAGGATTGAAAGGCATGTCGCACACTATTCAGCGTTGTAGTGATGTACACACCATTATAGGCACACATTTTAGATGGGCAGTCGCTTTTACCAGACTCAAACTCATAACCTGCCGACCCAACTGTTACACCATCGAAGCAATATTCATACATCACAATATCATCCCCATCAGGGTCCGCGCCTTCTTCTATTTCAATAAGTTTCTCCCAATCTGTCGTCAAATCAGACACCTTAATCTGCGGATCAGGTGCTTTATTTCCCTTCATCTCTACATAAACATAAAAAAGGGATTTCACACCGATGGCATTCGTTAAAGTAATCGTATAGGTCACCTCAAGGTCTGCCGTCAACGCCCGCTTCGTCATTTCACTATAGCCTGCTCCTCTATAAAAAGACAGACTGTATTTCTCATGTTCCACATGAGTTACATTCACCCCCGCATAAGAGTTAACCAAATTGTAGACTCCCGTACTATAATTGTAATTGTCAATGAACGGACGCAAGCCCTCCAAATTGGAACCATACTCAGAATCAACGATATTCGTCACCTTTATGTCATTCCACAACACTCCACCATACGGATTTTCAAAATTGACCATCAATGTCTTACTCTCTCCCATTTTCAAAGAGATCCGCACATACCGAGCATCTCCCAATTCTAATAGGGAATCCCCAGAATAGACTAACACATTTGGCTTTTTGCCATGCTCATAGTAATAGTCGTCTCGTGTGTCGCAAGAAGCATAAACAAACGCCACGGCTAATAGACACATTAGCCTAATAATTAAATTCATTATGTAAAAAGTTTATATTTTTATTTATTATTAAAATACACTATTTATGAAAATTATACCTAAAAGCAAGTGTAAAATTAGGTTTTAAATATTGCGTGCTTTTGTTGAACATCGCATATTGCTGCGCTTTCAACACAAAAGACAGGAAAGAAACAGGCAAAAATTCAAATCCGACCCCCACCTGAGGTCCAACAGAGAAGTTTTTCGTCTTATCCATCAGGTCAAGGCACTCCCAAACATCATAACTGACCGCAACTCCACCGCCTATGTTCAGGTAGAACCAATTTACAGGATTCCACACATTGAACTCAAGGCAGGGCGACAACATTGGCAAAGAAAGAAACTTCGAGTTGCCATACTCCCCTCGCTCCATATCCGCCTCCACTGTCAACGACAATTTATTACTGAAGCAATAAGTGTACGTCAAGCCAACATCTAATTTGCTTTTCGTGCCCCTACCGCCTCTTACTCCAACAGACTGGCACCCTTTCACATGGTTCAGTCCATCAACTCCTTCCGATTTCGCCCATACGAACATCAAACAAAAGGTAGCCAATAAAAACAACTTCCTCATCATTAATTTTATATGTAAAAAAACTTTTCAATACGCAATAAAAACTCATCAACATAAACTATATGGAGAACATTAAAAACGCAAGTTCCAAAAAACTCTGTCAAAAAATGCCGAACGCAAGCCCACAATAATTTTTGTCGGGGCAAATTTAATGCTTTTATTCTGATTTTTTGAGGATTCGTAGAGAAAATAATTAACAAGACAGCACCAAGTCTTTTTCCCCCTCCTTGCTTCTACTTATACATTTAAAGCAAGATTCCTATATTAGGCTGATTCATTTTGTTTTTGTAACTTTGAATAGGATAATCCTATGATGATATCCGCAAACCCTAACCCATCAAAAAAATATGAAGTTTAAATACAAATTCATACCTATATTAGCATTTTTTCTCTATTCGTCCATTCTCGTTTCTGCTCAAAGCAAAAAGGAGATTGCCTCCTACGAACAAGCAGTGATTCTGATGAATCAGGGGAAATACAACGAGGCAGTCCCCATCTTGCGCAACTTGATTCGCAACAACAAGGAGTACATCGACGCTTCGTGGACGCTGTCCGACCTCTACGGTAAAATGTGCAACGACGAAAAACGCATCTCCACCTTGGTCTACATCGCTCGTCCTAACATGCCTCGCTACGCCAACACGCTTCTTCGTTTGGGACAGGCATACCACCAAACTTGTAACTACGAGATGGCTTTAGAGACTTACAAAAAGATTCCGAAAGAAAGCACTACTTTCTACAATCGTGCTGCCGTCAAAATCAAAGAGTGCGAAGAGGCAATGGAAATCATGCAACACCCTGTTCCTTTTGAATTCAAAAACATGGGCAACAATATCAACACTCGCTTCGACGACTATTGGCCAAGTATCACCGCCGACGAACGCTACTTCTCAACGACCGTCAAACTGAACAAACTACAAGGGCAGTCAGAATTCGGACGAGGCATCCATGAAGACATTTACTTGAGCAAGAAAGAAAACGGTGTCTGGCAGAAAACACAGAATGTGGGCAATTCCATGAACACAATCGGGAACGAGGGCGCACAAAGTATCTCCTTGGACGGTCGATACATGTTCTTCGTCGCATGCGACCGACGCGAGGGTGCAGGTGGGTGTGACATCTACTACTCCATCCACGAAGGAGACAAGTGGTCGCCAGCCATCAACGCAGGCAGTCCGCTCAACACCCGCTATTGGGAAACTTGTCCATCTCTCAGTCCGACAGGCGACGAACTCTACTTCGCAAGCAACCGCCCTGGTGGATCCGGGAAGACTGACATTTGGAAATGCAAAGTGGAAGTGCAATCCAACGGCTACCTTAAATTCTCGGAACCCGTCAACCTCGGCAAAACCATCAACACCGCAGAAGACGAGCTGTCTCCTTTCATCCATGCAGACAATCAAACACTCTATTTCTCTTCAAAAGGACACAAAGGTATGGGGGGCTACGATGTCTTCGTGTCTTACAAAGACGGAGACGGATGGACGGAGCCTAAGAACATGGGCTACCCTATCAACACCTGTCGCGAAGAAATAGGCTTCGTGGTCAACGCAGCTGGAGACAAAGCTTATTTCTCATCCGACGGACAAGAGAAAAATGGACAAGGCCGAGATATCTACGAACTGAAACTGAACGATGCCAACAACCGTCCGAAGAACAAGATGAAGTATGCCACGGGAAAAATCTTAGACGCTACTACGCATAAACCTATTCAAGCAACCATTGACATATTCAGCATCGAAAACAACAAGATGGTATTCCGCTCAGTATCCGATAAAGCGACAGGAGAATTCATCGCCTGTGTGCCTGAAAACGAGGAATATGGAGTAAATGTCAGCAAAAAAGGCTATATGTTCTATTCCGACAATTTCGCCGCTAAAGAGGACATAAAAATGGATAGCAAAGAGGGTAAAAATAATTTAGGATTAGATAAAATCGAAGTTGGGAAAAAAATGACACTGAAGAACATCTTCTTCGACTTTGACAAAGCGACCCTCAAAAAGCAATCGTACATAGAGCTTAATCATGTGGTGAAATTCATGAAAGAGAACCCTACAGTCCGCATACAACTCTCGGGTCATACAGACTCAAAAGGAAGCGCAGAATACAACATGACTCTTTCTGACGACCGCGCCAAAGCAGCCTTGGAGTACTTGGCAAGCAAAGGTGTGCCAAGACAACGCATGGAGTACAAAGGTTACGGAAAAACGCAACCAATCGCCGATAACAAAACGGACGCTGGTCGCGCAATCAACCGTAGAACAGAAATTCTCATCATTGGTAAATAGTTAGCAAAAAGCTCTTGCTAACTATTTGATAGACGTCTCTACACGATTAACAGAATTGATAGTCTTGTTTTTCATCAAATCCATACAAAGATTGTTGACGTCCTCCACATCATGTACATAAACCGTCACATAGAGTTCGAACATTCCATCCTTTGTATCGACATTCATCTTACTTATATTCATTGCGTGTTCCTCTGTAATCGTTCGGATTATCTCGCATAAAACACCTACTCGGTCTGCACCCTTCACCTCAATCGTCGCCGGAAACGACAACATCTTGTGTGTTTCCCACACCGCTGAAATGATTCGCTCCCCATAGTTGGACTTCAATTTCATCGCCACCGGACACTGTCTCTTATGTACGACCAACATACCATCGTCTTCCATAAAGCCCAATATATCGTCTCCAGGAATAGGCAAACAACAATCTGCTATTCGATAGGTGATTCCCGACTTGTCTTCTGCCAATGTCAACGTTTTCTTCGCATCCGGCTTCTTCGTTCCGAAGAATGGCAACGACGTACTTTGTCCGTTCCTTTTAAATGTCAAATTCCAATATCTCATCCAACGACTTTGCGACTTAAAGACGGTATTGGTCAGCTCATCAAGCTTATACGTTCCTTTTCCTATCTTATAATAAAGTTCGTCCTTCTTCGTCTCCTTAAAATACTCCAAAACTTTTGAAATATTGTCTGGGCTTACCTTCTGCCCATTTTCTTGAAGATACGTCTCTAAATCGTGTTCTCCTTTATTGATGAACGATTTGTACTCTCTTTTAAACAATGCGCGAATTTTACCTTTCGCACGCGCAGTTACCACATAGTTAATCCATTCTGGATCAGGCTCTTGCTTCTTCGAAGTCAAAATCTCAACCTGATCACCACTGTTCAACACATAACTCAGAGGCACTAATTTATGATTTACCTTCGCACCAATACAATGCAATCCCATATCTGTATGCAGATAAAACGCAAAATCCAACGCTGTTGCACCCTGTGGTAGCGTTTTAATCTCACCAGAAGGCGTGAAGACGAATATCTCTGAAGCGAACAAATTCAACTTAAAAGTATCCAAGAAATCGATAGCATTGGGTTCCGGGTTTTCAAGCAACTCCTTAATGGTCTGCAACCACCTTTCCAACTCCGAGTCGTCTTTCTCTCCCGTTTTATATTTCCAGTGTGCGGCAAAACCTTTCTCCGCAATGTCGTCCATCCTTCGGCTACGAATCTGGACTTCGATCCATTGTCCGTTCAAGCCCATTACGGTAACGTGCAAAGCCTCGTAGCCATTTGATTTTGGCGTGCTTATCCAATCTCGAATACGATCCGGATGCGGTTTATAAATATCTGTCACAGCAGAATAAATCTTCCAACAACAGGCTTTTTCATCCTCTCCTTCCGGCACGTCAAACACAATCCTCAACGCTAATATATCATAGACCTCCTCAAAAGGGATGTTTTTCTTCTGCATCTTTCTCCAGATGGAATAAACAGACTTCACACGGTCTAATATCTCAAAATGATATCCTAACGTCTCTAACTTCTTTCGTATAGGAGCGGAGAAATCTGCAAACAAAGTATCGCGTTCCTCCCTGTCCTTCTCCAAAAGATTAGACAACTCTTCATATTTGTCGGGATGCTCATACTTGAAACTCAAATCCTCCAACTCAGTCTTGATAGTGTAGAGTCCCAAACGATTCGCCAATGGAGCGTAGATGTACTGTGTCTCTCCAGCAATCTTAAACTGTTTCGCTGGAGGCATCGAACTCAACGTTCGCATGTTGTGCAACCTATCTGCGATCTTTATCAAGACAACGCGAATATCCTCAGACATTGTCAACAACAGTTTTCTGAAGTTCTCCGCCTGCGCCGATGCCTCTTTTCCAAAAACACCGCCTGAAATCTTCGTCAAACCATCTACTATTTGAGCAATCTTCTTTCCAAAGAGATTTTCAATATCCTCAACCGTATACTCTGTGTCTTCCACCACATCATGCAACAATGCAGAGCAGATGGAGGTTGATCCTAATCCAATTTCCTTTGCAACAATCGTTGCCACCGCAATTGGGTGCATGATATAAGGCTCACCCGACCGACGACGCACACCTTGATGCGCCATTGAAGCAAAATTAAAGGCTCTTTCTATCAAATCAACCTTGTTACGATGATTCGACGCCATATACACCTTGAGCAAATTTTGATACGCATCATTAATCATTTTCTGTTCTTCTTCTGTATGTAATTGCTCTTCAGCCATAGTCTCCTATTTTACTTTCTTTTTTTAGAGAACGCTCTTCCAAACGTCAGTAACACTCTCTCTATTTTCCTTTTTTTCAAAAACACTAAAATACAAAAAAGCGAGATAACACACGCTATCTCGCTTTTAAAATATCATCTTAAATTTTCAATCAACGCATACTCCGACTAGTAGCTTACTTTGATAAACTTTCCATTCGCCTTAGCCCATGGAGTTCCTTCCTTATCCAAGTAAACATCCCAACCATTCTTCTTCGCCAAAGCATAACCATCACCATTGAAAGTTGAAATGTAATCGTACTCACACTCTGTAATAGGGCCACCGAACTTATCAATCAAACCGAATTTCCCATTCTTCTTCACGCAAGCGACACCACCCTGAAAGTCTTTCGCATCCTCAAATTCGAAATCAGTTACAGCATTACCCTCTTTGTCAATGAAGGCGTATGCAGTCTGACCGTTTTCCAACTTCTTAGAGACAGCAACCAATCCTTCCTTGAACCATGAAACCGTCTGATAATCGCATGGAATCACCTCATTTCCATTCACGTCTATGAATCCATATTTGAAGTATTCACTCTGAACAGCTGCCAGACCCTCACTGAAAGCCTTTGCATCGCTATATACAACATCGTTCATCTTCTCGCCATTCTTGTTCAAGAAAAAAGCAGAGTTGTCCGCACCTTTTACAACAGCGTAACCATAACTATAGTTAGAAGCAGAAACATATTTCAAAGGGACTATTTCCTTTCCATCTTCGTTCACAAATCCATACTTTCCACCAACAGAAACACGAGCCATTCCTTCTGAGAAATCTGCGCCCCAATCATATTTAGCCTTTACAACCATATCGCCAGACTTGTTGGTGTAACCGTATTTGTTTTTTCTCAAGACTCGTACCGGAGCAGGCCATTTCTTATTCATTTCAGACTTTGCCTGAGACACATAATACCCCGAAGGATAGTCATAAATAAACTGTTGGTATGCTTCCTTCGTATTCTTCTTTTGAACCTCTTGGAACACTTTCAACTCTTCCGCCTTGACAGTCTTTTGCGTCTCAACATCGGCGGCACGACGAACGGCAGCCTCCTTCATAACGATTTCGCGGTCTTTAGCGGCTTTTTTTGCGGCAATAGCCTTGGCCTCCACAGCCTCTTTCTCTGCCATTGCTTGTTCGTAACTGGCCTTTCTGGCAGAATCCAAACGTGCAGACACCTCGTCGTTCATAGATGTCATCAACGTATAACCTTTATCCTTGATTACTTGAGAAGCAAAATAAGCCTTGCAAGCCTTTTGAGTCTCCGCGTCATTGCCCAACGCATACTGAGCACGCGCTCTCATATACTCAACACGAGCGTTAGTCTTTCCCAATTTTGCCTCAACTTTCTCTAACAACTTGAGAACTGCACTATAGTCGCCCAAATCATACTTTTCAATGGCCGTATAATAATAGTCTCTCGCCTGTTTATCTTCTGGAGAAACCTCGTATGCAGATACATTCAAAGTTGAAAACGCCAATCCACAGGCCAATATATATATATAACTTTTTTTCATCTGATTTCTTATACTTGAATTAAATCGAATCTAATTAGTAGCAGTCTCTGAATTACTCATCTTGACAAACACGGAAACCGATTTTTCCGCTCTTGTATTTCGCAGAAACCTTTTCAGTTGAAGTGATAACACTGTTTGATGCGTCGTCTGCCCAAGAACCACCCTTCACGAAACGAGTGTCCTTGTCATATTGGTCAACCACCCACTCACTTACATTTCCCGTCATATCGTAAAGGCCTAACTCGTTGGGTGTCTTCGTTCCCACCTCGTGGGTTGCCTCGTTTGAGTTGTAAACACACCATGCGACATCCGGCAAGTTGTTACCACCCGCATACTCAGTAGATACACCCTTTGCACCACCTTTAGCGGCATATTCCCACTCTTCCAAGCGAGGCAGACGGTAATTCATACCCGTCTCTTTGTTCAAAGCCGTAATGTAAGCCTGCGCATCATCCCAACTGACATTCTCTACTGGAGTGTTAGGACCGCCCTTGAATTGAAACGGACGAGTTCCCATCACACGCATCCATTGCGCATGAGTAATCTCCATCTTGCTCATATAAAATGATTTTAGGCTACCCTTTCCTTCTACATAAATCAATTCCAAATCACCTACGTTTCTGTTTGTCTTGTACGCTGTGAATTTCTTAATCTTCTCGACGCGAGCAACAGGGTAGACCAAGTCTGGAGCTGCCTTAGCCGCCACATTATAGTAAGCTGAAGCCTCGCTCCATTTCTGTTCGTTATAAAGACGATCACCTTCAGCAACTGCGTTCATCCAAATATCCGTTGGACGAGAAGTTGTCATCCAAAAAATCGGGCTGTCTGACCCAACCGCAGGAGAATACTTACGATTCGAAAAATAAGCATCAATAGACTTCTCATTATTTCCAGCTGCTCTGTATTTTTCAGCGTTCACACGACGAGTGTACTCATCAGAGATATAATCGAAATTCTCATTGCTCCACTTAAAGGTTGCCGTTACATTGACAACTTCAATACGAGATGACATTGCAAATATTTTTCTCAATCTGAAACTGAAACCTCTCTCTGTGTTAGCCAATTTACCGACAGTGATACGGTCCGCCTCAAATGCTTTAGACAAGGATGCATCTGCAATCACCGTACCAGGTTTTTCCTTTGTTTGCTTACCGACAACGACATTGGTGAAATCAGACTTCCAATTCATCTTTACAGGAGCGATTGGAGCGATAGTCTGACCTGCCTTTTCGACATATGGGACGGCAACACTTGTCTTAGCCGAAGCAATGTAGCATTTTGAATTCTCCGAATAGAAAAGAATCGTATAAGTAAAAACCGCAGAATCAGGCACTAACAAGTCGAAACGCTGTTTTAAATCTTCATAACTCTTGAGGTTGTTGTAATTAACGGTTTTCTTGTTTACTGTAAACACATTGTTCCTTGTCCAAGAAACATTCGCGAAACAATAAGGGTCTCCCATCACGATTTTGTATGTGTAGTCCAACTTATACTTATCAAGAGGATAAGCATTTTTCCCTGCGGCATACTTCACCTGACCATCACACGACCCAGATAAACTCGTATATTGCCCCTGTCCGAACATCATTACGACGGACGTCAACACAGACAACATCGTCAAATAAAATCTTTTCATGAATCTTTTATGTTTTTTATCTTACTTTATATACTTCCTTTGTTTCACATGGTTATTAACAACTGACTCTATCCTCAGCCATTCGACAAAGGCAAATTTAATAAAATTTTGCTTTTCAAAAGTGATTTGACAATAAAAAACGCAACTTATTAACAACCCACTATTGAAAACACACCACTATTTTATCTACGAAACATTCCATTGTTAATAAGTTATCTTCTTGACAGTTACATTTTATTTCCCGATTGTCTTATATTTGTGCAATACAGTGTTTACTTTTACCAAGACTACAGAATTATGAATTTAGACTCTTCTCCATACGATGACTCGGACAGCGACAAAGAACTTTTTGCTCATTTTGAAAAACAGGTGAAAGAAGGTTCTCCTTGTTTCTATGACGAGGACGACTACGTTGTCTTGTTTGACCATTACATTGACAGCGATGACATTTCACTCTGCGAGGAGGTGCTGAATTGGGCTGATAGTCAATATCCCGATTCCATCACAATAACAGACTGTCATGCGCGATACTTGGCGGCAAAAGGACTCTATACTGAAGCAGAAGCAGTTGTTGACAAAGCCCTATTGATTGACAGCAAAGACGTTGACCTTCTCATCACAAAGGGGAAACTACTTTTGTTAAGGCATGAAAACAGAAAAGCCGACGAAATATTCGACAGCCTTTGCGACAACCACGATGATCCTTTTCTCTACAGCACTCTTGTCGACATAGGCAATACCTACAAGCAGATGAAAAGAAAGAGCAAAGCGATCCGAATCTACGAACGCGCTATAAAATTGACAGACGACAACTGCGAGGCGACCTTCGAATTAGCTCTGCTCTACGCGGAAAACCCAGAAAAGTCTGAGGAAACAGTGGCACTGATAGAAAAGGTTTTAGACAAGAACCCTTATTCCACGCAAGCGTGGCTCGCTCTTGGGAGCGTTTATAATGACATACAGAAATATGAGAAGGCGGTCGAGGCTTTTGACTATGCTTACACGATAGACCCACAATGTTACAAAGCATTATTTTTGAAAGGACAAAGTTTAGTCAACTGCAGTGAATATAAAGAGGCATTAGCGACATTCGAAGAATACGCTGATTTGGAAGAGGAAGATTCAAACCTCTGCCTCTGCATTGGCGAATGTTACGAAGGATTAGGGCACAATGACGACACCGCCAGCAATTACCAACGAACTTTCTATTTAGGAGAGGCCGAAAGAAAATACCGACGAGCTGTCAATTTAGACGAGTCTAATACGAGAGCAATGGTTCGACTCGCAGTACTCCTCATTGACGAAGACCCAGACGAAGCAGTGCGCTGGATTCACTGGGCGCAAAAATACGATAAAGGCAGTGCGGAACTGTGGCATTTGGAAGGAGATATACAATGTAAACTCGCCATCAAATTCACTGCACACAAAACAGAACATATCACATGGGCTGAGAAAAGCTATAAGAAAGCCATTGAATTGGATCCTCAAAATCCATTACCAATGGTCTCTTTAGGAATTCTTTTTTACGACGACGGAGACTATGAATCCGCTCTCTACTACTTAGAGCAAGCCTACAGACTCTCCGCGGAGGTGAACGAGTTAAGTTTGTTTCTCGCCCTCACCTACTATCAGCTGAACGAAAAAGAACAAACAAAACAATTTTTAAAGTTGGCTATTGAGAAGGATCCTGAGGCATGGAACGCATTCACGAAAATTTGTCCATCCGCAAAAAAAGACCCAATACTCAGTATGTTCCGTAAAAAGAAGAAATCTTAATCAAATCATAGCTAAAATACAAATGCAGGAGATATTAAAATGACAAAGCTATTGAAAATCAGCATTTTGTATCTAATCTCATTATTTTCGTTCACTGCTTGCCATGTTGGAGAACACGATTATATGTACACCGTCGTCAACAATAATGAGACTCCTATTGTACTTCACTACAAGACGCTGAAGGACACAGCGAAAGTAGACACGCTTCAAATGGGTGAGGAACTGACCATCGCGCAACGCTACGGTGTCAAGAGCGAAGAGGTGTGGGATGTGGAGACAAGTGTCTCTCTTTACAAAGTAGAAACATTGGTTATCTATTCTCTTGACTCAACAAAATCGTCCGAAGAACTCTGCTACCGCAAACACTGGACAGGACCAGAAACAAAAGACGGTAAAGGCATATACAAACTGCCTGTCGACAAAAATATTCTTCTAATGACAATGCAGAATGGATATGTGTATAAGGTAGTGAGTCCGTTTGAAGACTCTCTTCGAGTAACAGCCAATCTAAAAGACTACACGCTGAAGGTTGACACCATCATCACACAAAAGCAAAGTGTCGTCATAGGCGAGACGAATATTTTTAGCTACGACGAAAGTTATGCCGAAACAGAAAAATATAAAATACAGAAGATCACTGGATTAAGAAGCATCACCCTTCGTCATGGCACAGACTACAAAAATCTTAACCTCTCCAAAGACACAGCCTACTTTAAGACGGAGAAAGACACTTGCTATCTTATCGTAACAGAAGATATGTTTGCCTCAACAACGAAAAAGTAATATAAAATGAAAAAATTCGGTCTAATCGGGAAATCCTTAAAGCACTCATTCTCAAAGAATTTCTTCACTGATAAATTTCAGAGAGAGAACATAGACGCCCAATACGAGCTTTACGAGTTGGACATAGTCGACAAGGTGAAAGAATTGGTTAAAGACCCCGACTTAATCGGACTCAACGTAACCATCCCCTACAAGGAGGAGATAATTCCATATTTAAACGACATTGACCCTACCGCAAAAGCTATCGGTGCGGTCAACACCATCAAAATCAGCCACTATGACGGAAAAACGACGTTGAAAGGGTACAACACAGATTTAATCGGTTTTTCAGACTCCTTAAAGCCTCAACTCAAGCCATACCACAACAAAGCACTCATTTTGGGTACTGGAGGCGCATCAAAAGCCGTTCTCTACGCTCTTAAGCTGCTCGGCATCAAATCCACCTACGTTTCGCGTACGGCACACGAAGGAGCATTATCCTATCAAGACCTTGATGAGAATGTGATGGCTGAATATCTTCTCATCGTCAATTGTTCTCCTGTAGGTATGTTTCCGCATGTTGACGAAGCACCCAATATTCCTTACCATCTGCTGACGGAAAAACATTACCTCTACGACTTGGTATACAATCCACTTCACACGCAATTTTGCCAAAAAGGTGAAGAGAAAGGAGCTATCACAAAAAACGGTTTAGATATGCTACACGGACAAGCCATCGCATCGTGGAAAATCTGGAATGACATAAAGTAAAAAAGCAAATATTCAATATTCGCAAGAATAAACATAAATTACCCCCGAAAGTTTCACACAACTCTCGGGGGTTTTATCAAAAGAGAAAATCAAACACTAACGCCTTATCAACGTGAAGTGTCCTGTATACTGCTCGTCCAACTCCCCAACATTAATAACGTACCAATAGTCAGAAGAAGGCATTGCTCGCCCACCATAAATGCCGTCCCATCCCTCTATTTCTGCTCCGAGATACGACGCGAGCAATTTACCCCAACGGTCATAAATTTTCACAACTGCTTTTGGATAGGCTTCTGCAAGAGGCTCAACCACCCAAATGTCATTCACTCCGTCTCCGTTAGGGGTAAAGAAGTCCGGAATGTGTAGAGCTGGCGGTACGACCTTAAAATTAAGCGATGAGACGCAGCCACTCGCGTCTTCCACTGTGATTTTATGCGTTCCGAAAGAGATTTCCTCAAAAAGAATGTCGCTCGTCTGAGCATCTTTATCATCATCCAACCAATAGACCATGGTTCCGTAGCCTGTACCTGTTTTCACCTGCACGATACGATCGCGAACGCCAACAGAATCCATAGAAAGAATTTCGGGGATTGGTACGACTACCACCTCATAATGATCTGTCGCAGTGCAAGCGCCTCGAATCATCTGCATCTCGTATGTGGTTGTAGCACTTGGAGTTACCACAATGTCGGAGGTTTCGCCGACAGACACACCGTTAGTCGTCCAAACGTAGGCGTCGGCGCTGTATGATGAAGCGGATATATGCACGGAACTACCCACACACACAGGCGAAGTACCCCTAAGCTCGCCCTTCAATGGCTCATCAACTTTTACGGTTACTTGGTATTGCTTAGTGGCATTGCAAATTTTATTAGAAGCCGTCAAACTGTAAGTGGATGTAGACTGATGTCCGCTGCCTGTCTTATATTTTGGCATCACAGTGATGCTTTCCCCCTGCAAACCACTCTGAACGGTGGCATCATCATTCCAAACGATAGTCGTCCCCTCAGGCTTTACGTTTGAAACGGACAAATCAACGATCTCTCCTGCACAGATGGTCGGTGTCTCTGGAAGTGTCAAAGTGATGTTAGGAGCAGATTTCACATTCAATATCCCCACCGATGTCGTTGACACGCACCCCTTTCTGTTCGCTGTCGCTTCGTAAAAGCCACTGTCTGTCACCTTCGCAGAGACGACATCCAATGATTCACTTTGCTGAGTCGGTATGACCACACCATCTTTCTTCCACATTATCGTGTATGGAATCGAGTTCGTTGGTTGAATGGCGAGTTCGGCGTGAAAATTTTCCTTTTCACAGATATCCAATTCTGAAGCGGCACTTGTTACACTCACTTCCGCATTTTCAATGGAAAAAGTTACTTTCGTCGGACATCCATTTGTGAAAGACAAAATGTACTCTCCTTCCTGACTGATATTGAAAGGAGAGACAACGCCGACCATACCTGTTGGACCCTTCAGTTCATAATCAGACTCCCCTTCATAGTTGGGTGTAACAATCACATTTCCTCCACAATAATAGAAGACATCTGTTGTTAAATCATTGGTATAGGTTTTCGTTGGCAAATTCTGATTGGTCGGGTCTGCCAGGGTAAGCGTACCCAACACGGGGCCGACACCAAGAGTCACCGTCAACTCTTTTGTTTTCACACATTTACCTGCAGCTACCATCAAATTGTATTTGTAGATGTCTCCAGAGTTCCCTTCTGTAAATTTGCGGGTTTCAAAGACAGCAGTATTACCTGCGTCGCCATCTCCATTCCACACATATGTAATGGAAGGAACGTTTGATTTGGCATCAACCTTGAGGGTTGCAGTTTGGTCGGGACAAGTCTGCACATCCTCAGCTTCAATACTCAACGTGTCTATCACCACTTGGATTGGTTGGATTTCCGACCTACACATATCGCCCGAAGAGACCTCCGCATCATACAAACTTTGAACATAGTATGTGCCAGATTCTGCCACAGAAGGAGAATCTAACCTCTTGATTCCATTCTCGTCGCTGAAAAAAATGGTCTTGTACACCATTCCTGACACTTCATTTGTTACAGACGATTTTAGAGCCAAGTCAACAAGTTCAGAGCAAACCGACTCAGGATCGGTTATAGAAAGCACAGGAGAAGGATAGACTGTAACCTTAATCTCAACAGGAGTGCTGACGGCTTTCGTCTGATCATCACGTTGAGCCACCCAATAGGAGGTTGTGGTTACATCATTCGCTGCAACTTCCGCACTTCCAGACAGTGAATAAGTGTCGCCCTCCAACTCCGCTGCAACAAGCGTGTTGGCAGGCTTATCCGTTCCATACCATAGCAAAGTGTACTGTTCAGCGGTCTTTGTGCCTTTGGGTTGCTTCTCTGCGGTCAAAAATGCCAAAGGTTCACCCTCACAATAAGCAACATCTTGCACAATAGGAGGAAGTGCCTCAGTAGTTTTCACTGTTAGCGTATATTCCACATCACAAGCCGTCGGGTCGGTATTGAAATTATCGTGGATATAAACCGTATACTCAACCCCTTCCTCCGTAATATCCTCATAGTTGACGGTGAGCGATGGTGCCGTGTTCGCCGTTGGTGTCATCACAGCTGATGCCCCTGCAATGGCAGTCCCCGACTCAACCGTAGAACCTTTATACCAAGAAACAGTGTAATCATAGTAATCGTCCCCATTCTCTTTCATTCCGCGTACAGGATCCCTAAGGGAGATTGTTGTTTTCCCAACTTCCTTGCTCAACTCTATGACATTCACCACTGGGTCGAAATAACCGCCATCAACGGCAAAGACATTGGCATCTGGCTCCGTGCATTTATCACAATTCAATCCTGCTTCCAAACATTTTATGCATACTGAGATATTACGGCAGGGGGACAAAGCGTTCACTTTCAACTCCTCTGGGTCTTTCAGTGTTTCAGCCTTTCCAACCACCACTCTAAAGTAGACTTCCTCCGCCTCTCCACTCTTGATTTTCGCAAATGAAGGATGGTCTGCCGGGTTTTTAATCTGGAATTTAGATGTAGTGAGTAGGGATGCGCCCGTCTCGTCGGTCAGCGAAATCCAATTCACCTTTTCCGCATCCGTCACTCTCGGGTCGTCGTAGGTGTATTGGAACATATAACTCATCGTCTCTCCGAAAAATTTGGAAGAGGCTGACGATGTTTCGCACACCAAAGTCAGCAGATCATCTGTGCAGAGGTCTGTCAAATCCTGCGATCCTTCCAACTCATACCCAATATTAATGTCTGGAGGCAAGCAAACACGAAATGTGATATCGTCAATGGCAAAATCACCACGCTTTCCATCTTCGTAATCATCTTCTTTGCTTACAATTCGCATTGTCGCACATCCTTCCGTACCCGCAGGCAGAGTGAATGTCTCGCCATACCACTCCCAAGCTGGATCTGTCAATTTCTTGTCTCCACTTGAGTAGAGTTCATTCCCACTCTCATCAACAAGCTCGACAGACAGCATTCCCACGGATGTCTTCGTATTGCTGTTAATAGCAGAAACAGCCGCGCCAAAGGTCACCTCCTTGCCTGGACACAAACCACATACCTTCTGCTCATACAGAGATTTGCCTTTCCAACCATCCGATTTGATATCAATCATCAAGAAACCGCCCTCCATATCTTCGTCATGCGAGATCAGCTTTTTTGAATAAGGGTCTTTCGTACCAATGACATAGCCTTCATTTTTGATATTCTTGTTATATTTCACCTTTACCGCCGCACCATTATTCTTCAAGTCGGACACACAATAGCCAAACGCGCCATTTAGTTCATCTTTTGCTTCCACGGTTTGCTCTTCTCCATTCAAGTCGGTATAAGTATATTGATTGCCCTCAAACGAACCAAAATCATCAAAGAAGACATCAACCATCGCCATCGGACTGCCGTCCGCAGCTTTGCAGCAGTCATTCACCGTCAACTCATAGACATCACTCAACGATGGGTCGCAACCTGTCATTGTTACTGCCACTTGTATCTTGTATGTACCTGCATTAGGAGCTTCAAAGCTAAACGTGCTGCCTTTACCCGTTGCTCCCGTAACCGACTCCGACCACTGATAGGCAGTTCCCTCAGGATATGTATTTTTCAAACCGACTAAGATAGGCATTGCTGGACAAGGATAGCCCGAATAGAGGATTTCCGGCTTCAACACACTCTCAACTCTGACATTGTCAAAACCAAGCGGAACATTGCTCATACCATCCGCTCTTCCAATATAGAAAGTGATACATCCACTCTCATCGGCAACTCCGCTATAAGTGAACGTGGTGGATTGACCAGGCTGTATCTCCGTCACCTCACCTCCCTCCAACGCACCATTGTCATTCAAGGTTGTGGAAATTTTGCAAAGCAAACCGTCTCCTTTTTCCCCATTCCATTTTTTTTAACGCTTCAATTTTGCCGCTCAGATCGCTACTAAACCACCCTTTCTCATCGTTTGTCAAATTGATATCACACAATGTGGATGGCACGTCAAACTCCGTTGAGCCAACCACGCAAGGAGCCGCAGAAAGCCTTGCCACAGCCAACCCGACAAACACTAACATCCCGATTTTTCTCATTTTTGGAAATAAGTCTACTTATAATGGTTTTATAACTACTCTTAACAACATCGTTGATATCTCAGGTCTCAAAACCTCTATATCACAACCGATTACAGTTTGCTAATGTAATGTTTTTTCTGATAAAGTGTAATATATAACGACAAACAAATTTCAAATTTAACATTTTATATAAAATTGTAATCATTAATATTTCAACTCTATAAGAATTTGCAAGACAAAAAAAATGCACCCTCAAGAGTGCATTTTCAAAGTATTTTATGTTCTATATTACTGAGCAAATCAACGCGCAAACATTGCACTAAGTCCGAACTTGAAGTAAGATGGATCCATTGCGTAGCCTCGCATATAGAGGTAATTGTATTTATTCATCCAAAGTGCATTGAAATGGTTGTATGCCACATAGAAACGTACACGCTTCAACTGGAAATTGAGGAACGCGTCCATATAGACATAGTCACCATACTTCGTATAATTACTACTGTTAGCATCTTGCACAAAGAATTGACCCGTTGCGGGCATATAGTTTGGCGCATTGTAAGCACTGTTCCACCGCATATCAACACCAAGTGAAATATTCAAAACCTTGAACAATTTGTCGAAACGAAGGTAGGCAGACGAAAACCAAGAGAGCGTCGGCAATGGAAGAACCTCAGACTCGCTCGTCTGTTGGAAAACCAACTCATTATCCCAATGCAAATGCCATACTCTCGCCCGTTCTTTGACAGCAAACGTCAACACTTGTAAGTTTTGATCATATTGCTGAGGCATCGCATTTTTATTCCAATAGACATAGTTATTCAAATTTCTGAAATCAGCTGAAAATTTGAGACCTAAGCCATTGTAGAACGCGAAAGTAGGGAACGACAAGAACCCGTTTACTATGAAATCCTGCTTGTTTTCAAAATCATTGCTCCACTTGACATGATTGGAGAAATAGTAATCTTCATAGAAGTCGGGACAATAACGTTCAAACTTAACAGAAGCTCCAATCTCAACAGGTTGCTTACCCCAATTGGCACGGCTGTCCAATTTTCCACCCACCTCGAACGAGGAGGCTGTTTTCTTCTCGTCCAAGAAATAATATTCACCATAAAATTGATAGGTGAAAACAGGTCCTTGGTGTTTAGAAAGAATGGCGCCGACTCCGAATTTATTTCTACGAACCGTATTGTAAGCAGGGTTCATCGTGTAGCCCAACGAATCGTTATGAGGGGACACTTCTCCCGTTGCCAACGATTTGTTTTCATCTAAATAGGTGTATTTGTTGACAGTTAAAGAGGCGTAAGCGGCAAGACCGAATTTCATCAAAGTGTTATATTCCTCATTGAGAGAGACTCCAATCGTCTGCTTCATTTGGAAAAAGCGAGAAGAATCGCACGACGAAACCGTATTGTAGTTTTTCGCATCGTTCAGATTATAACTATGATAAAAACTATCCACCGAGAAACCGCCTGAGACGGCTGCCTGCTCATAAAAGCGTCTCCAATCACTTTCACTACTGAACTTGTAGATAATGGATGTCACAGGTATAATTTCCGTAGTTGTAGAATCAGGAGTAACCTGCACTTCTTTCTCTATGCCAAAATTGTATCGATAATTGAACGTGGCATTCCAGTTCCGCACCTTTGTCCAATCGTTATCCGTGAAATAAACAGGTATTGTAGTAGACTCCATATTACCTGTATTTTTAGGATCAGTTATATTTTCGTCTTCCGTGAAACCTCCACTTTCGTAACTCTCATAACCATTGAATGAGACAGACGCTCCAAACTGGCTGTGCAATCCATCGTAGCTCATGAAATAGCCTGCATTGTAATTTTTGGTAGACTCAGACGAATAGAATCCGTAAGCCTTCGTCCAATCTCCATAGAGTCCAAAGTTGAACCTTTTATTGACATTGACAGTGAAAAGTCCATCTAAACGACGAGCATCTCTGTTATTTTTCGTACCACTATAATAGTTGATATATGAGAAAGGAACTTTCGTATTAAAGTAGGTGATATCCTCAGGTGCCCGATAGTAGATTTGATAAGGTTGGAAAAAGATAAAATCAGTTCTTTGCTTTCTGTCGATAAAGATAGCCGACTGAGCAGGCGATCCCATATTACCTAAAGTCTGCAAGGCAATCGTCCTTTTGTAGGCAGGGTTGTTGACATAGAAATTTGTCATTGAAGAGTCTATTTCGACATCTTCTTTAAAAGCCAATGGTCCTTTGTAGTTCCAAGTGAAGATGGTTCTTGGATTGACAGATCCTTTTTCCACACTATCCGCTACAAACGCCACACTATCACCAGCAACCGACAAAGAGTCTGCGTTCTTTACATCCCTTTTCCTCGCCGAAACAGGCAAAACAAAAAGCAGAGAGGCTAATATCAGAAGAAAAATTCTCATCGACTGCAAAGTTAGCAAAAGGAAGCGACTTATTAAATTTTTTCTTCATCGTATCGATAACTCAGAGACGCACATGCTGCAAATATCGCCCCAATCATGGCAAATAGCATATCTTTCTGAGTATCAAAGAAATCTCCCTGCGATGCGACGAAACTCTCTGCAAAGTCGCCCGACATCATTACGGTAGCATACTCGAACAATTCGTAGAAAGCACTGATAGCCATAGCGACACTGATGCAAAGGAAGACTTGCATAGCACTTCTCTTCACCATCTTTTTTGTTATCAACATCTCTTTGCAAGCCAAATATGGCGTAACGCCTTGCATAAAATGCCCCAATTTATCATAGTTGTTACGATTCCAATCAAAAGTTTGTCCCAGCCAATCCGTCGGATTGAAAAAAGGAACTTCTGAATAGGTGAAGACACCTCCAATGGTAAGGACTAAAATCTCTATTGCAAAAATGAAATTCAACAAACGAGAGAAACGAACGCCCCGGTCTAAAAGAATGAAAATGGCGACAAAGCCAATATAGGCAGGCAACACCTCCATAAACCACACGATTACATCCTTGGCTACGAACGCCGATAACGTAACCAACCAAAAAAGCAAAATATAAGCGTATAAAGACTTCCTTTTTTTTATTCGATCTACTATATTCATATCATTACACTTTTATCACCTGTCCGACCTTATCTTCTTGACTTATAGAATAATGTCGTTTTATTAGAATCCTGAAAAACACGTTGAGAAAAACTTTTAGCATCCCCAGGTGTCACTCTATTATAAATCTCGTTTTGCTTGAACAAATCATTAGCATCACCCAACAATTCATAGTAGGCGAGGTCGTGGGCGAGGTCTGTCCGTGAAAAATAGTCTTCCATAACCTGGACCTCGTGCTTATTACGCAGCTTTTGAGTTTCGTATTCCGAAATTTCTTCATTCTTCAATTCATATATCAATTCGTCAAAAGCCTCGTCGGCGATGGCAGGCGTTGTTCCGTCTGCAAATTTTCCGGAGAAATAAAAGACACCCGCCTCAACCAAAGACGATATATAAGCATTGGCTCCCGTGAAAATTTTCTTTTCATGCACTAATCGCTGGATGATACGAGACGATTTTCCATTTGCCAAGACATCAGACACGAAATCGGACACTGCATAATCACCCGTTTTTCGTCCGCCGATATGATATGCACGAAAATAGAAAGAAAAAGGGACATCCCTCTCCACTTCAACAAAATTAGGTTCTGTCTGAACAGGCAATGTCGGTATGTGTCGCACAGCAACTTCACGGCGAGGAATACAACCATAATATTTCTCAACTATTCGCTTTGTTTCATCCAAAGATATATTGCCAACGACAGATAAAATTGCATTGTTTGGAGCGTAATGAGCGTAGAAAAATGTCTTCACATCCTCCAAACTAGCCTCCTTGATATGTTCTAATTTCAAACCGATACTAGGCCATCCATACGGGTGATTTAGTCCATAGATAGCACGCGCCAATTCATGATGAATATCGCCATAGGGTTGGTTGATACAACGCTCTTTAAACTCCTCGCAGACCACTTGCCGCTGTACCTCCAGACTTTTAGGAGAGAAAAGCAAACCTTTCATTCTATCTGCCTCCAAGTAGAAGGCAGTTTCAACATTGTTCGATGGAGTAATCACATAATAATTGGTATAATCAACACAAGTAAATGCATTATTTTCACCGCTGGCAAGCTGCACCGGCTCATCATAATCAGGTTCAGCTGGAGTTCCACCAAACATAAGATGCTCAAAAAGATGAGCGAAACCAGTTTTATCCACCCTCTCATCCTTCGAACCCACATCATAGAGCGTGTTAACTACCACCAATGACGTGGTTTTATCCTCCTTGTGCACTACCCTCAAACCATTTTCGAGCGTGAACTTGTTTATCACCTGTTCTGTCATCTATCCATCTTCACTTTTGTTTCACATACAACTGTCCTGTAGAGAATCGTCTCACCTCCACGGTTGTTCCTTCCTCCACATAGCCCCCATTCTCAGATACTGCATTGTATATCTCGTCTCCAATTTTCACCTTCCCAGAAGGGCAAAGCACGGTTACCGTTACACCTTTCTGTCCGACCAATGAATTTTCAACCTTTTCCACTTCTGTGTTGTCATCCAAAGACGTATTCAAAGCGATATTTTTGAATAGTCCCTCTTTTCCTATCTTAGTTGACAAATAGTAGACAAGGACACCCGACCCCATCAAAGCCAGAAGAACCGTCAGAAGAGCGATAGAAGCTTCATACGCAGAAACTGTTTTGAAAGAGAACAAGTCGTTCGGCAACAAACACAGAATAAATCCAGCAACCACAAAGACTATTCCCAAGATACCCGTGACGCCGAACCCTGGAATCAAGAATATCTCAACAAGTATGAGTCCGATTCCCACCAAAATAAGGAGTCCTTCCCAAATCTCGGCCAAGCCGTCAATATAAAGTGGCGCAAAATACAGAATGGCGGCCACAATAGAAACTGCCAACGCAAAACCAATACCTGGCGACTGCATCTCGAAATAAATTCCGCCAATGATCAACATAATCAAGACACCATGCAGAACAGGGTTCATCAACCAACCTTTGATGTCGTCCCAAACAGTCGCCTCGTAAGAGGTAAGCTGATAATCAGACTCTTGTAAAGCGTTTACTATAATCTCGTCGATACTTTCATAAATGCCTTCACAATACCCATATTGCACAGCATCGTTCGCCGTAAAAGTAAGAATCTTTGTAGAATCAACTACGCCCGGCACCACCACACTCTCGTCGACCATAGCCTCAGCGATTTTGGGGTCTCTGCGCCATTTTTCTATCGTATCGCCATCTACGACTTCTCTCACCTTTCCTTGCGATTCGGCTGTCGAACGAATAATTGACCGCATATAACTCTGATACTTATCGGGAGCCTTCGTACCATCCTCGTTCACCACGGTAGCCGCACCGATATTAGCACCTTGACGCATATAAATACTATCGCACGCAATAGAGATGAGCGCACCTGCACTCGCAGCATTGTTGTCGATAAAAACGTATACAGGTTTTTTATAGTTGAGAATTGCAGTCCGCATAGAGTCAGCGTAGTCTACAGCTCCTCCGTATGTGTTGAGATGCAAGAAAACAGCATCCACTTGATTTTCAGTGGCTTCTGTTAATCCATTTTTCAGATATTGCCAGGAGGTCGCACCAATTTCCTTGAAAATCTTTATCTCATAATAGGACTTACCCGCCCAACACTGGAAGAGGGCGCAACAGAACAACAAGAGACAAATTATATTTCGTCTTATCATAAAATCAATCAATTATATTCTTTTATTCACCCCAAAATTAGGTAAAAAGAGTGAAAAAAACTTAATTTGCGAAACCTTATATTACAACCGAAAGATAAACAAAAGAAAATATTTTGAGTATGAAAAGAAAATTACTTACCGCGATGTTAGCTGTCTGCGGCGGTCTATGCGCTAACGCGGCAGCGTCATACGACTTCGAGGATGGAACTCTGACATGGACCCAAGGGTGGGGAAACGAGTCATCCGCAATTGTTAGCAATCCATACAAATGTGGAAACACGAGCGACTATTGTCTTCACATCGTAACCACGGGCTATGGTATGTTAGGCTATTGGAACGAAGATGACCTCTCTGCCAACTATGTTGCCATGGATGTGTTCAGTATGACAGACTGTACTATGAGAGTCTACTGTTCAGGAATCAATGCAGACAGATACTACACCATTGAGAAAGGAAAATGGCAAACAGTTTTCGTCGACTATAAGGATGCATCTAAATCAGGGGAAAATTCCATTTTGCAGTTCTGCCAAGCAGGTGAGACTGGAGAGATCTACGTTGACAACGTCCGAGTAGTATCAAGCAAGACCGGAGCCGTTTCCTGCACAGAAGCCTACACAGCAGAAGAGTGCAAGAATATCGCAGACTTCACCTTCGGACAATTGGCTATGGGTGGCGGTGGATTCGTTCCAGGCGTTATTGCACAAGGGAAGACAAAAATTGCCCGTACCGACGTAGGTGGTGCCTACAAGTGGAACTACAGCAGTTCTAAATGGGAGCCAATCACCAACTTCATTTCAGAAGACAACAAGGGATTGTACAGCATCGAAGGTATTGCCATCGACCCTCAAAACGAGAATAACATTTATTTGTTGGCAGGAAACCAATACTTCAGTTCACAAAAGACTGCCGTTTTATGTTCTAAAGACGGAGGAAACACATTCACCACATCAGACATCACCAACATTGCTGTAGTACATGGTAATGGAGACGGAAGAAACTGTGGAGAACGAATCGCAGTAGACCCTAACAACAGCGACATCATCTATTGCGGTGCCCGTGCCAAATCTCCACTCATCTACAGTACCGATGGTGGTGCCAACTGGGAAGCCGTTTCCTCATTCCCTTCAAACGCATTCTCATCTTCTGTCAACTGGCCAAGTTGGGAGAGCAACAGCGTTAAAACGACCTCAGACGAGAACGGTACAACTGCCGTTGTGTTCGACGGTTCAAGTGTTAGCAATGGCAAGACACAGCGTATCTTCGTAGGTGTCTCAAGCACCAACACCGCCAACGTCTATGTATCAGAAGATGGAGGTTCTTCTTGGTCGACCATCAGTTCGTTGCCAACCAACCTCATCCCTTGCAGAATGAAGATGGATAAGAACGGCAACTTGCTCATCGCCTACTCAGACAAGAAAGCATACGGAAGCAACGGCGCTATCTACCGTTACAATCCAAACACGAAGACCGCCGAGAACATCTCGCCTGCAACAGGATACGCATTCGGTGATGTAGCCGTTTCTCCTAACGACGCCAACAAACTCGTTGTCTCAACCAATAGCACATGGGTGCCACAAGCATGGGAGAACGGTTCTTCTGCCAACGGAGACATCATTTGGGTATCTACCGATGGAGGTGAGAACTGGACCAACTTAAACGGCAAATTCACTTTGAAGAGTAATGGTGTAACTTGGATTTCAGGCTACGCACTCCATTGGTGTGGCACAGTCTGCATCGACCCTACAACAGAAAAAGTGTCATTCGGTTCTGGTAACGGTATCTTCTCTTGCGACGATATCTGGACTGCAAGCGACAACTACACATTCTACTTCGATGTGAAAGGTATTGAGGAGACTGTGCCTTTGGACGCTGTCAGCATCCCTTGCGGTGGCAACTTCCTCTCTGTAATCGGAGACTACACTGGATTCATCCACACAGACCTCAGCACCTACCCTGCTATCCACGACCCAGCACCAGGAACAACAGGAGGTATCAACTACTACAGCGGCGACCACAACATACAAATGCGTGTTGCCAACTCTGGTTTCTACATCACCACAACTGGAGCAAAGGGATGGAAGAAGACTTCCGCAAACACTTCTTTCTCATACAGCAACCCATATTGCTCAGGTTGCTCTCCTTACCCATCAAACGAGGGTAAGTGTGCCATCACCAAGAAGGCAGACGGAACGATGCGTTACTTCGTAATTCCTGGACCTGGTGAAAGTGGCATCTTCTACTCCGACAATGAAGGAGCTTCTTGGACGAAAGTTTCTGGCACAGACAAAGCAACCCACATCCAAGTAGACCCTAAAAACGACGAATTGGTATATGCAGGAGGTAAACAATACTTCTACAGAAGTTCCGACTACGGAACAACCTTCACTTCTCAATCCTTGTCTAACGGAGACTACGGACGTATCGCTGTTGTCAATGGTGTTGAAGGATTGATCTACGCACCAGGCGGAACCAACGGTTTATATGTATCAGTCGACAAGGGTGAAAAATTCACTAAGATTGAAAACGTAACAAGTTGCGACGCTGTCGGCGCAGGTGTCGGCAAGGATGGCAAAGGCTACGTCCTCTACATCTACGGAGTGGTTTATGGATGTACCGCAGGAATCTACTTCTCTGAAGACGAGGGTGCGACATGGACACGTGCAACCAAAGACAATCAGCAATTCGGCGGACCAGGAAACGGGCAGTTCATCTTGGGCGACTGGAACACATACGGACGTGTTTACATGAGTTCAATCGGTATGGGTATCATCTATGGCGACTATGCTAATAAGGCAGCGGTATCTGCAAGTTTCTGCGAGAAAACAGACGTTGAGGAAGCAGTTGCTGAGAAAGCAGTAGTCATCACTCCGAACCCATTCTCTGAGACAGCAACCCTCTATGGTGAAGGAGATTACACCATCACCAACACGCTCGGAACAATCGTGGAGAAAGGAACAGCCAACGGCTCTGCCGAAATCGGAGCCAACCTCAGCGATGGCGTATACATCGTTCTCTTCAACGGAAACGCAACCAAGCTCATCAAGAAATAAGCAATAAAATTTCAGATCTTCAGATAAAGAGAGAGAGTCGCAGAAGTGGCTCTCTCTTTTTTTGTGCCTCAACTCTTTTGCCTCATTCAAAGAAAAAAACAGCCACAGGCTATAGCAGTTTTGAAATTCGTATCTTTGCCCCAAACAATAAAGTTATGAGGCAACTCCATGTTTACGTCAACGATACCCTTGCAGGCACACTGACCGAGGCAAAGCCAGGCAGGGACTACACCTTTGCCTACGATGAAGCGTATTTGGCATCCGACGGACCCGACATCTCCATAACGCTTCCAAAACGCGCAGAACCTTACACCTCAAAAACACTTTTTCCATTCTTCTGCAACAATCTTCCTGAGGGTGCAAACAGAAGGATGATCTGCCGTTATGAAAAAATCGACGAGCGAGACCTCTTCAGCCTTCTCGTAATCATGGCAGACCAAGATTGCATCGGAGCCGTTCAAGTAAGAAAGATTAAGAATGAAGGGGAATAACTACATATTAGATTTTGATTTAGAGAAGTTTAGCGACGTGGCAGACATTGTCAAAACGATGAAACACATCTCCGTTTCGGGAGTACAAGAGAAATTCCCTGCCATCATCGAAAATGGGAAAGTACGCCTCGCACGCATAGACGAACGTTCCACCCACATTCTAAAACCCGCTCCATGGGATCGCACCCTACGCGCACGGAATCAGATACCTGCCAATGAATATCTGACCATGCAAATCGCCGATCAAGTCTACGGAATCAAGACCGCCTCCTACGGACTATGCTTCACCCCTTCAAAAAAGACTGTGTTCATCACTCGCAGATTCGACATTCCACCCAATGGATCAAAACTTTTGATGGAAGATTTCGCCACGATTATCGGACGAGATGAAACCGACGACAGCATCCATTTCAAATACATGGGGTCATACGAAGACATTGCGAAGGCAATACGAAAACACGTTGCAGAATGGGAGGCAGACTTAGAAAGATTCTTCAACCTCGTATTGTTCAACTACATCTACGGCAATGGTGATGCGCATACGAAAAATTTCTCATTAATCAGACATGGCGAAAATTTCAGATTGGCTCCTGCCTACGACCTGCTCAACACGCATATTCACATAGACGATGATGATTTCGCACTCAGCGAAGGATTGTCGCCTAACATAGAGACAAGCGAAATTATGGACAAAACAGGACACCCCTGCCGTTTAGATTTCTATCGTTTCGGAAAGATTATCGGAATACAAGAACCTCACCTCAATGAGATTCTTGACCGCTACACCGTGCTACCAGCAATGGTCAAAGACTTGATTTCCAACAGTTTTCTCAACGATAAAATGAAGAGATCTTACCTTCGCGTGGTGAGAGAACGAACTAGTCGGTTTGTGAGATTTGAAGAGTGGTGATACTGTTTAAATATTGTTGTTTTGTCAACGGTGTGTATGTGCAAAGACCCAATCTCATCCGCCAGCGTGGCAAAACTCAGCGAAATGCAAGAACTCCTCCACAGCGGCTACACCAGCTTCTGGAGTTGATGTATGCTATATATTGACGAAATGTCAAAGAACCGCAAGTTTTACCGCTACTGGCTATTCTGACTCCTTTCGTTTATAGTTCTTCTTACTTCGTTAATAAATATCTCCGAAAAATTCCTTACCTCCTTTAAATTCTTTAACTTTGCAATGGAATTTACATTGTTTTGCCAATCAAGAAACAGGTTTGTTCGCAATTTATTTAGGTAAAATCAAGTACACTCAAGATGGAGTACAATACGAAATTAAAAAGTTTGTCGCTTCCAGAATATGGGAGGAACATTCAAAACATGGTCAACTACTGCTTGACAATAGAAGACCGCACAGAAAGAACAGCCGCCGCCTATTCAATCATCAAGGCTATGGAGACGCTCTTTCCCCACATACACGAGTTGAGCAACTACAAACAAACTTTGTGGGATCATCTCGCCATCATGTCCAACTTCACGCTGGATGTAGACTACCCTTGCGAGATCATCAAAAAAGATAAACTCAAGGTGAAACCTGGCAAGGTCGAATACTCTTCGTCCAAACGCATCCACTTCATGCATTATGGAAAATTAATTCATGGCATGATAGAGAAAGCCTGCGACCTTCCCCACGGCGAGGAGCGAGAACTTCTCGAACTGAGAATCGCCAACTATATGAAACGCAGCTATTACACTTTCAACAAAGATGGCGCAGACGACAGTAAAATCCTCAACGATTTGAGCATGCTTTCTCACGGGGAAATCCGTTTAATGGAACGTGGCGTCAAATTAGTAGAGTGCAAAGCCAACATCCCGAACACATCTACGGGCAAGAAGAAAAAGAAAAAATAGTTCTCACAATGGCAAAATTTCTGATAGAAGGAGGTCATTCCCTCAAAGGCGACATATACCCACAAGGAGCCAAGAACGAGGCGTTGGAAGTAATCTGCGCCACCCTACTCACCCCCGAAGAGGTAGTCATCAAAAACGTTCCCAACATCCTCGATGTCAACAATCTCATCCGACTGCTGAAAGATATGGGCGTGACGATTGAAAATCTTGGCGGAGGAACTTTCTCCTTCAAAGCAGATAATGTCAATTTGGATTTTTTAGACACACCACAATTCTATAAGCAGTGCGCAGCGTTGCGTGGCTCGGTGATGCTCGTGGGTCCGCTCGTGGCTCGCTTCGGTGTGGCCGTAGTTCCTAAACCAGGAGGCGACAAAATCGGCAGACGAAGGCTTGACACCCACTTCATCGGAATACAAAAATTGGGAGCTATCTTCTGCTACGACCCTGATTTGCAACTCTACCGCATCCACGCCAACAACCTAAAAGGTCTTTATATGCTGTTGGATGAAGCCTCCGTAACGGGAACCGCCAACATCGTGATGACGGCCGTCCTCGCCGAGGGAGAAACAACCATCTACAACGCCGCCTGCGAACCTTACATACAACAACTTTGCAAGATGCTCAATAGAATGGGGGCGAAAATCACTGGTATTGGCTCAAATTTACTTCATATCCAAGGAGTTAAAGGGTTGCATGGATGCAAAGAGCATACGATTCTGCCCGACATGATCGAAATCGGCAGTTTCATCGGTATGGCGGCTATGACCAACTCCGAAATCACCATCAAAAATGTCTGCTATGATGAGTTGGGCATGATACCCGATTGTTTCCGAAAATTAGGCATCCAGATAGAACACATCAATGACGATATTTATATTCCCTCTCAAGAGAAATACACCATTGACACCTTCATGGACGGTTCGATTATGACCTTTGCTGATGCTCCATGGCCAGGACTCACGCCCGACTTGCTCAGTGTCTTCCTCGTCGTTGCCACCCAAGCAAGGGGCAGCGTGTTAATCCACCAAAAAATGTTCGAAAGCCGTCTTTTTTTCGTGGACAAGCTAATAGACATGGGTGCGCAGATCATTCTTTGCGACCCTCACCGTGCCACCGTCATCGGACTTGCCAAGGAGACACAACTCAGAGCCTCCCAAATGTCCTCACCCGATATTCGTGCCGGCATTGCACTGCTAATCGCTGCAATGAGTGCCAAAGGCACCAGCACTATCAGCAACATCGAGCAGATTGATCGTGGCTATGAGAATATCGACGGTCGCCTCAACGCCATCGGGGCTAAGATTATGAGAGTGGAATAGTGACAATATATGAGCGAGTCTCAGCAAAATAGCACAGAACATCAAATTCCGTTTCCGCATAACAGCGAGGTGCATTTTAAATTCATCGACTTGTTTGCAGGAATTGGCGGTTTCCGTTTAGCGTGTCAAAATTTAGGCGGAAAGTGCGTTTTTTCTTCGGAATGGGATAAAGACGCACAGAAAACTTATGCCCATAATTTCGGAGAGATACCTCATGGGGATATAACTTTAGAGGAAACGAAAAATGCCATCCCCGAAGATTTTGATCTGCTTTGTGGAGGATTCCCTTGTCAGGCATTCTCTATTGCTGGTCTCAGACGTGGATTTGAAGACACTCGTGGTACTTTATTTTTTGATGTGGCAGAAATCATTCGCAGAAGAAGACCTAAGGCGGTTTTTCTGGAAAATGTCAAGAATTTAAAAGTCCACGATGAGGGTAACACTTTCAATGTCATTAAAGGAACACTCGAAGAGTTAGAATACTACGTTTATGATAACGTCATGAGTCCAGACAAATATGCCAACATTCCTCAGAACAGAGAACGTATATTCATAGTTGCATTTGACAAGAGTCAAGTGCCTAATTATAAAGATTTTAAATATCCAAATAAAACTATTCTGACAAAGACTATTCACGATTGCATAGATAGCACAGTTTCCAACCCTAAATTCTTCTATACAGAGAAGATGAAGCATTATGAGGAGTTGGTAAATGAAGTAAAATCTAAGGACTCTATCTACCAATGGAGAAGAGTCTATGTCAGAGAAAACAAGAGTGGCGTTTGTCCCACTCTCACTGCCAATATGGGTACGGGCGGTCATAATGTTCCTCTTATCCTAACCGATTCTGGAATAAGAAAATTAACCCCTAAAGAGTGTCTTAACTTTCAAGGCTATCCCGAGAATTATACGTTTCCTTCTACAATATCTACCTCAGCGTGCTATAAGCAAGCAGGCAACTCTGTCGCTGTTCCCCTGATTCAAAAAGTTTGCCAACAAATATGTACAATTCTCCAATAACGACTATGACGTTACAGAGACTCTGTATCATATAGTTGGACGACAAGGAAGTCTACTTTGAAAGATGCTTTACAACGTCGAGGAGTAAAATCTGCCAGCTATCAAATCCCTTCTTTCGATTCGTTTGTTTTCATAAAATTTATTAATTTTGCGTTTCCATTTATACCTTGGCGTTTTTAGTCTTTTGTTAGACCTTGCCAAACGTGTAAAAACGAACTATTATACAAATTGTAGAAACGAATAAAGTTAAGGATAAAGAAACATGAACAATCGAGTTGTCATCACAGGTTTGGGCATATACTCATGTCTTGGTAAATCGTTAGACGAAGTAAAAGAGTCTCTATACTATGGAAAATCAGGCATCATCTTTGACCCTGCAAGAAAAGAGATGGGATTTCGTTCGGCGCTCACTTCCAAAATAGATATTCCAGATTTGAAGAAAGAGCTTTCAAGAAGCCAACGTGCTTTTATGCCTGAAGAGGCTAAATACGCTTACGTTGCCACTGTTGAGGCATTGAAAAACGCAGGCATTGACATGGATTACTTGGAGAAGAACGAGGTTGGTTTGCTCTACGGTAACGATAGCACTGCCGACGCCGTTGTCAAAGCGGTTGACACGATGCGCGAGAAAAAAGACACTACTTTGGTAGGTTCTGGTGCCATCTTCCAATCAATGAATTCCACAGTTACGATGAACCTCGGTTGTATTTTCAAAC
Organism: Bacteroidaceae bacterium; assembly: GCA_963619325.1. Taxonomy (GTDB): domain Bacteria; phylum Bacteroidota; class Bacteroidia; order Bacteroidales; family Paludibacteraceae; genus UBA1181. The sequence continues at coordinate 14,796 of CAVEVQ010000005.1, read as the reverse complement.
TTCGCGGTATCAACTTGACCGTCTCGGGCGCGTGCGCAAGTAGTTCTCACGCCATTGGACTGGGTTCTCTCCTTATCAAATGGGGATTACAAGACTGCATCGTCTGCGGTGGTGCTCAAGAGGTTAACCCTTACTCTATCGGTAGCTTCGATGGCATCAGTGCATTTTCAACTCGCGAAAGCGAACCTACAAAGGCCTCTCGCCCATTCGACCGCGACCGCGATGGCTTGGTTCCTGGTGGTGGTGCCGCTACTGTCATCATCGAAAGCTACGAACATGCCGTCAAACGTGGCGCTCCCATCTTAGCAGAAGTAATCGGTTATGGTTTCTCATCTAACGGAGACCACATGTCAAACCCTAACGTCGAGGGTCCTACTCGCTCTCTTGAGATGTGTTTGAGGGAAGCAGGCGTCAATGCTAAGTCTATCGGCTACGTTAACGCTCACGCGACTTCCACCCCTGTAGGCGACCGCCAAGAGGCTAAGGCGATCTACAACGTATTTGGAGACTACAAAGTTGAGGTAGCCTCAACAAAGGCAATGACCGGTCACGAAATGTGGATGGCGGGTGCCAGCGAGGTTGTCTATTCAATGTTGATGATGCAAAACGACTTTATCGCACCGAACATCAACTTTGAGAATCCCGACGAGGACTCTGCCAAGCTGAACATTCCAGCACAAAGAGTGGAAAAGAAGTTCGACTCTTTCTTGTCTAACTCTTTTGGTTTCGGAGGTACAAACTCTACACTCATTGTCAGAAAATTTATGAAATAATTCACTGATTTTCTTGAACTTATAATTAATAAACTCATAAAAAGAACGAATGGACAAAGATCAATTCATCAAAGAATTTAACGACCTACTCGCAGAGGAGTTTGAAGTGGAAGTATCTAACATCAAGCCGGAATCCTCTGTGAAAATTGCACTCGCTCTTGACAGTCTCAGTCTGATCGACCTTGTCGCCGTCATTGAAAACGTCTACAAGGTAAAGATTTCAGGTCCTGAGATGATGAACATCAAAAAAGTATCTGACTTATACGATTATGTTTACGAACGTATTGAAAAATAATTGTTTGCAAGCAAAGTCTCAAGTCAACTTATCAATCAAGAAGTTACATTTATGTGTAATATAGACCCCTTATACAAAGGAGAAGGGATTAAGGGACTGATTCCGCAAAGAGCTCCCATCATGATGGTGGACACGTTTTATAAAGCAGATGAAACAGACTGCGAGACGGGTTTGACTGTGCTGAGCGACAATATCTTTTGCGAGAATGGTGAGCTTTTGGAGCCAGGTATGATTGAGCATGTTGCTCAGTCTGCCTCTGCCCACGCCGGATATAAAGAGAAGTTGAAAGGAACAGAGGTACCCCCAGTAGGTTACATAGGGGAAATCAAAAAATTCAAATTACTCCGTCGTCCTAAAGTGGGTGAAGAAATGCGAACCTTTATCCACACCGTTTCAGAAGTGATGAACGTTTCGCTCATCAAGACTGAGACTAAAGTGGGCGAAGAGAGCATCGCCACCTGCCAGATGAAAATTTTCATCAGAGAATAAGATGAAAGAGAAGACTGCAACCAAACTGACCTGTCAGACTAAAGTGAAAATCCGCTTCTCTGAAGTGGACTCTATCCATGTCGTATGGCACGGAAACTATGTTCGCTTTATGGAAGACGGGAGAGAAGACTTCGGTGAAAAATTTGGTTTAGAATATCTCTACATGTTTCGTTGTGGCTATACCGCCCCTATCGTTGATGTCAAGATGCAGTTTAAACAAAGCATAACCGTCGGAGAAAGCGTCATCGTTGAAACGACCTATCGGCCTTGTCGCGCAGCCAAACTCATATTTGACTATACCATCTATCGAGAATCCGATATGGCAGTGGCCCTCACAGGAGAAACCACACAAGTGTTCATGGACACAAAAGGTGAACTTCAACTACAAAGCCCAGACTTTTTCCAACAATGGAAAGAGAAATGGGGTTTCTAAACATTCAAAGTGTTCTGTAAATAACAATCTGATGTTAAACGGGAATTTTTTCACAATACAAGAAATCATCCAGAAAGAGGATGCCACACAATATCTCACGCATCTCAACCCTAATCATGAGATCTACAACGGACATTTCCCTGGAGATCCAATCTGTCCAGGTGTTTGCAACGTTCAGACGATCCGCGAGTGTGCGGAATTAAAAACAGGCAAGAAACTGAGAATCGACACAATCCAAGTATGCCGGTTCGCTGCACTTATCACACCTACAAACAGTCCTGACTTGCTCATCACCTTAAAATTAGAGGAGAAAGACGGGATATATGCAGCAATTGCCCAGATCACATCGCCCGACGAGACAACACTCTACTTGGAATACAAGGGTGCATATAGTGTTGAATGCTAAAAATCGCATTGGAAATTCAAGTCAAAAGAACGTACCCGAGAGCGAGCGATTTGCAACATAAGTCATTCGGTTTTGGTAATCCATATCAATATGAATACATTTACGGTTCCAATTTATAACTTCTTTCAGAAGCACAAGATTCTCTTTTGGGCGGTGTTGATACTCAGCACGCTCTTTTTCGTTTATTTCGGAACGAAAATCGAGTATGAAGAGGATGTCACAAAACTTCTGCCTGCCACGGAAGACGAGGAAAACAGCACGGGTGTCGTGTTTGAGAACCTCAAAGTGAAAGACAAAATGTTCTTGGTTTTCAAGCCCAAGAACGACTCGGTCAACGTCGAACGCGTTTCCGCCGCCATAGACACGTTTATGGGCAAACTACTATCTAACGAAGTAGCTGTCAGTATGCTTGATGACCCCTTATATCGGGTCGACCCCTCCATGCTGAAAGGCGGGATTACAGAGTTATACGACCATATTCCGACCTTTGTAGACAGTGCCGACTACGCTTTAATCGACTCAATGACTACAACGGAAGCAATCAACCGACAGATGCAGGAGAACCTCATGACACTCTACTCTCCCGCAGGCTCTATGATGTTAGGAGTCATCCAGAAAGACCCTTTGGCTCTCCGAAACGTCTTTATGAACAAAGCATCATCTATCAAAGATGGCATTGGATCCACCTACTCTATCATCGACAAACATTTCTTCTCGCAAGACAGTTTGATCGCAGTGGCTTGGCTCTCGCCAAATTTCATCACCTTCAATTCAAAACTCAGCAGTAAACTGATCAACGAAATTGATAAGGAAATAGCCAACTATAGCGAGATTTTCCCCGACATTGACATCTACTATCATGGTGCCGCGCCGCAAAGTATGTTCAACTCCAAACAAGTGAAACACGACTTGACAACGACGCTCACCATCTCGTTGTTTATCATCTTCTCTATTTTTTTAATCTGCTACCGAAGTCCGTCAATGATTCTTCAAATGGTGTTGCCAATCGCCTACGGATTTTTCTTCGCACTCACGGTCATCTTTTTCATAAAAGGGAAAATATCATTACTCGCATTAGGAATCGGGGCAATTGTGTTGGGAGTGGCACTGAGCTACTGTCTACATATTATAATCCATCAGAAATATGTGAACGACCCTGTCCAAATGCTTAAAGAGCAGACGATACCCGTCATCTTAGGTAGTCTTACCACTATCGGAGCGTTCATCAGCCTGCTTTTCACCCGCGCCGAGCTGTTACAAGATTTCGGGATTTTTGCCTCTTTGGCGTTAGTGGGGACAACTTTCTTCTGCCTTATATTCTTGCCTCATCTTTTTGGAAAGAAAAAAAGCAATCCATCACGCAAAGCGATGGAACTCATACACAAATTCAACAGCTATCCGTTCGAACGCAAGACATTGCTCATCGGAGGCATTTTAGCTATTAGCGTCATCTGCTTCATCACATCCAACTATGTGAAGTTCGACGCAGACCTCAAACACATCAGCCACTACGAACCGCGAGTGCTTGAGTCGCAGAAAATTCTGTCTGACCACACCACAAAAGAGTATCAGACGGTCTATTTCGCCTCTACATCAGAAAACTTAGACACTGCCCTCTACTACAACCGCAAGATGGCAACTTTGTTCGAGGCCTTGGAAGACTTGGGCAAAATCGGTCCATTCAGCTGCTCAAACGACAAGATATTCTTGCTGCAGTCGGAGCAAGAGAAACGCATTCAAGAATGGTATGCCTACTGGACTCCCGAGAAGGTAAAGCAAGTGTGCAACGATATGGATGCCGCCGCCATAGCTTGCGGGTTCTCCCCAGATTCGCTCTACGCTTTCCGCAACCTTATCGAAAAACACGACTATAAACCATTCTCACTCTACGACAGCAAAGCATTGCCCAATGCCGTGAAATGCAATCTGATTGAGTACACAGATGGGAAATACCTCGTTTTCGCCCCAGTTCAGATTAAAAATGAGATGCGTAAGGAGGTGTGCGACGAGGTAACATCGCATCGGCACATTGTTGTCATCGACCCATTCTATTACACAAGCGACATGTTGAAACTCATCCACAACGATTTCAACATCACTTTGGGTATCTCATCGGTATTCGTGTTTATCGTACTTCTGATTGCCTATAAGAGCATTGTCTTAGCCCTCATCTCGTTCTTACCAATGACCATCAGCTGGTATATCGTTTTGGGAGTAATGGCTCTGTTTGGAATTGAGTTCAACCTCATCAATATCATCATATCATCTCTAATCTATGGTGTCGGTGTCGACTATAGCATCTTCGTAATGGACGGACTTTTATCCGACTATCGCACAAAGAAGAACCTATTGGTGTTCCACAAAACAGCCATTGCGTTCTCTGCAATGACGCTAATCATCACGGTAACCTCATTGCTTTTCGCAAAGCACCCATCTATCCATTCAATCGGAATATCAACACTCATCGGCATGAGCTCCGCCGTGTTGATATCCTACTCGCTACAACCATTCCTTTTCTACTGGCTCATCAAGAGACAAGCAGCCAAAGGACAATCGCCGGTAACCATCTTCAACATTCTCCACGGCAACATCTATTTCAACCGTCATGTTACCATGTCAAACAAACAACAAATTCGAAACATTTTCGAATATAAAGGATATGAGGTGGAAGCAGTCGTGAAGAAAGAGTTGAAAACTACTCATAACTACCGCATCTTCAACACGCTCTTTCCAATTCCTGAACCTTCAGAATGGAAGATGCTTGATTTCTACTGCGGATACGGATGTATGTCATATTGGTTTCACATCAATACAAAGAACCTCGTCGTCACTGGCTACGACAGCGACCAATATGCAGTCGATATTGCCAGCAACTGCTATTCAAAAGATCAAAGGGTAAAATTCACCACTAACGACGATATTCTTAACGCCACCTACGACATTATAGCAGTCAAAGATGTCAACAATGAACAATTAGAGAAACTCAATAATTGCATAGCATCATCAAAGCACTTGATTATCAAAAAAGATATTGCTTCAAAAATTGAGAATCAATGCTCCAACCTTTCCAAGTTCAAATTAGAAAACGCAGACGACGTTTTTCAATTATACACAAAAATAGGATAGCGACAGATGAAATACGATGTAGTGATAGTAGGTGCAGGTTTAGGAGGCTTGGAATGTGGTTTCACTCTTGCCAAAAACGGACTGAGCGTGTGCGTGTTAGAGCAACAACCTGTGTTGGGCGGTTGTCTACAAATCTTCAGACGTAAAAACTGCACCTTCGACACCGGATTTCATTATATCGGAGGACTTAGCGAGGGACAGCACCTCAACCGACTCTTCCACTATTTCGGACTGATGGATTTGCCCTGGAGAAAATTAGACGAAAACTGTTTCGATGAAGTGATTTTTCATGGGAAAAGTTACGCTTTTGCCAATGGTTATGAACATTTTGTGGAAACACTTTCTAAAGATTTTCCCCAACAACGAGAAAATTTGAAGAAATACGTTGACACACTCAGCTCAATTGGGAAAAACATATTCAAAAGTTTCGAACCACGTTCCGCTGAGGATTTCTATCAAGCAAAACCTTTCACCACCACAGCGTATGAATTCTTAAAGGAAACCATCAGCGACCCCATTTTGCGGAATGTCCTTGCAGGCACATCTCTGAAGATGGAACTGCACAAAGAACTTCCACTCTACATCTTCGCACAAATCAACGACTCCTTCATCCAAAGTGCTTGGAGAATAGAGGGAGGAGGTATGCAGATAGCCGAAAAATTAGCGGAGAATATAACCAACTTGAACGGAGTCGTAAAGAAAAACGCCAAAGTGGACGAACTCATAGAAGAAGGAGATGCTATCACAAGAGCGAAACTGAACAATGGAGAAGAAATAGAAGGGAAATGGTTCATCTCCAACGTACATCCCGCCGCCACCTTGCAATTAGTCAGAAACAGTAAGAAAATAAAAAACATCTACAAACGAAGAATCAACAACATACCGAACACATTCGGAATGTTCACCGCCAACATTCAGTTGAAAAAAGACTCCATTCCCTACCTCAACAGGAACCAATATATTTACGAAACAGACGACCTTTGGAATTTTGGAGAGTACAAAGGCTCAGAAAAAACAAATGCAGTGTTGGTGAGTTACCAATATCCTCAAGGGGGGGGAGAGACTACCGACAATATCGATTTGCTCACCCCAATGAATTGGCAGGAAGTAGAGCAATGGAAAGACACGTCGCTGATGCGTCGAGGAGCAGACTATGAACAGTTCAAACGAGAAAAAGCAGAAGAATGCCTGCAATTAGCAGGGAAACAGATACCTGGGCTATGCGATAGTGTGGAAAACATCTACACCAGCACGCCGTTGACCTACCAATACTATACCAACACAATGCAAGGAAGTGCCTTCGGAATGTTAAAAGACAGCAGCAAACTGGCCTATACAATGCTAACACCGAAGACACCAATCGCAAACCTACTCTTGACAGGACAAAACCTCAATCTTCACGGCATCTTAGGTGTCTCTATGACCTCTTTTTTCACGTGCGCCGAAATCATCGGCATAGAGAAAGTCAGAAAAGAGATAGGATTGGAATAGCAAAGGCTACCGACGACCAAAGAGCATGAAATAATGCGATAACAAAACGAAAGCAAACCCGACTGAGAAGTGTGCCAACACAACGTTTTCTCTAACAATTTTCTTTTCTATTTGGAGTGTTGGAAAAAACTTTTTTTTACTTTTGCAATACGAGTGGGCTTGTACAGCCTCTCGGCAAACTTCGACAGAATTATATTGTTCATTATATAGATAAATTATGGCTAAAGAAAAGAAATTCATCACTTGTGATGGAAATGAAGCAGCTGCACATATCTCATATATGTTCAGCGAGTGTGCCTGTATCTACCCTATCACGCCATCTTCAACAATGGCTGAGCATGTAGACGAATGGGCTGCACAAGGTCGCAAGAACATCTTCGGCGAGACAGTATCTGTAACCGAAATGCAGTCTGAGGCAGGTGCAGCAGGTGCAGTTCACGGTGCGATCCAAGCAGGAGCGTTGACCTCCACCTACACAGCATCTCAAGGACTCCTTTTGATGATTCCAAACATGTACAAAATCGCCGCTGAAAAAATGCCGGCTGTTTTCCATGTTTCTGCTCGTACCATCGCATCTCATTCATTATGTATCTTCGGTGACCACCAAGATGTCTACGCTTGCCGTCAGACTGGTTTCGCAATGCTCGCCGAAGGTTCTGTGCAAGAGGTTATGGATCTCGCTGGTGTAGCTCACTTGTCTACTATCAAGTCTCAAGTTCCTTTCCTTAATTTCTTCGACGGATTCCGTACTTCTCATGAAATCCAAAAAATTGAAAAATTAGACAACGAAGACCTCGCTGACCTCATCGATAAAGACAAACTCGCAGAGTTCCGTTCTCGCGCCCTCAACCCTAGCAAACCTGTTATGCGTGGTATGGCAGAGAACCCAGACACATTCTTCACTCACCGTGAGTCTTGCAACTCAATGTACGACGCAGTTCCGGCTATCGTCGAGAACTACATGAAAGAAATTTCTAAGATCACTGGACGTAACTATGGCTTGTTTGACTACTACGGAGCAGCAGATGCAGACCGTGTGATCATCGCTATGGGTTCTGTTACAGAGTGTATCCGTGAGGTTATCGACTTCCTCGCTAAAAAGGGTGAGAAAGTTGGTTTGGTCGCAGTTCACTTGTATCGTCCATTCTCTACAAAACATTTGCTCGCCGCAGTTCCTAAGTCTGCTAAAGTAGTTACTGTTTTGGATAGAACAAAGGAGCCAGGTGCAAACGGTGAACCTCTCTACTTGGATGTTCGCGAGGCATTCTACGAGGAGAAAAACGCTCCTGTTATCGTTGGCGGTCGTTATGGTTTGGGATCAAACGATACTACTCCAGCACAGATTCTTTCTGTATACGAGAATATGTCTCTTCCAACTCCAAAGAACCACTTCACAGTTGGTATCGTAGACGACGTTACATTTACTTCACTTCCAAAGAAAGAAGAAATCGCAGTCGGCGGAACAGGAATGTTCGAGGCTAAATTCTATGGTTTGGGTGCTGATGGTACCGTAGGTGCTAACAAAAACTCAGTAAAGATCATTGGAGACAACACGAACAAGCACTGTCAGGCTTACTTCTCTTACGACTCTAAGAAGTCTGGAGGTTTCACTTGCTCTCACTTGCGTTTCGGAGACTCTCCAATCCGTTCAACCTACTTGGTGAACACACCTAACTTCGTAGCCTGCCACGTCCAGGCGTACCTTCACATGTACGATGTAACCCGTGGTCTTCAGAAGAACGGAACATTCTTGTTGAACACCATCTGGGAAGGTGAAGAGTTAGCTAAAAATTTGCCTAATAAGGTAAAAGCTTACTTCGCTAAGAATAATATCAAAGTTTACTATATCAACGCAACTAAGATTGCACAAGAGATTGGATTAGGTAACAGAACTAACACAATTCTTCAATCTGCATTCTTCCGTATCACAGAAGTGATTCCAGTAGACTTGGCTGTAGAGCAAATGAAGAAGTTCATCGTTAAGTCTTACGGTAAGAAGGGTGAAGATGTTGTCAACAAGAACTACTCTGCCGTTGATCGTGGTGGTGAATACAAAGAGTTGACTATCGACGCTGCATGGGCTAACTTAGAGCCAGACGCTGTAAAGGCAAACAACGACCCCGAGTTCATCAACAAGATCGTTCGTCCTATCAACGCGCAAAACGGAGACTTGCTCACAGTTTCTGCATTCAAGGGCATTGAAGACGGTGAATGGCAAGCAGGTACTGCAGCATACGAGAAACGTGGTGTATCAGCGTTCGTTCCAGTTTGGAACGCAGCAGACTGTGTACAATGTAACAAGTGTGCATTCGTTTGCCCTCACGCATGTATCCGTCCAATCGTCATGAACGATGAGGAGGCTAAGGGTATGAACGGAGAGATGATTGAGATGAAGGCTCCTGCCGCTATGAAAGGCATGAAGTTCCGTATGCAAGTAGGTGTTCTCGACTGTCTTGGTTGTGGAAACTGTGTTGACGTTTGTATGGGTAACAACCCAGAAAAGGGAAAGAACGCCCTCAAGATGGTTGCATTTGACCCTGAATCAGCAGAAACCGCAACAGAAACCGCAAATTGGGAATACGCAGTTAAGAATGTAACCTCTAAACAAGATTTGATAGATATCACTTCTAATCCTAAAAACTCACAGTTTGCTCAACCTTTGTTTGAGTTCTCTGGCGCATGTTCAGGATGTGGTGAGACTCCATACGTCAAGTTGATTTCTCAATTGTTCGGAGATCGTGAAATCGTAGCCAACGCAACTGGATGTTCTTCAATCTACTCTGGTTCAATTCCATCAACTCCTTACACTACCAACGCTAAAGGTCAAGGTCCTGCTTGGGCTAACTCTTTATTCGAGGACTTCTGCGAGTTCGGACTCGGTATGGAATTGGCAAACGAGAAGATGCGTGAGAGAATAGAAAGAGTAATGAAGGACGCTATTGATGCTGATTGCACGCCTTCAGAGGCAAAAGACTTGTTTGCACAATGGATTGAGAACAAGGACGATGCCGCTAAGACGAAAGAGTTGTACGATAAGATCGTTCCAGTAGTAGAGGAAGGAAAGAAGAACGGTTGCAACCATTGCAAGCAGTTGAGCGAATTAGAAGGTTACCTCATCAAACGCTCACAATGGATCATCGGTGGAGACGGTGCTTCATACGATATCGGATACGGAGGACTTGACCACGTTATCGCTTCTGGCAAGAACGTTAACATCTTGGTATTGGATACTGAGGTTTACTCAAACACTGGAGGTCAATCTTCTAAGGCAACTCCACTCGGAGCAATCGCTAAGTTTGCCGCTTCTGGAAAGCGTGTCCGTAAGAAAGACTTAGGTATGATCGCAACCACATATGGTTACGTTTATGTTGCACAAATCGCCATGGGAGCTGACCAAGCACAATGTTTGAAAGCAATCAAAGAGGCTGAAGCATACAACGGTCCATCATTGATTATCGCATACGCTCCATGTATCAACCATGGTTTGAAAGCAGGTATGGGTAAGGCACAGGCAGAAGAAGCCAAAGCCGTTGCTTGCGGTTACTGGCACTTGTGGCGCTTCAACCCAGAATTAGAGGCACAAGGAAAGAACCCATTCTCTTTGGATTCTAAAGAGCCAGACTACTCTAAGTTCCAAGATTTCTTGAAGGGAGAAGTTCGTTACTTATCAGTAATGAAACAATTCCCTAACGAGGCACAAGAGTTGTTTAATGCCTCTGAGGAAATGGCTAAGAAACGTTATCAATCATACGTTCGTATGACTAAGATGGAATATTAATCGCATAGATTAACATCTACAAAAAGGAGGAAGAGACGGAAGTTTCTTCCTCCTTTGATATTATGAAATACTTTCTGAGAAAAACACAAATTTTCATCGCAAAAAAGGCTCCAAAAATTTGCTAATTTAAAAAGAAGTGGTATCTTTGTACCGCAATTAAGAGATGTACTAAGAGAAGTGCTTTGAATGATTGAAATAGGGGTAATTCCCATAACAAATGCGAAAATAGCTCAGTTGGTAGAGCACAACCTTGCCAAGGTTGGGGTCGCGGGTTCGAGTCCCGTTTTTCGCTCCACGAAAATTGGTAAATCCAAAATGCTTAGGTGGTGGAATTGGTAGACACGCTACTTTGAGGGGGTAGTGCCGGTTACGGCGTGTGAGTTCGAATCTCATCTTGAGCACAATTTTTTTAGTATATTTTTAGTAGGTAATCATTAGATATTTTATGTTGAAGAGATGTTTATATTTAATAATCTCTCTTTCGTTGTTTCTATGCTATTCATGTAAGAAAGACGGAGATGAGACAGGCGACCCCAGTGAAATAGTGGACGATACTCATGTAAAGGTGGACAGTAGATATGGAATTACTGCTATCTGCCCCAAAGGGGAGTGGACTAACCAATACAATGATACTTGTCCGGAAGAGAGCAGAGATTACTACAAAGATTTTCTTTTTAACCGTGTAAGTCTTGCATACAAAGGGGATAGCGTTACCTATTCTAATGGCACAGTTTACTTCCCTACGGCGGTTTATCTGATGAGGTTTCACTATGTTCCATCTTCTCAGAGTGACGCTGAAAATTTCATGAAAGGCTATAAAGAGACTTGCTTCGATGCTTTTGAGGGTTATTATTATGAGGATGGTAGTATCACTGATTTTGAGACAACGTCATTGAATGGATATGAAGCAAGATATTTCACCGTGAAAATGGGGGTGAATGTTCCATCTGGAACACAAGAAATCTATTTGATATATGAAAACGGAAGAGTTTATGGAGTAAACTTAAGCTATCTTGATACACTCTCCACCGAGGTTGGAATTGAGAACGCAAGAAGCATAATGAAGACTATTTCTATCGTCGAATAACGAAATACACCACTGTCCGCTAAAAATTCACTCAGTTTGAAAATTTAGCGGACAGTTTTTTTTTACGATTTGCAGTTCTGATTTCTACGACATTCGGTTTAGATAATCCTCGTAGCCGAATCTTTTCAACTCAACCAATTGATTGTCTTTTGTCCAAAGCATCAACGATGGATGAGTTACTCCATTAAACATTGTCGTTTTTACCGTCGTATAGTGAATCATGTCCATCAGCACGATTTGCTCTCCTACTCGCAACTCATGATCGAAACGCCAGTCTCCAATAAAATCACCAGACAGACAACTATTTCCACCCATACGGTAGGTAAATGCGCCATCTTCTTTAGCAGTTAAAATAGCAGGTTGATAGGGCATTTCCAAACAATCAGGCATGTGGCATGCAAACGAAACGTTTAGAATTGCTGTCTTAATTCCGCGATTCTCAACAATGTCTACAACCTTAGCGACTAATTCTCCACATTGCCAAGCGAAAGCACTCCCTGGCTCCATAATTACTTTCAGCCATGGATAACGACTGCGAAATGCTTGCAGCACAGATATCAGATGTTCCGTATCATAGTCTGCCCAAGTCATCAGATGTCCGCCACCGAAGTTAATCCACTTAATTTGATTAAAATACTTTGAGAATTTCTCTTCAACTACTTTTAATGTTTTTTCCAAATCATACGAACTTGACTCACACAACGTATGGAAATGTAGACCTTCAATTCCTTCCGGCAGACGGTCGCCCAACCTATCAACCGTTACGCCTAAACGCGAACCTGGCGCACATGGATTATACAAATCTGTCTCAACATCGGAAAATTCCGGATTCACCCTTAAACCGCATGAAATAGGATGGTCAAACGTCTTTGTTTGCGCATAGAAATGAGCATACTGAGTCAGTGAATTGAAGGTGATATGGCTACTGCACGCCGCAATGGAGGAAAATTCCTCGTCAGTATACGCTGGAGAATAAGTATGTGCCAAATTGCCCATCTTCTCGTACGCCAAACGAGCCTCGGAAAGAGAACTCGCCGTGGAATAGGATATATACTCTTTCACAATCGGGAAAACCTTCCATAGAGCAAAAGCCTTGAAAGCCAGAATGATTTCCACGCCAGCACGATCTTTTACAGACTTTATCAAACTAAGATTTCTACGAAGACGAACCTCATCGACCACATACGCAGGGGAAGGCACTTTTGAATAGTCAATCATTGTTCAAAGGTTTTTTAAGGTAAAATACACAAAGTGAAAAAACCGAGGCGAGACCACTCATCCCCACCCCGGTTTTCTTTATTTCATATTTTATCGTTATTTCTCAACACATAACGCATTGTTCAATGCCACGATTGCAGCAGAGTAGTCTTTACGTTCAATGACGAACTGCATGTTTACCTGACGCAACGACTGAGCGAAGCACTCAATATTGATATTATTGTCACACAATGTCTTAGCAGCCTTATACAAGAAGCCTGGGTGTGCAATATTTGTACCCATACAACATACGATAGCCACCTCTTTGACCTCTACTTGATAGAATTTCTCTGACAATTCCTTAATCAATCCTTTTGCCTTAGGCTTGTCCCAAATAACCATTGTTATGCTATTAGCATTGGTTGATTTCAAGATGTAGCTGACACCATGCTTCTCAAACACTTGCATAATACGAAGGTCGAATCCAACTTCACCGACCATCATCGGGTCGTGCACCTCGACCGCCAAGACCTTATCCGTTCCTGAGATGATTTCAATACGAGGCTTTTCTGCCACATAGTTTTTTGAAATCAACGTTCCTGGGTGATTGGGTTCAAAAGTATTCTTGATACGTATGTTGATACCTGCCATTTCCAAAGGTTTAGAAGCCTTAGGATGGATAGCCTCCATACCGACATCCGCCAACTGGTCTGCCACCATAAAGTTGGTCATGCCGACTATGATAGAATTATCTTTGCCTACCAACTTAGGGTCTGCGGAAGAGAGGTGGAACTCCTTATGAATAACCGCCTCATCAGCGTGAACATCAACGGCGATTTTTGAGAACGTGACCTCTGAATAACCACGGTCGAACGCACGCATGATGCCCTCCGTTCCCTTTGTGTAACCCGTTGCCACGCAAAGCGTCTTAGAGAAGTCAATTCCATTAAACGCTTTGTGGATACGCTCGTCGATCGTCAACGCCTCAGAATCATCAAAACCGCAGAGATCGATAAAAGTAGCATTGATACCATTATTATTGATAATGTTGACCGAATTAAATGCGGAATGAGCCTCTCCGATAGACGAAAGTATCTCGCGAGCCGCCAAATAAAGGTCTTTCCTATCAACATAACCAGAAGCAACTACACTATGCATCGCCCTCAAATAGTTTTTTGCTCGCTCAATACGATTGATGATAAACCCGTCAGCCACCTTTTGATCAAGCTTTATCTCTTCATAATTTCTATTGAGTGCAATCAACTTTTGGCATAGCTCATCCAAAGCACCCTCATAATTATCATCGTTAAGGAACTTCACATAAATACCAGGTTCACCGGTTTTCTTGTGTTCCAACAACCAGTTTGTCACATTATTATACGCAGAAACAACGAAAATACGGTTGTACATATTTTCGTTGGTATGATTACCAATGATAATGTTGTTCAAGACATCCTTGAACTGCGACATGGAGGTTCCTCCGATTTTCTCTACTGTTAGCATATCTTCGAGACTATTGTTACTTATTTTCAATTTCAATTTGCAAATTTAGCACACAAAATGGTTGTTTCTCTACAGATTATAGGGAAAGTTTATGAAACGCAACACAAAAAACGTATTAACACTACAGGATTAAACAAAAAAAGGACATCTTCAAAGACATCCTTTTTGAGCCTCTTGTCGGATTCGAACCAACGACCCCGAGATTACAAATCACGTGC
>CAVEVQ010000004.1:0-94476 GCA_963619325.1 Bacteroidaceae bacterium | reverse complement strand
TCCGGCTGGCGTTCGAGCTGCGTTTTGTGCGTAGGCAATACCCTTGCTATCAGCCTGTGGACACAAGTAAAATGGCAAACTATACGTTCATTGATACGACGTTTGACAAGCTGGACGAGGTTGTGATGACTGATAAAATATTTTCTAAAAACATTTAGAAAACATTGCTTGAAATGAATAGAATAAACTATCAAAGAACATTAGACCGACTGATTGCGTCTTACTCTGGATCAGAAGAACCTCCGACATTGCTGCTGCATTGCTGTTGCGGTCCATGCAGTAGCTATACCTTAGAATATTTATCAGAACATTTCCAAATCACTGCCTTTTTCTACAACCCAAACATTGCTCCCCGAGAGGAATATGACCATCGATTCTCGGAGTTTCGCAGACTAATCAGCGAAATGCACACTAAATATCCTATCACCCTCATTGAGGGTGAGTATCATCCCAAAGTCTTCTATGAAGCTGTTAAAGGATTGGAGAAAGAACCCGAGTTAGGTGAACGTTGTTTCGTATGCTATCGGTTGCGGATGGAACGAACAGCCTATCTTGCACAAAAATTCAATTGCGACTATTTCACGACAACGCTTAGTATCAGTCCGAAGAAAAACGCAGACAAAATCAACGAGATAGGAGAATCATTGTCAGAAATCTACCATGTAAGCCATCTTCCTTCTGACTTCAAAAGAAAGAAAGGCTATGAGCGCTCGATTGTCATCACTCGCGAACATCAAATCTACCGACAAGACTATTGCGGATGTGTGTTCTCTATGCGAAACAACCATCCTGATCAAACAAAATAGCAAGAAGTGGAGACTGACCAACTCGGACAACCTCCACTTCCTACATGAAAATTTTATTCTTACTCGCCTTACTCAACAATCAGCTTCAGAGCTTTTACCTCTTCTTCCAAAGACACTATAACTAAATAGATGCCAGCGGAAAGGTCAGACACATCCATCCACACCCTATTTTGTCCCTCATTCGCAATGCCTGTCTCACTCTTCAGAACAGACCCCGTCAAACCAATGACATCAATCACATATTTACTTATATTGTCCGTAGAAAATTGTAACGTCGTGATTGTCTTAGCAGGATTTGGGACAAGAAACAACTCTTTTTCGTCTGCCTCAATCTCTATAGTAGAGGTTGAAGACTCACCAACCGTAACTATTAAATTAGCCGTTCCTATGAGGAAATCCGGATAATCAGAGGCTGTGTATGTTCCTGCCGGCAATTTCATATCGCCCAGAGCCGCATGACTTACGGTAAGATTGGCATTCAACACTGTGGTTGCTCCCAACTGCATAGTCAGAGAACCCGTTGTGTTAGCTTCATCAATCTGTAATGTAGCCCCTTTTTCCACTTCGACACCTGTCTTTCCTAAAGCATCAGACTTAACTACTTGCAACGTACCCTCCGTCTGCAACCACTTACCAGAGAAATCTGCCGCAGAAGCATTAAGATAGAGTATTCCGACACCTACCTTGGTCACATTCCCTTCACCCTTGATTGTACCATTAATTTTAAAGAGAGAAGTCTCGACAGAACCAACAGTTACTTTCGTATCGCTATCAAAGTAGAGCGTAGAAGCCGTGAGTCGAAACTCAGGGTTGCTAGTGTACGATTTCAATTGCCCCCCTACAAAATGCACCTCGCGGACCGCCACGTTATCGCGCATTCTAAATATACCATCCGTCTCGACATAAGTCAACGCACGAATATCGGAAGTAATGTTTGCCTCGCCCATTCGCAAGTAAGCAGTGTCACAATCAGTCGGAACAGCGTTGTCATTCCAATAGGTGCCTTCGTCCCAATCACCATTGGTAGCAGAACATTCGAAAACATGACTTGTCTTAGTGACGGTAATTACTCCTGTCTTTGTACTGTCCAAACCCGATGGGTTTCCTACTGTTGTGACCTTGAAATTGAAAGTCTGGTCGCAAGCAGATGCGTTAGTAACACCACCCGAAAAATGCACCTCTTTGCTGTCATTATCAATATCAACGTTAATACCCTCTGGCGTGCTTGGCTCCCATGTAACACTTACCGTCTCGGCGTAGTTCCACTTGTAATAGAAACTATAGATGGCAAAATCTAAAGGAACTGACTGTTTAGAACTGCCACCACCACATTTCTGAAGAGTAGCTTTGGGATAAGTGCCATCACCGAAAATGAGCGTACCCGACTTTGAGGCTTCAGTCTCATATCCACTGATCGTTGTAATATTGTAAGTATATTTTCCACTAACATTAGATGCTCCTGTGAACGAGATACGCTTGTTGGCATCATCAATCTTCACGGTGAGACCCTCTGGCACAAAAGGCTCCCACGAGATTTTCACCGTTGAGGCATTGTCCCACACGAATGAGAAATCTGATATGTTTGAACCAACAGCCACTGTTTGAGAAGAACTTCCTCCTCCGTTTTTTGTTAATGTAGGAGGAAGTACGACAATCTCTTGATCTCCTCCGACGAGATTGATATCTGGCGTAGGGAACTTACCACTACCCAACCAAAATCCAAGGTGGGGAGGTTGGTTATAGGCTGTGTTTTGCCATGAGATAGCGTTCCGATAGATAGGGTCATGCATCAACGTGTACATTTTGTAATCCGTTGGAATAACCGTTGTCGTGATGTAGAGTTCGTCAGCACCATTGTGAGAGATGACCTCCTCACGCCAATCACCTAAAATATCAGCAGAGAGATTGGGCGTTCGTTTTGTCGTATTGCATGATTTCCCTGGCAGAGTATAGATTGTACTTACATTATTGTTAGAAATCCATTTAGTGATAGTGAAATCTTCTGTATAACCACCATCCATCAATTCGTCTTGCAAGTCACCGTCCCAATAGAGGCGAAAATTTTGCGACAACCCATTGCGCGTACCTCCCTCCGTACCATCACACTTAATAACGTTACCATTCCCTCCAGACCATGCCTCATACCCTCTCGAAGAAGCATCAATATCTGCGGCGATACCACGACCATTGTCTGTACCCGTCTTCGCCCCTCCAAGAATTTCACCTGTGCGGGCATCATGATACTCATATCCGTATGCGGCAGAAGTCTCTTCATGCACACAGAAGACCTCCAAACCATCACGGTCTGGATTTAAATCACCGAAATGCATGGCATCTCCATGCCCTAAACCTGTGCGGTACATAAATTTTCCATCGTGATCAATCGCACACGCACCATGAATAATCTCATCATAGCCATCATTGTCGACATCACCGCAAGCCAAGTTGTGGTTTCCTTGTCCGTAGCCCTCTTTCCCACTTGTCTGCGCATTATAATACCAGCGTTGAGTGAGGGTAGAACCATTAAAATCCCATGCCGTTACTGCCATTCTAGTATAATAACCACGCACATAAACAATACTTGGATTGTTGCCATTTCCTAAATAGGCATTCGTTGCCAAAAAACGATCAACACGATTTCCGTATGAGTCTCCCCACGACTTAACCGTCCCACGACCTGGATTGAAATCTACCGTTGAAATCTCCTCTCCCGTTAATCCATTGAAGATAGTCAGGTATTCTGGTCCCGTTAATATATATCCTTTAGAATTACGATAAACCTGACCATGATCGGCACTGGCAGCGGGACCTTTGCTCAAATAGTTCCCCTTTCCATCCTTTGTTCCAGGAGCCGTCTTACAAACCACTTCCGCTTTACCATCTCCATTATAGTCGCCCACCAAAAACTGAGTGTAGTGCGCACCTGCACGAATGTTGTAGCCGAGGTCAATACGCCAACGCTGCGTACCATCCAACTCATAGCAGTCTAAGTAAACTTTATCTGTTTTCCCTCCCTTTGAATTATCTTGACTATTAGAAGGATCCCATTTCAAGATGATTTCCCATTGTCCATCTCCATCCACATCACCCACACTACAATCATTAGGAGAATAAGTGCAGTTGCTCGACGTTGGACGATTCAACTTAATTGTCAACGACTGCGAAGACCATACATTAGCAGTTCCACCAACGCTATTCTCAATGCCGTCAATCACAGGCTTCACCGTATAAGTAGATGAAGTAGAACCATTTACGTCTGTATAGTTCGAACAAGTAGTGATAGGAGAAGAATTGACCTTCGTGCCATCACGATAAAGATTGAATCCAATATCTGCAGGGTCAGTTCCAAGTACACGCCAACTGAGGAAAACGCCATTCGTCGTCTTCACAGCCACAAGTCCACGGTCAAGCCACTCAATATTGCGCGCTGCTTGCATATACAAACAGCAACACGCCAATAACAAGCATAGTATCGTATGTTTCATAATTCTATGTTTTTTCATGGTATCAATTTTACATTCTAACACACAACAAAAATACTAAGCCGATGACGCTAAGAATAGGGATTTTTAAGCAATGAGTAGGAGATTTTTATCATCAATAAAAATCTCCTACTCATTTATTGTTGTCTCTATACCTTAATCAAATCTTGCCGTGTTGTCTCTTGAGAAGAAGAATACGACGCACACTTTGGTTGATTCTCTCCTCCGTGATTGTACCCTTCTCGACCGCAGAGACAACGGCCTCGTATACCACTTTATAACTATGGACACACAGCACTACGTCCACACCCGCCTGAATGCACTTCACAGCCGCCTCCTCTGGCGTGTATTGAGCCGTGATAGCTCCCATCTCCATCGCATCCGTAATGATTATATTGTTAAATCCCAACTCAGTACGTAGTTTATCTTGCAGAATAACACTTGAAAGAGTGGATGGCACATTCGTACCATCTACGTTGGGCGTAGTGATGTGCGCGGTCATGATTGTCTCCACTCCGTGTTGAATACCTTTTCTGAAAGGAATGATCTCGCATTTGAGCATCTCCTCCCAAGTTTTCTGAGTTTCTGCATAACCGAGGTGAGTGTCTTTTTGAGTGTCTCCATGACCAGGGAAATGTTTGATGCAACCAATAATGCCATTATCTCTCAACCCATCAAGGTAGCTACATACCATAATCCCGACAGAGTCCGGGTTACTACTAAACGAACGCGTACCGATAATGGGATTTTCTGGGTTGCTGTTGACGTCCGCTACAGGAGCAAAATCAACGTCAAATCCATATTCTTTGAGATAAGAACCAATGTAATAGGCTGCGTTATACACAGTAGATTCGCCACCATTTTGGCAAAGCCAAGACATGCTCTCAAATTTGTTGAGACCAAATTTTTCATTGTTGGCAAGTCGTGCCACACGACCACCTTCCTCATCAATACAGAGCAAAGGCGCATTTTTCAACGCTTTAAGTTGAGGCATAAATGTCTTGAGCTGCTGGGGGTCAACACAGTTATGAGCGAAAAGGATAATGCCACCTGCAGGATATTGTTCGTACAATTCCTTCATTTCGGCAGTCAAACTCGTCACGTTGAACGTAGGCCAATCTGCCGTTGTTGGCGTTTGTTTCCCTGATGCCACATCTTCCAAGAGGTATTCGGGGCGAATCCAAAACATCTGACCAACCTTCTCATGAAGAGACATCTTACTTAGAACATCATCGACATATTCCTGATCGTTCGCAATCTGCTCATCAGAACTATCATCACGACATGCCGCAAAATTTACCACCAAGCAAAGCAACAGCATTGCTTTCAAAAAGAATCTTACTTTTTTCACCTTTCTCAATATTTACTGTACACAAAACGTTATTGCCTTCAGGCACTCATTTTCTGCAAAGGTAGCATTTCCATCCGTCTTTCCCGACAAAAAAAGGCTCCCCAACAAATAGGGAGCCTCCTGCAAGGTAGATCATGATATGATTAGCAATTTGTCCTTTAGGCAATCTCGGAAAGGGAGTTTTCCTTGTTGCACCTTTTTTTTCTTTCGCAGAACCGGGTACATTGCTTGCAGATGTCGTACCCCAACAATGCACCTAATATGAAATCTTCCTCGGGGGTCAATTGGTTGAGTGGTCGATTGATGAAACTCTTGATTACGTTCAAGCACGCTGGCTCGCCAAAGTAAAGGTTCACGTTTTGCCCGTTCACCTCTTGCTTCAAATACGCAATCTCTTGACTCTCAAGCCGCTGACATGCCATATCGGCATACTTTACATCTAATGTGTAAAGAACCAAATTTCTCACCCCTTTCTTGAATTCATAGATGTGGTTCGCTAAGACCTTGAATTCCCCTGGCACAAATGCTATTTTTTTCATAATTGTAAACTAAAAAAGACGTAATTTCATAGAATGAAGAAAAACATTATATTGCCATTTCAATAATTTACGTCTGAGTCCTTGTCCTATAGGTTCAATGAATTTACCCACGCTTCAATCCTCTCATCCGTCTTGTACGACTCGTTAACCTCGTCCAACGGCAAGCCAACGAATTTGTCGCCTTCTACTGCCACCGATGAATCAAACGTGTAGCCATCTGTTGACACCGATCCTACAAACTCAGCACCTTTGCCTTGCAGATCTTTGTAGATCAATCCTATCGCATCGCAGAATGTGTCGCTGAAGGAACTGCTGTCTCCTAAACCAAAAAGAGCGATTTTCTTGCCACTGAGATCAGCATCCTTGAAAACTTTGATACCATCATACCAATCGTCTTGCAAATCACCACTTCCCCAAGTCGAACTACCCAAAACCAACGCATCGTAACCCTCAACCATAGCTTTGTCCGCCTCAGATACGTTATGAACATCGGCACTCAACTTCTCTGCGATCCTTCCTGCGATCTCTTCCGTAACTCCTGTACTTGAACCAAAGAAAACTCCTACTTTACTCATTTTTTTTCTTGTTTATTATGGTTTGTAACTTTTCTTTCTTTTTAACGCTACAAATTTAACACCCTATTCCCTTTCTTGAAATCCCCATTTGTTGGTAATTTTTTCGCTTCCTTATAGCCATTTATGGGGATATAAAAGCCATTTTTTTACTTTTTATGCAGATTCTATTTATTTTACCAAACTCTCTCTTCTACTCTTATTTCACTTTTTTACGCTATCTTTGCAAACGCTTTCATTGATTATAAATAAACACAGATAAAATGGCACTACAATGTGGTATCGTCGGACTTCCAAACGTAGGCAAGTCTACTCTTTTCAACTGCCTCTCCAACGCCAAGGCACAGGCAGCCAATTTCCCTTTCTGCACAATCGAACCTAATGTCGGCGTGATCACCGTCCCCGATGATCGTCTCAACAAACTTGCTGAAATAGACCATCCTGCTCGTATCATCCCTACGACCGTCGAAATCGTAGACATTGCAGGCCTCGTCAAAGGTGCCAGCAAAGGAGAGGGACTTGGCAACAAATTTCTCGCTAACATCCGCGAGACTGACGCCATCATACATGTTCTCCGTTGCTTCGACGATGACAACGTAACGCACGTCGACGGCTCTGTCAACCCCGTCCGAGACAAAGAAATCATTGATATGGAACTTCAGTTGAAGGACTTGGAGACCATTGAAAGCCGCATCGCAAAAGTTGAAAAACAAGCTAAGACAGGTGGAGACAAAACAGCAAAAGCGCAACTTGAAATCCTCCAAAGATACCAAGCCGCTCTTCTCAACGGAAAGTCCGCTCGCGTGGTGGAACTTACCAAAGAGGAGAAGCCTCTCACCAAAGATCTCTTTCTCCTCACGACCAAGCCTGTTCTTTATGTCTGCAACGTCGACGAGAGCAGCGCAGTGTCCGGCAATAAGTACACTCAAGCCGTAGCTGACGCAATCAAAGAAGAAGGGGCAGAAATGCTGATCGTTGCAGCAGCCACAGAGGCAGACATCGCAGAACTCGAAACCTACGAAGAACGTAAAGAGTTCCTTGAAGCCGCTGGATTGGAAGAATCTGGCGTGTCTCGCCTTATCAAGGCCGCCTACAAACTGCTCGATCTTCAAACATTCTTCACCTCCGGGTCTGACGAAACCCGCGCCTGGACTTTCCACCGCGGCATGAAAGCCCCTCAGTGTGCAGGCGTCATCCACACCGATTTCGAAAAAGGATTTATCCGCGCTGAAGTCATCAAATATAACGACTACGTTGCTCTCGGCTCCGAAGCAGCTTGTCGTGAAGCAGGGAAAATCGCTATCGAGGGGAAAGACTATGTCGGACAAGACGGCGACATCATGCATTTTCGCTTTAACGTATAAAATTCGTAAAACTACAATATGTCATAAAAGGGAAGGCCTCACATCCATACGATGCGAGACCTTTCTTTTTTACCTCATTTTTCCTGCCCCTCCTATTTGTTATATCGCAAAACAACAGAAGCACAATCTAAAATACCTTCAATGGGTGGACGATGCTTACTCACTTTCGTCTCCATTTTCTCTATCTGTGGATAAGCAGACAAAACAGCATCTTGCACCCGACGAGCCACCCGTTCAATCAACTTGCTGGGCTGCATCATCTCTTTCTTCACAATCTCATAGATATTGCCATAATCTATCGCATCATACATATCATCACTCTCCTGCGCCTTATCAAAGTCATATATAATTTTGAACGACACACTATATTCCCCACCAACCAACCGCTCATTCGACATTACACCATGACAAGCGTGAAAGCGCATATTCTCTAACTCAAGCGTTTGCAACATTCTCTCTTACAAATATTATTTGAAAAATGAAAAATTGACATGCCCATACTTTCGATGCTCCGAGAAATGAGAATGTTGAGAGAAATCAAACTCCTTAGGGTGTTCCAAAATCAATATACCTCCTTCATTCAAAAGTTCCTTTTCAAAAATTAAATCAGGTATCTCCGGTAGTTTGGGCAAATCATACGGCGGGTCGGCAAACACCAAATCGAATTTCTGCTTTGAATTCTGAACAAAACGGAAGGCATCCGTCTTATAAGTCTGAATCGTACTCACTTTCAATTCATCTATCACCTTCCTTATAAACGCATAGTTAACACTGTTCAACTCCGTCAACGTGACATGCTCGCACCCCCGAGAGGCAAACTCCAAACTAATGCCACCCGTTCCTCCAAACATATCATACACCGCAATGTCTTCAATGTCAAGGCGGTGAGACAATATGTCAAACAATCCCTCCTTGGCAATATCCGTCGTCGGACGAGCCGCTAAGTTCTTCGGCGGGAAGAAATGCCTCCCCTTAAATTCTCCACTTACTATTCTCATACAAATTTCTTTCGCAACTAATTTACAGAAAAAGGCAAATTTATCAACGTTGATGCTTTTTTTATCATCACACTCGATGACGACGATTTCACAATCGCGGTCGGCAACTCCTTCTGCAAGAAATTATCGTCTCTCACTTTTTCTATATATTTTGACAACTGTTCCGTCTCCACCCCACTCTCTGAACCATTGATACATACCTCCGTATTGAAAGGATCTATTCTCAACTGATTGAAAACATTCAGCGTGAAATATAAAAAATCGTTCGTATTCCGATAAGTGAAGGTGTTTGCCAAAATCACTTGTCCCATATCCAACAACAAAACATCAAACTCCTTCTCTCTCATATAGACGAAAAGCTGACGACGATTGGCTTGCTTATTGCGCATCACTGCTATCGTCATCTGCGCACTTTGTCGATGAACGCAACGAACCTTTTGCTCCGTAAACAACGCTGAAACCTGCTCCCATTCTCTCTTCTTCACCGCATACAAGTTAACAATGCCTGTTAACCTCACCTCGTCATATCGTAATTCCTCATCAGACTCCAATCTTCCGAAATTCAGATTCCAAAAGAGCGTCTGATTCTCTTTCTGAAATGCAGGGACGGGCAACAACGTATAACGGTTGGAGTCGACCAAGTAGAAGACAGAAGCATAACGTTTTTGCAGAAATTCCTCATCCTTGACTTTGTCTTCTCCTATTTCTACATAACGAACCAATCTTTTTTCACTGTCAAAGAAAGAAAAACAAAATCCACTCGGTATAAGCCGAATGGATAATGTATACGTTAAAGCGTTGGACAAATCAAACGATGTGTCTGATACCTCTATCATATAATGAATTATATTACTCCCAGTTACCAGCGTTGTTATTAGGACTGTAGATATCACCCACCTTCAAACCTTCATACTTGCCAAGAGCAGTCGCTTTCTTTGTCAAGTTCACAATCTCTTGCTTATTCAAGCCATCCAAATAAACCTTATATGGCGTGCGAGCCTCAAACAAAGGAATCACGATACCAGACTTAGTTGTATTTTCTCCAGTCTCCATTTCAAATTTCTTGCCTCCAGTGAAAGGAACGTACGACATAGAATCTACGTTGTAACCTGCTCCGAAAACGCTCTCTAATACACTAATATACGAAGTGTCTCGACGGAAATTCTCCTTGAACGCATAGTAGTCTTCAATTCCATACTTAGGAGCCTCTTCCTCCGTCAAATTCAAAGCAATCTCTTCTGTCATACCCTTCTCCAACTGCTGGTCTGTCAACTCACCTTTCTTGGAGATTCTCATAATTTGGTCGTTCTTTACGAAATTCAAAAGAGTGTCAAAACTGTTTGTGTAAACACCCTTAGACTCTTTGTAAGCAATCTGCGCTTTACGAATGTCTACCAATCTTGCGATTACGGCTTTGTCTCGAACTGACTTTTCCTTCTCAAACTCAATTGGGTTCAATATACTTCTATAGCACATATATGCCAACATGATAGAAGTCAACACCAATAAGACTTTAGATGCGATTCTCATATCTCTATTTTTATTTTTTTTGTTTCTCTACAACTTTGAAATTCTAAAAAGTGCTTTTTCACTCAGATTGTACAAAAATAGAAAAAACCTTTTAACCGATTGCTTTTAGTTTCACTTTATTTTTGCATTATGATTAATAATTTTTTTCTCGACAATATAAAATCAAAGTTCCCTCATACGCCAACAGCGCAACAAGAGCAACTTTTGTACGAATTGGCTGATTTCGTTCAGTTTTCGCACGACACTATCTTCATACTTCGTGGCTACGCGGGTACAGGTAAGACTTCCATCGTCAGTGCCTTGATTCGTACCATGGACGACCTTAACCAACCCGTTCAACTGCTTGCACCTACGGGACGTGCGGCTAAAGTGCTTGCAAATTACTCCAACCACCCCGCCTTCACTATCCATAAAAAAATATACCGACAAAAAACAGTGGGAGAGCAGTATGGAGCTTTCTCGCTCAACATCAACCTCAACAAACATACTCTCTTCATCGTTGACGAGGCTTCAATGATCTCCAACTACAATGAAGGTATGTTCGGTTCTGGACACTTGCTCGACGACCTCATCAGTTTCGTCTACGGAACAGAAGGCTGTCGTCTCATTTTGGTGGGCGACTCTGCGCAACTACCACCTATCGGACAAGAAATCAGTCCTGCTCTCGACCCTAATTTCTATCGTGGCTCTTACCTTCAAACCATCACCTTCGAACTCACCGATGTCGTCCGACAGACGCATGAATCAGGAATTTTAAAGAATGCCACTCATTTGCGGCAACTTATCTCTGAAGAACAGTTCGCCGACTTTCCAAAAGTTGATTTCAACTACCCCGATGTGCGAAAAGTATCGGGTGAGGAACTCATTGAAGAGATTTCTTCCTCCTATAGCCGTTGTGGCTACGACGATGTAATCGTAGTTTCAAAATCTAACAAAAGAGCCAATATTTTCAATAACGGCATTCGCAACAGAATACTCTACCGAGAGGAAGAACTCTCTTCGGGAGACCTTCTGATGGTGGTGAAAAACAATTACTTTTGGTCAAAGCAGACGGAGGGGAAACTTGACTTTGTAGCAAACGGAGACATCGCCCGACTACAACGAATCCGACACACCTACGAGATGTACGGATTCCACTTTGCCGACGTCATTTTAGAATTTTCAGACTACGATATAGACCTTGAAGTTCGCATCCTCTTAGACACACTCCATAGCGAATCACCCTCTCTAACACGCGAAGAAAGCGACCGCCTCTATAACGCTGTGCAAGAAGACTATATGCATATTGGCAATAAACGAGAACGTTATAAGAAAATGTGCGAAGACCCATGGTTGAACGCCTTGCAGGTAAAATTCGCATACGCAATCACCTGCCATAAAGCGCAAGGAGGACAATGGAACACCGTCTTTCTCGATCAGGGTTACGTCACCGAAGAAATGTTAGGAAAGGAACACCTGCGTTGGCTCTACACTGCTTTTACCCGTGCTACCCAAAAACTCTATTTGGTAAACTGGAAAGAAGAGTAGAGTAGCCTCAACAGAGGTCAGAAATGCCAAAGGGGATGCATCATAGACACATCCCCCCCTTATACCTTTTCTGTTATATACGTTTACACTCGTGGCGTTCTTTAATCTTCCTCCTTCAAATATTTCAAAATGCTTTTTCTTTTGTCGTAGAAAATGATGATAAGCACAACTAAAACGACACCGATTATCACCTTTCCAGTAGGCGACTTTACGAACATAACATACGAATAATCGGCGAGACCATAAACCCTGCAAGGTTGTAAATCTGATACAATCGTAACTACCTCTAAATTCGCAGAAAGATCAACAGCAATCTTCTCATTGATATCAAAGAGATTCTTCAGATGGTCGTAATACATTTCCCGCTTCGTCGTCAACAATGGCTTTTCTTCATCTTTTTTCGATGCAAACTCCATCTTGTAATGAGGATCTTTGCTGAAGAAATCAACTTTCTGAAGACTATCGACATTGAGCAACGCATTGTGGAACATCCATTCGCGCTCCTCCAATGAAGCCAATCGTGCAATGTTCAAAGAAGCTAAATAATCATTCTTAGAAAAATAAGAGACCAAACTTTTCTGCACCTCAGCACAATCATCAAGCGATGTCATCCTCACCTGAAGGATGAACTGGTTTTTCATCACTATTGAATCGCCACAATTCACCGCATCCATATAATCAACCCAATCTGCAATACTGTCTTTATTTTCATCAATAACGTGTTTATATCTGAAACCCTGCAATTTAGATGCCAATTCAGAGGTAACCCCAAGTGCATCTGCCAAACCTTCCGCCTGATGAGTTACCAAATATCCATTGAGTTGATTGATCAAATTCTCATAAACGAACATATTGCCATCATTGATCACAACATGCATCTGTGCATATGACGCTTTCGACTCTCGTCTTAGATATAATGCGAGACTTCCCACCGCAAATACAAACAAGATAAGGAAAACGATTTTATATCTGTAAATCATGCGACAAAACTCGCCAATATAGGACAACACCGACTTGAAGAACCCACCAAAGGCACGTCCAACCCGACTCATCACTTGAAAGATATTCATCTCTTCTTGTTGCTCTTTATTCTCCATATTATTTAGCAAAAAACAATTAGTTTGGTCGGCAAATTTACTAAATTAAAGATGAAATGCCTAACTTCGTGATGTT
The DNA here is from genome assembly GCA_963619325.1 of Bacteroidaceae bacterium. GTDB lineage: Bacteria > Bacteroidota > Bacteroidia > Bacteroidales > Paludibacteraceae > UBA1181. The sequence continues at coordinate 81,134 of CAVEVQ010000004.1, read as the reverse complement.
TATTAAAGTTGGAAAATGAATATAGAAATTGAACGTAAATATCTTCTGAAAGACAATTCATGGAAAGGCCTCGCCGTCGGCGTTCGTTACAAACAAGCCTACCTAAACGAGAAAGGAGGAAACACCGTTCGCGTGCGCATCGAGGGCTATAAAGCGAAACTTACCATCAAGAGCAAAGCCCATAACATCTCTCGTATGGAATTTGAATATGACATTCCATTGGAAGATGCCGAAAAACTATTCACCATTGCCAAAACTAAAGCGATTGAAAAATACCGCTACAAAATCCCTTTCGCAGGCAACGTATGGGAAGTCGATGAATTCTTAGGAGACAATGAAGGTCTCGTCGTTGCAGAAATTGAACTGAAAAGTGAAGACCAACCTTTTGAAAAACCTTCCTGGATCGGAGAAGAAGTATCGGCAGACAAACGATACACCAATGCCAATCTGGCCGTTAAACCTTTCAAAACATGGTAGAGAAAAAACTGTGGAGATAAACGTCGACTTATTAGAAAATTTTCATAAGTGTTTGAGACGTCTTACTCTATAAAAGACAAAAACATTATCGCCCCAGAAAATTGAATGGAATGGGTCGATGAATCACATATTCAGATAATAGTCCTTCGTCAGTTGCACATACTCCTCAGAATACTGATGGCGACCAGCACTCTCAATAACCAACTTTTTGACCTCGCAATCTGCCTTTTGCCTTGAAAACTCAGCAAGAATTCGTTTGGGCATTGACTTTGGGGTAGGGTAGACCTCAACGACCCGATGTGTATACAAATTGTGCGTTGATGCAATAGAAAAAAATCTTTCTTTCTCAGAATAGGGAAGAACGACAGCAAAAAAGCCCTCCTCCGTCAGTAACATTGAAGCTGACTTTAACAAAACCTCGTACGAGAGCGTGTCTGTATGGCGCGCCATCGTTCGCTCTTTACTATCCGCCTTCAATGATCCATTAAAGTAGGGAGGGTTACTAATGACGAAATCAAACCTTTCATCTGTCTGCGCTGCGAACTCCTGCAAAGAGACATTCTTAATCTGAATCCTATCTCGCCAATCACTTCTCTCAACATTTTCTGTCGCCTGTTGAGCCGCAGACCCGTCTATCTCAATCCCCAAAATTTGCGCTGAGGAGCGTTGCGCAACCATCAGTGATAGTAGTCCCGTACCTGTCCCAATGTCTAAAATACGCTTAGACTCTCCGACGTTTGCCCATGCTCCTAACAAAACGCCATCCGTCCCCACTTTCATAGCGCAATTATTCTGATATACAATGAATTGCTTAAATTGAAAATAAGGATTAGGCATAATCGTCGTTCTATCGAATATTATATTTTATCTTCACCTGAGTGAGCATTCGCTTAGTGTCCAGGGTAAAATCACTCTGCATCATCCAATTATAGTACCCAGGATCAGTCAGCAGTACCTCTGCCAATTTCCTTCCTTTATACTTTCCGAAATTCACAATCTCCTCCTTCTTGTCATTGTAGACGAAACGGCCTGCGAAATCAACATTATTGTTATGGGTAGAATACTCTGCCAAAAAGTCTATGTCATTCTTCAAGTCGGGGTAACGGTCAAGCTGAGCCTTCAACACTTCGTAGGTGGCCAAGATATCCGCCTGCGCTCCATGTGCCCCTTCTAAGTCTTTGTCGCAATAGAACTTATATGCGGCAGTAAGCGTTCTCTGTTCCTTCTTATTGAAGATAACCTGCGCATCCACAAATTTGCTTCTACGCAAATCTATGTCCACACCCGCACGAATAAACTCTTCTGCCAACAAAGGAATATCAAAACGATTTGAGTTATAACCACCTAAATCACATCCTTTTATCCACTCAGCCAACGACTTCGCAATCTCTTTGAAAGTTGGTTGATCTTTCAAATCGTCATCAGTGATGTGTGTCAAATCAATCACCTCCTTAGAAAGTGGTATCTGGACACCTGCGAAATCTACGGGTTTTACTCTTCTGGTTTTGACCTCTTGATCTCCATTCGGCATCACTTTAATCATTGAAAGCTCAATGATTCTATCTGTAACGATATTTAGTCCAGTAGTTTCTAAATCGAAGAAAACGATTGGCTTCTTCAAATTCAACTCCATCTTTTCAATGTTTAAGTCCTTAAAAATGAGAAAAGGACAAGTCAAAGGAATTTCTTCAACCTGTCCTTAGCTATATCATTAGTCAGCCAACTGCATTGGCATCAAAAGCATCAAAACATCTTCAGTTTCGCTCTGCTCTAAAGGCAAAAGCAAGCCTGCGCGCGCAGGATCAGACATTTCCATGGCAATATTATCAGAATTCAAATTGTTCAACATATCTATCATGATAGAACACTTGAAACCTATCTTTATCGGTTCTCCCTCGTAACTACAACTCAAACTCTCTTCAGCTGAAATGGAGAAATCGAAATCCTGAGCAGAACAAGTGAGCTGGTTGTTCTCAAAATCCATTTTCACAAGGTTAGTAGACTGGCTCGCATACACAGCAACACGACGAAGCGCATTGAGCAACGCTGTTCTCTCTATCACCGCCTTATTGGGATTATTCGTCGGAATCACCGCATTGTAATTAGGATAATTACCTTCAATCAAACGACATACCAACTGGTAGTCAGACAGTTTAAAGTAGACATTCTTTGAGTCAAATCTCACTTCAACATCGCCCGACTCTTTCGGAAGAATGGCTTTCAAAAGCGCGATAGGTTTCTTAGGCAAAACAAAAGAGTTATTAGACTCTCCCTTTGCAGATGTACTCTTGATACGCACCAATTTACGACCATCGGTGGCAACGAAAGTAATGTTTTCCGTGGTAATATCGAAATAGATTCCGCCCATGATAGGGTGTGTTTCCGACTCACTCGTGGCAAATGCCGTTGCCGTAATACCCATATTCAAAACATTGGAGGGTATGGTAATTCGCGAGTTGTTCTCGTCTAAATCACGCATCTTCGGAAACTCATCTGCATTCTGACCAATAAACTCGTACTTTCCATTATTGGCGACAGACGTGATTTTCATCATATAGTTAGAGTCGTTGATGTCAAAATTCAACGGCTCGTCTGAAAACTCTTTCAAAGTGTCCATCAAAATCTTCGCAGACAAAGCCACAAGCCCAGAACCTTCCGAACTATTCAAAGCTACGGTCGTCGTCATTGTAGTCTCCAAATCGGCAGCGGTAATCGTCAAAACTCCATCGTGCAAATTAAACAAGAAGTTATCCAAAATAGGCAACGTGTTCTTGGAATTAATCACACGACTGATCGCCTGCAAATGTGTCAATAGAGTGGCACTTGATACTGAAAAATTCATATATATACTTTTATTTTATTTTCTCTTTTTTTAAAGGACTTTCACCCCTTATCTGCAAAGGTAACTAAACGAATTTTCTGAAACGTCTCTTTCTCAATGTGTGTTTTCAACGAATTATAAACGAAATTCTAACAAGTTATTAACAATGCCGGAATCAGTCGCTCCCTCTTATTTCGTGTATTTTCGTTTCCTGACAAAAGTGAATATCAGTCCGAACAGACCAACAAACACCAATGGCAAGACAATGTTCACCGTCTGCCAAAAACGCCGCTGACCAATCACCGCTGGCTTGTTGAGTAGCCTCAACTGCACCTCTCTGGCTCGTAGATTCAGCCACCCATCATCGTCGGTGAGGTAATTGACCGCGTTCAACAAGAAATCGCTGTTGCCAAATTTCTGATTCATATATCTATCATACCCTAAAGGCAAAACGTTGGCTTTCGCTCCGCTTCCTTGCACCTCGTTGCGTATAACATCGCCATCCGTGACAACTACCATTTTCGTCGGTTTGCTCTCATTACGCATCTCTGTAGTACCCAACACGCCCTGAGGCACCATCCTATTGGTAAAGACGGAAGGAAATATGCCTTCTAAGACCGCACCCACCATCACATTGTGCTGATTGAAATAATAACCATTCTGCTCCACATTGACAATGTCCATGCTGACAATGGACGGAATATTCTGAATATGCGTTCCCGTAGAGGAAACAAGTAGGGGAGTCTTCTGTATTTGTTCGCTGTTATTCACAAAATTGAGCGAACTGACGAACTCTGTCTTGACTGGAGCAAGATTCTTTGAAATAGGGTGGACAGGGACGGTTAACATAAGCGGAGAATAATACCACGACATTGGCTCGTACTTCGGACTGTCACCCATACGCGCCGTGTTGACAGGTATCAACACGCACTGCACATCTTGAACCAGATCAGCATTTACGCGAACTCCATATTTGAATAATTGGTCGGACAGATTGACATCGTTCTCCACTCCAATCGTCTGCGACGCGGTCGAAAGGCTGTCTAACGAAATCCTGGCTCCATCAATCAGCCACATCACGCGTCCTCCATTCATAATGTACTGATCTAACACATATTTGTCTTTCTCTGAAAACTTCTCCGTTGGTCCTGCGATAATCACCGCCTCATAGCCATCCAATTCTCCAACCGTTCCCGAGAGGATTCCTCTATCTACTTGATAGTAATAACTTAAGGTCTGAGTGAAATCGTAGACAAAAGGCTCGGCAAATTCACCATGTCCCTCCAAAAATGCCACCTTGGGTATTGTTGTGGTAGTCAAAATGCGCAACACGTCCGTCACCTCATATTCCAATGATTCAATCGAAATATTCAAGTTCTCTTCTCCCGACTTATTCGGTATGTTTTTCAGCAAATTCACCGTTCTCGTTTTGTCTCCAAAATGGACTTCTGCCCATGGATAAACGACTTTCTGACGAGACTCCCCCTCAGCATCTTTGTCGTAGACCATTATGCCTCGCATACCTTTTTTTTCCAATTCCTCGTATTTCTTCTGGCGCTCCTCGTTGGTCGAACCCGCCGATGGGTTGACAAACTGATACTTCACACGCTTTCCTGCATAGGCATCAAACTCGTCTAATAATTCCTTAGTCGCCTTTCGAAGACGAAGAAAACCTGAGTTAAGGTCTCCATCCAAATAGATGACTACCTCTATCTCTTTGTCTAAATTGCTCAACAACCGTTTAGTGTTGTCTGACAAAGTGTATCTTTTTTCTGATGTCAAGTCTAAACGAAAGAAAAACTTCTCTGAAAGCACGCACACTACAGCGATGACCCCCACAAAGAAAGCCACTCTCCCTATTTTCCTTATCAACGCACTTTTCTTCATTACTCTTTTTTTATTTCCATTCTAACGTCTCTACAAGGCGTACAATGTCTTCCCGAATATAATCTACGACAGGCGAGAGCGAATCTTTGTTGGGGTTCACATCAAAATAAAGTGCTCCTCGCAAAAAATGCTTCGTGCTGTCCGACATTACAAACTGAATATTAGACGCTGTATTGCCTTTCAACTCATATAATACACCATAAACTTTATGCTCGTCGTTGAGATAGACCTGCTCCATAATAGCATCCGCCTTCACGGTATGGGGCTTATAAACCAGATTGCGCGAATCTTCTGAAAGTTGCTGATAATTGCCATTCAACGTGCGATAGGTGCAATAAATCTTCGCTTTATAGGACGGATAGACAATGTTGATCCATGCAGAATCAACATTAGACCCACTCAACTGCACACTCGACACATTTTCTGGATAGTCAAACTGACAAGGGAACTGGTCATGGCTATACATGGCATACTCTTTCTCAGGAAGTTCAATGCGAAAATACCCGCGAGGTTTCGGCACACTGCTGTTACAAGACGCTACGATGACAACATATCCCAAGGTCATCAACCAACAACGAATCAACATACTCATACGCTTCATGCCTTTTTCTCCTCCGTTTTTCTTTTTTCTTCTTCTTTGATGGTCAGAATCACCTCTCGAATACGTCTTTTGTCTGCCGATACAATCTCGAAGAGATAGTTCTCCACCTCTATCGTTTCGCCTTTCGCCGGTATATACCCCTTAAGTTCTAATATTAAACCTGCTAACGTATCGGCATCGCCCTCGACAGACTCAAATACTTCTTTATCAACATCTTCGATACGATAGAAATCGGACAACAAAAGTTTTCCATCCAATAAATACGACTGATTAGTCAACTGCGTCACCTGCGTCTCCTCCTCATCGTGTTCATCACAAATATCACCTACTATCACCTCAATGATGTCTTCCATCGTTACGATTCCCGCCGTTCCTCCAAACTCATCCACAACGATAGCCATGTGAATATGCTTCTTTTGGAATTCCTTGAAAAGGTCATCTATCTTTTTATGCTCTGGCACAAAGTAGGGGTCACGAATATGTTCCTGCCACTTAAACTCTTTCCCCTGATCTGTATATTGCAAGAAATCTTTAATGTAGAGGATTCCTTTGACATAGTCGATAGAATCACAATAGACTGGCAGACGAGAATATTCTGATTCGCGGACTATCTTCAACACCGTTTCAAAATCACTTTCATAGTCGATATCAACAATATCGACACGAGGCTGCATAATCTCGTCGACCGTCGTCTTTCCAAACTCCAACATACCCCGAAGCATCTCCTTCTCATCTGTATCTGCACCATTGAGGTTCAGAGAGTCAGATATATCGTCAATGGCCGCACTTCTCTGTGTGCGCGACTCTAAACGACGCTCCACTATGCCTGTGGAATGTACCATCCTGTTGACAAACGGACGGAAAAACCACCCAAACCCCGCCACGATAGACGCACCCCGGCAAATAGTAAACGGACTCTCTCTCTTCACCATCTTCTCTGGGATGAACTCCGTGAAAATGAACAGCAGACTGACCATGACAAACAACGAGATGATACATATCAAGCCCTTGCCAATGCCTGTCAATTCTAAAATTGTGCTGATAATGAAAACACCGATAACCAACGAAAAGGCAATCGTGATATAACGCGCCACAATTACGCTTCCTAATGTCCTTAATGGATTCTCTGACAACGACTTAAGCCGATTAAACTTCGGATTACTCGATATTTTCACCTCCGCCATTTCGCTGGCAGACAATGAAAAAAACTCTGCCTCAAAATAGGCGATATACGATAAAAAAATGAAAGAAACGATGGTGAAAACAGTGAGTACACTCAAAATCACATACATTTCAGTACTTTCAGCGCTATTTGCACCAAACCAATGACTCACCGAGTCAACTATAGGTAACGGGATATCCAAGTGATAATAATTTTGTTAAACAAACAAGGACGGAATTTTTCCGTCCTTGCAAATATAACAAATTATTTAAACAATAGATTGCTCTTTTAAAAAGGCAAATCATCCACCATCTCCTCTACAGGAGGTGCCGATGGCAACGGTACATTATTGTTCGTCTCCTGTGGAGTTGCCAATGGTGCGACACCGCCTTCTGGCTTCTTACCCAGCAACTGCAACTGGTCTGCTACCACCTCTGTGATATAGCGAGTTACATTATTCTGGTCTGTCCACGACCGTGTGCGCAACTTCCCCTCTACATAAATCTGCGTTCCCTTACGGACATACGATTCAACCACCTTTGCCAATCCCCGCCATACGACGATGTTATGCCATTCCGTGCGTTCTGCCACTTCCGAACCATCCTGACGTTTAAAACCTCTTTCACTCGTAGCTAAAGTAAAATTCGCTACTGGCACATCTTTTTCGACATACCTCACTTCTGGGTCTTTGCCCACATTGCCAACCAAAATGACTTTGTTAACAGACATAGATTTTAATTTATAGTTACACTTAATCTTATCAGGGCAAATGTAGCATTAAAAGGGAGAAAAAGCAATTAATATGAGGAGAAAAAGGTGTTGTCTACCATCCGAATTTTATTGTAATCTTACGATAGAAATTCAGATGAAAACCATAATATGTGAGATAATCACACTTTATCTCACTTTTTTTATGCGATTTAGTGTGATTATCTTGCAATTCTTAGAATATTCTTTTACAGCGCATCCACATGCACATCCCTGAATCCCAAGAAATACAGAATACCGTCTAATCCTATCGTGGAGATAGATTGCTGGGCGTTGGCTTTCACTTTTGGCTTGGCATGGAAAGCAATACCTAAGCCTACAAGGTTGAGCATTGGCAAATCATTGGCTCCATCTCCCACGGCTATCACCTGCTCCAAATCTATTTTCTCGACTTGAGCAATGAGATTAAGCAACTCTGCCTTGCGTTTGCCATCAACAATGTCGCCTACATAGCGACCCGTCAACTTTCCTCCCTTAATTTCTAATTGGTTTGCATAGACGTAGTCCACCCCGAAACGGTTCTGCAAATACTTGCCAAAGTAGGTGAATCCTCCCGACAGAATGGCAATCTTGAATCCGCATTTTTTCAACACCATCATCAATCGATCCGCTCCATCCATTATGGGCAGATTCTCGGCTATCTCGCGCATAACAGATTCGTCCAACCCTTTCAACAAAGCCACCCTGCGCGTGAAGCTCTCTTTGAAATCTATCTCACCTCGCATAGCCGACTCGGTAATTTTACGCACCTCCTCGCCCACACCCGCACGATCTGCCAACTCGTCTATCACCTCCGTCTTAATCAAAGTAGAATCCATATCAAAACAAACCAAACGACGATTGCGACGGTACAAGTCATCTTTCTGAAATGAGATATCTACATTCTCTTGGGCTGAAATCTCCATGAACTTGGCACTCAACCTCCCCTTGTCAATGTCGTCTCCTCGTACGGAAAACTCCACGCAAGAACGCTCATGCTCATAGTCGTCGCTTAGCGACGGACGACCTGTCAAACGCTTGATAGAGTCAATGTTCATCGACTGTTCTGCCACCGCCTTTGCCACTAACGACATCTGACGCGCCGTAATCACATGCCCCAACATTGTTACGACATAACGACCTTTCCCTTGTCGCGCCACCCAATCGCCATACTCATCAAGCGAAATCGGTGTGAAATGCACCTGCACGTCCAATTCGTAACACTTGAAAAGTATGTCCTTGAAGATAGAACCCGTCTGCGCATTGTCATCTATCTGTACCAAAAAACCTAACGACAAGGTATGATGAATATCCGCCTGTCCAATATCCAAAATCTTAGCGTTGTATCTGCCTAAAATCTCTGTGATAGAGGCTGTTACCCAGGGCCTATCATCACCATGTATGTTTATTAATACAATCTCACTTGCCATATTCTACTTGTTTCTTAAGGATCGTCATCGTTAACCCTTAGTCTATTTCTTAATCACTTTTACCACCTCTCCAATATACTCTGCATGGATTCCCCCATCTGCGGCACCATTTTTATACATCTCTACTGGCACGTCATCACGGAAGTCTAATGGGGTATAAAGATGATCATACATTGTACGACACTCCATCACCATATCCGCCTCCGCGTAATAAGGTGTTCCATTCTCCGTATATAATACATGAAGACCCAACGCCGCCGCTTTGTCGCCATCGCGTCCGCTCTTCGTTCCCATATAGTGAAGCACATTCTTATCACTAAAGGACATAATTGTAAAATACTTACTCTTCTCCATAAATCCGTATGTGTATCTGCCATTACGCACATAAACAGTGGCTACAGACTTGCCACAGAGTGTACCTAAACCTCCCCACCCAATCGTCATCGCATTGCTTGACACACTGTCGCCCGCACATAACAACAAACCATCGCCTGTGAAGAAATTGAATGGATTGACATCAAAATCTGTTTTAAAATCAACATCCTTGAAATCAGCATTTTGAGCATCACTTGACACAGACTCATGCTGAGCCTCAACATTTGCACTCTTCACTTCAGATGCTTCACAACTTGGTCGCTTAATCAACCTGACAGACAAAATTACAACTGCCAATACCAATACAACATTTAATAGAATTGAAATTTTCATATCATTTGGATAGTTTAATGATTTTTAATTGAATTCACACTTCTCTATGCCTCACAGACTACTTTCGTCATCGTACCCATCGGACAGACAAAGCGACAATAAGGACGTGGCACAAAGATGGATAAAACTAAGAACAACACTGCCGCAATCTCCACCCCTATCGAAGCCGACTGGAACATAAATGCAGTAAACAACTCATAGTTCATCCACTCCGAATAAACGCCTGTGATTAATAGCAACAGTAAGACTGCCCAAAGCACCTTACGGAAACCATCCAACACCTTCAGCGTCTGCGCCCCTAATTTTAACTTTTTCTTGCAGGGCAGTCCCACCAACTCCTGCGCAGACCCAAATGGGCATACTTGCATACAATAATGGCTCTTCTTCCCAAACAAAGGAAATACAAAGGCTGCGATAAACATAATAATCGGAACAACCGTCACCAACGAGTAAAATCCATTCTCAAAATAGTTGACAAGCAGCGAGTAGGAGAGAAACGTGCCACTCCACAAGCCCAACACCACAACATTTAAAACCAACTGCACAATACGTATCTTGCGGTTTTTCACAAATAACGGCACTATCACAGAAAGTAACACGACGAACAATGCCGCAATATCCTTCGCCCCAAAAGCCACCTCACTTTCATCAGCAGAAGCTAACGTCGGTTGAAGGTATTGCAACCCTGCTTTCACATTTTTTTTAATCGCATTAGACGAGAGCGTAGCTCCAGAAACAGCATCTACCTTCAAAGCCAAAGCCTCGTCCACTGTCTTGCCATTCCAACTATCTATGATAGACATCGCATTGTTGAAAAAATCTGGCGTCTCACTATTCTCCAACGCCTCTACTTTCTGTACAACACCATCCTTGACATATATCTTCAACGGCACAAATCCCGCATACCCAACGATTTTTTTTTCTTTTCCCAAAGGCATCGTGTTTACCACTACCGTCCCGTCCGCTTCCGTTGAAATCGTATCATTGCTAACCTGAACAACCTGAGGCGACTCCGCATCCAACGCATCCTCATTCAACTCAACTCCCATCACCTTCTGGTTATGCTGGATTGCCACTGCGACAAATATCAAAACACACGTCAATAACGCTACTATCTGCTGTACTTTCCTAATTACCATACTCTTTAAATTTTAACATACCTCTATTCTTACGATTAAAAGAAATCATTATTGCGTATGATTTGTTAGCAAATTAAAATCATTTCCTTTTTTCGTCAACATTTCCCGTACAGCGTTGTAGAACAGACAAGTCAAAATAGTTGACTGCGGCCAAGACATACGCCAACACGTCTGACTGAATTTTCTCATATTTTGCCCATCGTATCTCACTGCTGAAAAAATAAATCTCCAACGGCAAGCCATTCTCATTCGGAGCCAGCTGACGAATGAAATTATCGCAATCCCCACAAAAAACCGGCAACGATCTCATGTACTGCTCCAAATAGGCGGTGAACAATTGTAGATTATTGATAGATTCTTGACAACCTTTCGCACCCTCGGCTATTGGATCAAAATTCTCCAACGTCTTCGCTTCGATACCTTCCTCCTTATTCACATTGTTCTTTTTATCATAGACTTCAAAAAAGGGCTTTAAGAATTCTATTTTTCTGTATTTCGCAATTTCCTCAGGCGTGCAGAAGCGAATACTGTGCATGTCTATGTTTATGGCGCGTTTCACACGACGACGACCCGACTCCCGCATTGTCCTCCAATTTTGGAACGAATCGCTCAAAAGGGTAGAGGGAGGAACCGTGACCGTTGTCTTATCCCAATTCTCAATCTTTACCGTGTTGAGGGTGATCTCACGGACAATACCATCTGCATTGCATTTCGGCACCGTAATCCAATCGCCCACCGCAAGCATTTTATTCCCCATCAACTGTATCCCAGACACCAATCCCACCAACGTGTCTTTATAGACCAAAGACAAGACAGCCGCAGAGGCTCCAACTCCAGTGAGCAACGTGTTTGGCGATTTATCTAAAATAACACTAAACGAGATAATCAACGCAATGATAATCAGAATATATTTGATTATCTGAAAGATGATGTTAATCGGCAAATTTTTAACTTTCTTCCTGACATATTCCGAATAAACAAAATCTAACAGTTTGCAAAGGAACATCGTCGTCATCACCACAATATAGACATTGCACAAACGCTCAATCCAATTATGCAGACTCGAATCTTGGTCTAACGCCAACGGCAAAAGAATGTTAATCAACACAGCAGGTATAATCGCAGCCACAGACGACAACAATTTCCTATATTGCTCAGAATCTTCTTTCGACCGCTTCTTAATCTTCGCATGGAGGTGTAATAACAACAAGGCAACACGTCGACAAATAAGATCACACAACCAAGCAACTATCGCAATCAAAAGAATTGAAATAAGACTATCTTGCGTACTTTCATCTCCACGAAGAATCCCAATGTTTATTAACATATCTTTAATGGAGAATAATAATTCCTTCATATAATTCTATTATATTTGTTTTGTTTATATTTTTCTTTTATTATTTGATTTTTCTACACAAAAGCATTTCACATCTCTCTTTCGCTTGTGCGAGAATTTCCTCCTCTCCTTCCACTTTTCGATGCCTCATAATCACTTTCCCATCGCAAATCATCGTGTCAATGGCTTCGCAAGTAGATGCATAAATCCAATTCGACTCAAAACAATGATTAGGAACGAAACGCTCGTTGTCAAGACTGACGAGCAACGCGTCTGCCAATTTCCCAACCGCTATCTCGCCACCATCCACACCAAAGACATTCGCCCCTTCAAGGGTGCAACTATGTAAAACTTGCTTCACGGGGAACGTCTCCGGACCATAGTTGCATTTTGCCATCATGGACGCAAACTTCGCCTCCTCTTGCATATCCAAATTATTGTTGGATGAACATCCATCCGTTCCAATCAACACTCTCAATCCTTTGTCTAACATCGGCTTCATTTTGAAATAGCCCGACGAAAGCTTCATGTTAGAAACAGGATTATGGACGATCGCTACGTTACGTTTCTTCAGTATATCCATCTCCTCCTCATCGACATGCACCACATGAGCCGCCACGCAATTCGGACCTAAAACTCCCAGCTTGTCCAACCAACGAACAGGGGTTAACCCATTCGCAGCCTTGCAATCACTCACCTCCTTTGCCGTCTCCGACAAATGGAAATGGAGTGGCACACCTAATTTTTTCGACTCCTCTGAACAACGGATCCACAACGGCTCACTCACCGTATAGGGGGCGTGAGGCGCAACTGCCACTCTCACCCTCGCCGATTTTCCATGATACTTTTCAACAGATCTCATACGATCCGAAACACCCTCTTCCCCCATCCAATCCATAAAAGGAACACCTAAGACGGCACGGATGCCCATCTCTTCCGCCGCACGGAATGTCTCCGGCATAAAATCATACATATCATTGAAAAAGACCGTTCCGCTCTTAATCATCTCCAAGATGGCCAACCGACTACCCGCATAGATGTCTTCTGGCGTTAGTTTGGCTTCTAACGGCCATATATGGTCGTTGAGCCAAGTGAACAGCTCCATATCATCAGCATAACCTCGCAATAACGTCATCGCCGCATGAGTATGACCATTGTAGAAAGGAGGCACAACAGCGAATCCCTCCGCCTCAATCACCTCTTCGTCTTGAAAAGGAAAAATTGACATGCCAATTTCCGAAAAACGATTGCCTGATATTCGGATATTCGTCCGAACTCCATTCAACTTTACATTACGAATAAACAAAGCACCCATTCCCGACACAAATTTCTCTGATTACACATTTACACACTATTTGCGCAAAATTACAAATATTTTTTCCTAATAATCAGTTTCTTTCTCTTACCTTTGCACCACCTTATTTGTATATAGTTTCCTGACATAACAGTATTATGACGCGCATTTATTACACGCTTATATTGATACTTTCGTGCGCTGTAGCAACAGCAATGAGAACGACTTCGAGGTTTACCCCCTTTCGAACGCAGTCGTACACACCCTACTACAACATCAACAGCATCGCAGAAGATGAATACGGAATCCTTTGGATTGCCACAGAAAACGGACTTTATCGCTTCAATGGATACGAATACGAACAATTTATTCAAAATAAAAACAACTGCAACTCTATCCCGAACAACAACTGCACCAAACTTCTATACGACTCGCAAAAACGACTTTGGATCTGCACAGACAACGGCCTCATCCTCCACAATAAACACACCGACGGATTTCTCCGTATTGACGACTCCAAATTAACCATCAGCTCTTTCATTGACATTCAAGAAGATAAAGACGGCTCTCTTTGGACTGCCAACTATTTCGAACTGATCCATCTCAATCCAAAAGGTGAAGTCTTTGAAGTGTTTCCAATGACGGGAACCCAAAGCTTAGCCGTAGACAAAGATTGTATATGGCTTGGAAACGACAACGATGGACTGGTTAAATTCGACAAAAAAACACGAGCATTAGAGAAAATCCCTTTATGCAACAATAACAAAACATACAACCTAAACCATATCCGAACCTTATTGGTCACTTCAGACCGAAAACTATTCATCGGTACAGACGATCAAGGTTTGATTATATACGATATAAAAACATCTGATTATCAAATATTTACAAATAAAACACATCCTTACTATTTTGAGAACAATAATGTGTACTCTCTTTTTGAAGATTCTCGACACAACGTATGGATCGGCTCTATTAATGGTAGACTGATTGAATACAATCTCGAGCAAAAAGATTTTGCTCATCCCATTTTCTTTTATCCATCTGGTGTTAGACAATTGACTGTCAGTTGTATATGCGAAGACCACGAACATAACATCTGGCTCGGAAGCCACCACTATTGGCTATTCCTCTACAACCGAAACGTGGACGCTTTTCGTCTTTATAAAAAATTAGAGGGAGTCAAACATTCTCTCTCCCACAATGCCGTCACCTGCTTCGAGGAAGACAACGGCACACCTATCATCGGTACGGATGGCGGAGGCATCAACGTTTTAGAATTCAACAAAGGACGGGCTAAATTCACTGTAAACCCCCTTTTCGGTAATGTTATCCTTGATATTCACAAAGCTTCTCAACCTAATAAATACTGGGTTGCTACATGGGGAAACGAGAATCATTGCCTCTTCTACTACGATTCGAAAACGCATGCAATAAAGTCATACGACTACAACCCCAACGACAAGAACGGACTCACATCCAACCGACTGCGTGACGTTTTAGTAGACACTCCATACGTCTGGATCGCTACCGACGGAGGTGGTATCTGTCGTTTGGACACCCGTACTGATAAAATAGACAATCGCTACAACTGTAATGAAAAAATCTTCTCGCTGCTCACACCCCAGTGGACACGACACCTGATGAAAGACTCAAAAGGACGTATCTGGCTCTGCACCAGCGAGGGCGTTGTCTGCTACAAAGATGGCATTATCCATCAATTTCCAATAGAAGAAATCACCTCCGAAAGGCTACAAAACGAGGTTCGCATGTCAATGGAAGATTCAAAAGGAAACATCCATTTCATAACCGCTAACAACGGCCTTTTCCGTTTAGATGAGACAAACCAAACCTTCATCAACGAGACAAAGGCGTACAAGCTGCCTCTGAACCTCTATGCCATCTGCGAAGACATTAATCACAACCTCTGGGTTACCTCTGCCAATGAAATCATCAAAATAAACCCAACAGACAGCACCTCCTACCGTTTTAATATGCAAAGCGACCTCTGCGGACACGCATTCTCTCCTGCAGCTATATTCCGAAACGGAGAATACCTGTACGTCGGCTCTAACAACGGTTTCTTTAGGTTCAACGTCAACAAAACCTTAGAAGTGCCGTCCGATCCTAAGGTTTTTCTTGACCAACTTTACATCAAGGGTGTAAAACAAGACGTTGAGTCCTCGCATGTGCTGAAGCAAATGTTATCATTCTCCGACACCATTGTCCTCGACCATGACGAAAACGATTTCAACATCCAATACTGTTGCGTCGACCTCGACAACGTGGAAAACGTGCGCTATCAATACCGAATGGAAGGTAGCGAGTTCAGCCATTGGTCTGACCCTATATCACAACGCAACACCTACTTCTCTAACCTCAACCCAGGCACCTACACTTTTCAAGTAAAAGCATCAACCGTCAATGCTAAAAATGATTTCTACTCCAAACCTCTGACCATCATCGTGAAACAGCCCTGGTGGAACACCGCATGGTTCAAAATCATCGCCTGCAGTTCCCTTATTATCTGCGTCATTTTAATCGTTGTTTTGCGAGAATCAGCCATCCGTAGAAACAACGCCAACCTTGAAAACCTCATCAACCAACGTACCGATGAACTGCAATGCAGAAACAAAGAAATCCAAAAACAAAAAGAAGATCTTGAAAAACAAAATCAAAAGTTAGACAACACTATCGCAACAAAAAACAGAATCATATCTGTCATTGCACACGACCTTCGAAATCCACTCACCTCCATCGTCGGAAACCTTTCTCTGCTCAACGAAAGCGAGCCGGAAAACACACTTATAAAGCATGCGTACAAATCGTCAAAAGTATTGCAGTCGCAGATGGAGAACCTGCTCGAATGGGCTCGTCTTCAAAACAAACGAATTTTCTACTCCCCTCAAGACACCTCTATGAACGTCTTGACGAAAGAATGCATCACTCTCTTGCAAGACAACCTCCAAGAGAAACATATCAATTTGACCTATAAAAACGAAAGCCGTCTCAACGCACATATTGACTATCGAATGGTGTCAACCATCATCCGAAACATGCTCAACAACGCTATAAAATTCACCCACGTTGGAGGCGAAATCGCCATTACCTGCACTGAAAATAACGACTCCATCCTTTGGTCTATCCAAGACAACGGCGTGGGCATGACACAAGAGCAATGTGATAAGATTCTCAACGGTAAACTGACAGAAAGCACATTCGGAACCAACAACGAGTCTGGATCTGGACTGAGTATGAAGATATGCCTCCGCTTGATTGAAATAAACAAAGGGGAAATCCATATCAATAGCACATTGGGAAAAGGAACTCATATCTCAATCTCTTTCCCTAAAGGCATCAAAGAAGAACGCGAAGACACTGAAAAAACATTCTCTATTGAAAGTCAACCTTCTAATTCAGAAAAACGCCAGAAAATTCTTCTCGTAGACGATAACGAAGAGATTCTTCTCTTTCTTAGCGAACTTCTCAAACCAACCTACGACATCAAGACCGCCAACAACGGAATAATTGCCTTAGATATCGCCCAAAAGGAGCTTCCCGACCTCATTGTCTCGGATGTCATTATGCCAAAAATGAACGGCAGGAGACTCTGTCAGATCATCAAAACAGACCCTCTGACTCAACATATACCCATCATCCTGCTCACCTCCGAAGATTCAGAATCTAATTTGGTGGAAGGTTTGAAAACAGGCGCAGACGACTATATGACGAAGCCTTTCAACCGTGCGGTCTTAAAAGCAAAAATTGAATCTATCCTCCATAACAAGGAACTGCAGCGCAACTTCCAACGCAACTTGCTTTTACAGGAGAGAGAATCGGAACTTCCTATTACTATCAACGATCAATTCATTCAATCCATCAACGACATTATCAAAAAGAACATCTCCTCAAGCGAACTCACTGTGGAGTTTCTTGCCTCGGAAACCGCCCTCAGCCGCGTGCAACTCTTCCGTAAAATGAAATCCATTACGGGTTGTTCCCCTTCCGAATATATCAAAGTGGCTCGCTTAGACTATGCCGCTACACTTCTCAAAGAATGTGGTCGCTCTGTGGCTGAAACTGCCTACGCTGTCGGGTTCTCCGATCCTAAATATTTCAGCACCTGTTTTACGGAGAAATTCGGCATATCGCCTTCTCAATGGGCTAAGAACGAAAACAATAAGGGGTGACATCAAGTATCATCCCCTCACTATAGCATATCATTGAATTATTTCCTGCTAACTTCCAACACGACGTACTCTGAGCGTGTCCCGATACGGAATTTGCCACCCCAGATGCCCATTCCAGAACTGACGTAATAATGTGTTTTCCCCTTTTGGTAGACTCCATACCCATCTTCATACAGAGCATCAATTAACCAAGTGATCGGCCATACTTGTCCATAATGGGTATGTCCGCTCAATTGATAGTCCACTCCACTCTCCTCTGCCTCCTCTAAGTGAAAAGGCTGATGATCCAACACAAATGTGTACTGCCCCTCCGTGACGTTTTTCATCAATGCCGACAACGATTTACGTTCAGGATTCGTCTTATCATCTCTTCCAATGATAACTACGCCTAAATCAGAGAGTTGAGCAACGCCATCCTTCAAAAGATTGATACTTGCACTATCATAAAAACGCATTGCCTTATTTACGCCTGCCAAATACTCATGATTGCCCAAACAAGCATAGACAGGGGCTTTCAGACGATGAAATTCCTTCGCCACATCCTGCTCTAACAACGGTGTAACACTGAAATCTATAACGTCTCCACCCATCAAAATCAAATCGGGGTTTTCGGCATTGATAATGTCTATCCAACGTGCCAATTCAGCCCTCTGATTATGATAACCTATATGCAAGTCGCTCAAAAAGACTACTTTCAGAGGTTTTGCAATGGCTTTCTCTGTTTTATCTGTCAATGTCTCTTTATACTTCGTCTTGTAATGAATGTTTCCATACAGGAAAACAACAAAAAGCAAACCGACAGTGGTCATAGTCCCCCACAAATTGTCTCGCAAGAAATTGGTCGGCAAAATATGCAACAAACGTAGCAAATCGCACAAGCCGAAAAGAATCGTAGCGTATAGTAAAACGAAAATATACGACGTACCCATTTCGTAGATGAATGTACTCAGTCCAAAGGTGCCGATTTTCCCATTCAGCATAGTCATCGCCCCAAAAAGGAAGAAGCAAACAAAAGAGACATTATACACAACTGTTGCCAACCATTTCAGCCATGTTGCATTCGGCAAAACCTGCCATAAACGTAAAGTCGTGTAGACATGTGCCACTAACACAATCACAAAAAACAAAATCATAAATAGAATTCTCATTTCCTGTCAATTTTTTTACATTGATTCCTGATGAAAAAAAGTCTGACTTCAAATATGAATGTCAGACTTTTTCGACAATATAATGTTTATACTTTTCGGATCTGTTTTTTTAAATCATCGCTCCTTACTTTGCAGCAGGTTTCGTCCAACTGTCTTTTAAACCGACAGTGCGATTGAACACAAGATTGTCTGCCGTAGAGTCGGGATCAACATTATAGTAGCCCGTACGCTGGAACTGAACGTATGAGAATGGCTTCAAATCCTTGGCGAACAACTCAACGTATGCCGTCTTCTTCTCCAAGCTCTTCGGATTGAGGAATGGTTTCATATCTTCTATGTCAATACGATCCTTACCATGCTCTTTGCTGTAGGCAGCTACCTCATCGCGAGGATTCTCCACCAACCAAAGACGGTCATAATTGCGCACCTCTGCCTTGAAACAGTGGTTGCAACTTACCCAGTGGATCGTTTTCCCTTTGATTTTACGGTCTGCACCTTCCATTCCGCTCAAACTGATTGGATCGTATTCTGCCTGAATGACAGTCGGATTGCCATCTGCATCACGCTCCAACACACATCCTTCTTCTGGACACTTGATGATGAACGAGTGCTTCAAACGTACTTCCTTGCCTGGACCCAATCGCAAGAATTTCTTAGGAGCATCTTCCATGAAATCCTCTCTCTCTATCCACAACTCGCGAGTAAACTCCACCGTATGAGTTCCATCTTCAATGTTTTCCGGGTTGTTCTGAGCCGTCAAATTTTGAACTTCCCCTTCAGGGAAGTTGGTGATAATCAATTTGATAGGGTCAAGCACCGCACTGACACGAAGTGATCGCTTATTCAAATCATCACGAACAGCCGACTCAAACAACGACATCTGATTCAATGCATCAAACTTTGTATAGCCAATCTTATCAATAAAATTGATGATACTTTCAGGACTATAACCACGACGACGGAAACCACTAATAGTAGGCATACGAGGATCATCCCAGCCATTGACAACACCCTCCTTCACCAAAATCAAAAGATTTCTCTTGGAAAGGAGAATATGGGTCAAATTGAGTTTGTTGAACTCCGTTTGACGTGGACGGTTGTCGTCTAAAGGCAAATCTCCAACAGCCTCTTTAGCCCAATCAACGAAGAGATCGTAGAGCGGACGATGAGGCACGAACTCCAACGTACAAAGTGAATGGGTTACCCCCTCCCAATAGTCGCATTGACCATGAGTATAGTCGTACATAGGATAAGCATTCCACTTGTTGCCTGTGCGCCAGTGAGGCATATTAAGCACGCGATACATAATAGGGTCACGGAAGTGCATATTTGAGTTCGCCATATCGATTTTCGCACGAAGCACCATTTTCCCTGGCTCCATTTTTCCAGAGTTCATCTCGTTGAAGAGGCGCAAACTCTCCTCAACAGGGCGATTTCTATAGGGAGATTCCGTACCCGCCTGTGTTGGTGTACCTTTTTGTTGGGCGATCTGTTCGCTCGTCTGTTCATCAACGTATGCCTTTCCTTGCTTGATCAACACGACAGCCAAGTCCCATAATTGCTGAAAATAGTCGGACGCATACAAAACCTTACCCCACTTAAATCCTAACCACTCAATGTCGCGCTTGATAGCCTCAACATATTCGGTGTCTTCCTTCTGCGGGTTTGTATCGTCCATACGAAGGTTACAAACACCCCCATACTTCTGCGCCATGCCAAAGTCTAACGCAATAGCCTTCGCATGACCAATATGAAGATAACCATTAGGCTCTGGTGGGAAACGAGTCTGCACACGACCATGATTCTTACCCTCGCTCAGGTCTTTCTCAATTATTTCTTCAATGAAGTTGAGACTCTTTTTTTCTTCCTTCTCTTCCGTATTCTCAGCCATATAAGTTTTATATTACTTTTCAACCACAATTTGCTTGCTAAATTACTATTAATCTCACCGAATGGCAAATCTTCACGCAACTTTCGTGGCAAAAAGCTACAAAACATAGCGAGTATTAAAACCAAAAGGCTCCCATGATAAATTTTTCGTCATGGAAACCTCTTGAGTAAACTTTCATCACAGAAAGTTTATATGCTATGCTGACTAATCAACCATTTCGTCCGCCAACTCGTCAAAAACCTTAGCAAGGCAAACATCATCGTTGTAATCATCACCACCATCAACGCCCTTTGCTTTATAGGTATAGACAGTCTTACCGCTTTTTACATCTACGACATCAATTTTGCCATAGATTTTGAATTCGTACTCGCCGTTCAACTCCGTCTTGCGTTTGAGGTTGTCAACGTACACATTGATCTCATACTTCGCATCCGACTTCGATCCAACTACCGTTAGACCTTTGTACTCCTTGCTAAGAGATTTTTTGAAACTCTCATTAGAAATAGAGACACGTTCATTGTAGGCATCACCGCACCAATCTTTGAAACTCTGTTTTTTCTCCCATGTAGCATTGGAAAAATCAATATTCACCACCACGTTGGCTTTCTCTCTCACAAATTGAGGAACCTTAGGTTTCGCCATCAATGCGAAACTGCACAACATCATACAGACTGTAGAAAATAAAATCTTCATAAAATTTGAAATTTGGTTCATGTTCATCTCATTAACGAACTTTCTCCAAACATATTGTAGTTTCTTTTATAATTTTTTCAAAAACAACTTTTTTTTCCTCCTGATGCCATTGTTTCTTCCACAAGTCATTGCACTTAAAAAATCTATTTAATCAACTTTTTATAATTTAAAACTAATCCAAGGAAATATCGCATAATTTCTCTCGTAACTCAGTAACAAAAGACTTTGTTACCATACGCATATACGAGAAATAATTTCCCTTTTTAAGAAGACAAAGAAAATCCTCGACCGTCTGACAATCGGCATAAAGTATCCGTTTCTCGCTTTGTAGCATAATGTTATTTTTAGTCCGTTTGACCCCCGAAAATTTACTTGTCATTACAACGGAATCAAGATAAAGTTGAGAATATACCTCAAGTATTCCCTTATCGTTTAAAACAATTCCCTCATTCTTTTCAAATGATCTTAGAATTCCTTCATACCGCTCAGGATTCCTTACTGCCACCTCAAGAGCCATTTGTTTGTACAGTCTTTCCCTATGGTTCACATTATTCGCCATAAATCAAAAATTTGTAACTAAGACTTCTTTAAATGCTTTCTTAGTATTATCTTAAAACTAATATAATTGCTCTTTACTGGATAGCTATTATATTTAGCCGACCATTCTAAAAACAATTCATTTACTCGCCCTCTGTAATGAGTCACGTTAGATACGGCAAAACGAGTTTTACTTTTTTCTAATTCATCTAATTTATACAATAAGGTTTTCTCTAAATCCTCATTCCAAAGTTTATTGTACTCGCTAAAAGTAATTAGGTATGGAGGGTCTAAATAAACAAGGTCTTTTTCCTCATAGGTTATGTTATCAAGAAAATCCCTAAAATCCTTGTTCTCCCATTGTATCTCTTTCTCCCTGACCACTTTAAAATAATCTATCAACGCATCGTATGTGTTTTGATTAAAATCAACATTTCCAACAGGAAGGTTAAAATCTCCTTTCTTATTGAATCTCAACATTCTATTAAATCCAAAGATACTATAATTTTTTGCTATTAAACAAGTATTTTCTATACCCTCCCCACGTTTTGCGCCTCTGTCATCTTCTCAATTTTTCTCTTATGTACTTTCCTCCTTCCGAAACTCTACTCCAGTCTCTGCTCTTTACCGCTCCGTGTTGCAATGCTGCCGACGACTCGTCAACGTCGGAGTAGCTCCAGTTTGCCCAACTGAGGTGATGTGTATCCATCCACTTCATCCACTCGTCACATGCCTCGGCGAACACTCCACCATTACCGTCTGCCTGCGAGAGGCCAAACTCAGTGACGAAAATGGGCAATCCTTGTTGTAGGGCTTTGTCTGCCTTCTGCCTCAACGCTTCGCCATGTGTGCCTGCATAAAAATGAAGGGCGTACATTAGATTCTTATAGGGAAGAGGGGAAAAGGCTGCCTCATCCACATCCTGACTCCAAGTAGGCGTACCACAAATAATGACCGTCAACGGATCATTCTGCCGTATCTCAGAAATCACAGATTCTGCATATTGCTTCACAGTTGCCCAATCTACAGTAGGTCCATTCGGCTCGTTACATATCTCATACATGACGTATTTACTATTTGAATACCGTTTCGAAATTTTTCTCCAAAAATTCTTCGCATCCAACAAGGTGTAATTGGGATCGCCACTTCCCTCGTTTAGAATGTGCCAATCAACAATGCAATAGATGCCTAACTTACCGCACATACACACTAACTTGTCTATCTCCTCATCATACTCATCTTTTGTCTTCCATTGCTCCGTGCAGTATCCTCCCCACTCATGGGTATAGACGGCTATACGAAAAAGTGTGATGCCCCAATCATCAACCAACACTCGCAATGACTGTTCATTATAAGTATTCGTATTCCAAGCCATACCATGCGTACTCATACCACGCAACTGTATAATCTCTCCAGCCTCGTTGACCAGCTTTCCGCCTTCAACTCTTAATTTCCCGTTTTTCTCAACTATTGATTTCATATCCACTCTATATGAACAATCGGCAACATTTCATGAAAAACATTGCCGATTGTTCTTTTATACAAATTTCTTAACTACGCATTGTTCTGCGCTGTTGTGGCTTGCACAACATTTAAGACATAATCACCTAATTTCTCACATTCTGATATGAAATCCATATAGTAGACTCCTAATTGATAGTCGTAAACACCACTATTTATGTCAGATAAGTTTTGGCTCTTCAAACGTGTACGATAGTTGTTTATCTCATTCTCGATATTAAGAGAGTCGTTTATATCTATGTCTTTCTCATTAATGTCAAGTGTCTTCACCATCTGACTGAGTGAACGACTCACAATCGTCATCATCTCATGGATATGATTCATCTGGTCGTCCGTGAATTCATCTTTTATGTTTTGCTTGCGACGGTCTAACGTCCTCGCAAGATTATAACAAGAATCTCCAATACTCTCTAATTCGGAAATCTGCTTGAACATCTGCTGCATTTGCGCCTTCGACTCGTTCGAGAGTCTGCCTTCGCCAACACGTTGCAGATATTTGGCTATTTCCACCTCCATATCATCGGTGATACGTTCATATTTCTCAATTCTTGAATATAACTTGTTGAAATCCTCGTCTTTATCCATCTTCAACAAATCGCTTATAAAGCCGAACATCTTCTGTACACGACATCCAAAATTCTGAATTTCTTTCTTAGCCTCCAAAAGTGAAAGTTCTGCTGTTGATAACATTCCAGAGGAGATATAGCGCAATCGGTACTCTTCGTCTTGCTCCTTCATTGGCAACACCTTGCATACAAACTGCTCAATCTGTTTGACGAATCCAATCAACAGACAAGTGTTGACCACGTTGAAAGCGGTATGGAAAGCAGACAATTTATACAAATCATTGTTTTGCACGCCCATCACATCGGTTACAAACCATGACACAGCGTTGCAAGCAGGATAGAACACGATCAACACAACGATAACACCAAAAACGTTGAAAAACATGTGTGCCAATGCAGCTCGTTTCGCCTGTGTGTTAGCGGTCAAGGATGCCATGAAAGCCGTTATCGTTGTACCAATATTCTGCCCCATCGCCAAAGCGGCAGCTTGCTCAAATCCAAATCCTGGGATATGCATATCAAAGAGCATCAACGTAATTGCCATCGTGGCTGCACTCGCCTGCACCAACATCGTCACCAAACATCCCACTACCACAAAGAGTATGATCGTGAAGAAGCTCTCGCATGGAATATGCGAAAGCATATTTGCCACCGCACCTCCAATATCAAGACTATTGGCTGAACTCTGCAAAAAACTCAACCCCATAAAGAGAAAGGAAAATCCAAAGATGAATTCACCCAAACTCTTACGCTTTGATTTCCCTGAAAATATTAATGGCATACCGACAGCCAAAAGCGGTATCGCAAAAGCAGCTATATCCACCTTAAAGCCAATCGCTGAGATAATCCATGCCGTTACGGTCGTTCCTATATTCGCACCCATAATGACACCGATTGATTGACCCAATGTCATCAATCCAGCATTTACAAAACTCACAACCATCACAGTGGTCGCACTCGAACTCTGAATCAGCGCCGTTACAACAATTCCCGTTAAGACTCCCGCAAACCTGTTCTGCGTCATAGCAGACAAAATATTGCGCAACTGATCTCCTGCCAACTTCTCAAGTCCTTCACTCATAATCTTCATGCCATAGAGGAACATGGCAAGAGCTCCCAAAAGACTTAGAACATTTAGAACAACATCCATCCGATCAAATTTAATTGCCCCCAACGTAGAGGCGATTATAAAGAAACTATTTTACTTTCTTTCCTTCAATTTGTTTTTGTAAATACAATAGTTATATCAACAAAAACCGTTTAAAGACTACTTTGAAAATTCACCACAAACTACTTTCTGATAATCGTAACCACGCCTCCTGCTTCCAATTTGATGATAGAGGACGGCTCGGCTTTCGATTTGTCTTTTTGTCTATATTTGACGATGTAATCAACTCCTTGCTTGATTTCTTCAGATATTTCATCAAAACTATGGGCGGTAGGCTCACCACTGATATTAGCAGACGTGGAAACAATCGGCATTCTAAACGCCTCACACAATGCCTTCGAGAAAGATTCTTTTGTCAATCGGATGCCCACACTACCATCTTCCGCAATCAAGTTCTTGGCCAAGTTTTTTGCTCCTGAATATATAATCGTCAGAGGCTTCTCTGCCACCTCAATCAAGTCGTATGCCACTTCTGGCACATCCTCGACAACACGTTCCAACTTGGCTAAATGGTCGGTCAAAACAATCAACGCCTTACTGTCGGAACGTCTTTTCAACTCATACACTTTGCGCACTGCCTCCTCGTTATTAGCATCACAACCGATTCCCCATACCGTGTCGGTGGGGTAGAGGATCAGTCCTCCAGCCCGCATCACCCGAACCGCCTCGCGTATGTCTTCTTTATAGTCTTCCACTTCTAAACCTCCTATTTTTCTGTTTTTCAGAATATTTCTACATTTATCTCTGTTTCAGTTTCTCTTTCAAGAATCTGCCTGTATACGATTTTTCACATTGCGCCAATTCTTCTGGCGTGCCGGCAAAAACAACTTCTCCACCATCTTTTCCCCCTTCTGGTCCAATATCTATCACATAATCTGCTGATTTCACAACATCCATGTCATGCTCAACAATCAACACGGAATGACCATTGACTATCAAGGCATTAAATGCTTTCAGAAGTGTTTTCACATCATGGAAATGCAACCCAGTCGTCGGCTCATCAAAAATGAAGAGTGTCGGCTCTGGTTTCTCTGTGCCAAGTATATCCGCCAATTTGACACGCTGACTCTCACCGCCAGAAAGAGTGTCGGACGGTTGTCCCAACTTAACATATCCTAAGCCAACATCCTGCAAAGTCTTCAACTTACGCACAATCTTCTTCTCTATCGTCGTACTTGACTCGGAAAAGAATTCAACAGCCTGGTTAACAGTCATTTCTAATACATCATAGATAGATTTTCCTCTAACCAACACTTCAAGAATATCCGATTTGAAACGCTTTCCTTGACACGCATCACACGGCATCACCAAATCTGCCATAAACTGCATCTCAACCGTTATCGTACCCTCCCCTTTACATTCTTCACATCGACCTCCCTCTGTATTAAACGAGAAATAGCCTGGTCCGTAACCCATCTGCCTCGACAACTGTTGATCGGAGAAAAGTTTACGTATGTCATCATACGCCTTAACGTATGTTACAGGATTTGAACGAGAGGATTTCCCAATCGGATTCTGATCGACGAACTCCACGCCATGCAACGCGTCTATACTTCCTTTCAACTCGCTATACGAGCCAGGTTTCTCCGCTGTCTCATCAAAACTACGCTTTAACGCATTATATAACACATCATACACCAAAGAGGATTTTCCGGAACCACTCACTCCCGTAACGACTGTCATAACATTCAACGGAAATTTCACATCAATTCCCTTGAGGTTATTATGGCAAATTCCCGTCACTTCAATATAGTTGTTCCAAGGGCGACGATAACAAGGAACTTCAATCTGCTCTGTCCCCTTCAAATATTTCAATGTATAACTTCTCTCGCATAAAGCCTTGTCGTTCAGTACTTCATCCGTAATTGGGCCTTGCCAAACGACTTCACCTCCTAATCGACCTGCATCCGGTCCAATATCCACAATATAGTCGGCAGCTCGCATAAACTCCTCGTCATGCTCCACCACGACCACCGTATTGCCCAACTGTTGCAACTTGCGCAATACGCCAATCAACAAATGCGTATCTCGTGGATGCAAACCAATACTTGGCTCATCCAAGACATATAGAGAACCTACCAGGCTACTGCCCAATGAGGTTACTAAGTTAATCCGCTGACTCTCTCCTCCAGAAAGTGAATTGGAAAGACGATTCAAAGTAAGATATCCCAAACCTACTTCATTGAGCAACTGCAAACGATGTCTTATCTCCGTCAACAACCGCTTTGACAATTGTTGCTCCTGTTCAGACAACTCTATATCCTTGAAAAACTCCGCCAACTCTTCCACTTGCATTGAAACCAACTCCGTAATTGTCTTACCCGACACTTTCACATAGTTTGCCTCCTTGCGCAGACGGCTTCCGTGGCATTCTGGACACGTTGTCTTGCCTCGATAACGCGCCAACATCACCCTGTATTGTATCTTATACTGGTTCTCCTTTACAAAATCAAAAAAAGCATCTATTCCTTGGATACTATCATCTCCATGCCACAATAAATCTTTTTCTTCCTGCGTCAAGCACATATATGACTTATGAACAGGGAACTTTCGTCGCCCAGCATTCATCACGAAATATTGCTGCCATTCAGACATCTTATCTCCTCGCCAACAAGCCACCGCTCCTTCATAGACGGACTTAGACTTGTCTGGGATTACCAGATCCTCATCTATACCCATCACCTTTCCAAATCCCTCGCAGACAGGACACGCTCCTAATGGTGTGTTGAAACTGAACATCATATCGCTCGACTCTTCGAACGTCATTCCATCTGCTTCGAATTTCTTAGAAAAAGTCTTTTCTACGGGTTCAGTTCCTTTTTCATAGATTCGGATAACGCAAGAATCATCAGCCTCCGAAAAGGCCTCTTGAATAGACTCTATCAGACGATTGCATGTGTCAACATCGTTTTTCACAACAAAACGATCAACCACTAAGACAACGCGTTTCTTCTTAGAGACTTCATTTCCTGCCAACAACTCCTCGATACGCATCACCTCTCCATCAGCCTCAACACGATTGTATCCTTGCTTTGACAAAACGTCCAACTGCTGAGACATATCCCTTCCTTTGGGAACAACAAAAGGTGATAGCACCATGCCTTTTGTCCCCTCGGGGAAAGTCATGATAAAATCTATCACATCGCTGACTTTATGCTTTTTAACCTCACAACCTGAGATAGGGGAAAAAGTCTTGCCAACTCTCGCAAACAAAAGTTTTAGGTACTCGTATATCTCCGTTGATGTACCCACCGTCGAACGCGGATTATGCGTATTAACTTTTTGCTGAATGGCTATAGCAGGCGGTATCCCTTTTATGAAATCTACCTCAGGCTTGCTCATCCTGCCTAAGAACTGCCGTGCATACGAGGACAAACTCTCCACATAACGACGTTGTCCTTCTGCATAGAGCGTGTCAAATGCCAACGACGACTTACCAGACCCCGAAAGTCCAGTGATAACGGTAAATTTATTTCGCGGTATACGCACGTCAACTCCTTTCAAGTTATGAACGTGCGCATTTTTTATTATAATCTCATCACTGTCCGCCATAGACTTGTTACCAATTTCTTAACTTTAAGGATAACAAAGTTAATGATATTTTTACCAAATCACGATTCTATCTGCCGGCGCAACATACATTGAATCCGCCTCTGTTATTCCAAATGCACTGTAAAAGAAATCCAACATTGGCAATTGCGTGTTCACTCTGTATCGCCCATTGGCATGAGGGTCGGTCATCACCTGCTGACGGAGATACTCATCACGGTAGTTTCCTGCCCAAATTCTCGAATAGGCGTAGATGAAACGCTGATCTGCCGTCTGCCCATCAATCATCGGATCAGACCCCTCTTTCATCGTATTCAAAAAGGCTTGGTGTGCAATGTTCAAT
Source organism: Bacteroidaceae bacterium (assembly GCA_963619325.1). Classification (GTDB taxonomy): domain Bacteria; phylum Bacteroidota; class Bacteroidia; order Bacteroidales; family Paludibacteraceae; genus UBA1181. The sequence goes on along the minus strand of CAVEVQ010000004.1, from coordinate 51,926 downwards.
CCACCAAGGTCTGCTATGTTCTCGCCAAGCGTCAACTCTCCATTACAATGCATCGAATCAATCACAACCACGTTCGAAAAACGATTCTTCAGTCGCTCAGTGGCTACTTTAAATTGTTCAGCATCTGTAGCCGTCCACCAATCGTGCAAGTTTCCATCTTTGCCAAACTGCCTACCCTGGTCATCAAACCCATGTGTCATCTCATGACCTATCACCACGCCAATAGCACCATAGTTCACGGCATCGTCGCCTTCAGCATAGAAAAACGGTGGTTGTAGAATACCTGCTGGAAAGACTATCTCATTGTTCAATGGACTGTAGTAGGCGTTGACCGTTTGAGGTGTCATATACCATTTGTTCTTGTCTACAGGCCGACCTACTTCGCGCATCGACTTGACACTGGCAAAGTGGGTGAGTGCAATATAATTCTCTACAAGACTCTTCGTCGTGTCAATTTTCGCCTCTGTGTAGTCCTCCCAAACATCTGGGTAGCCCACCTTTACTTTGATGGCCGCCAACTTTTCATGGGCCTCTACTTTAGTGCTATCCGACATCCAGGTCAAGTTGTCAATTCGCTGACCAAACGCTGTGCGAAGGCCCTCTATAAGAACCTGCATACGCATCTTCGCTTCTTTTGTGAAATATTTTTCTACAAACAACTGACCTAATGGCTGACCCAACATACCTTGGACCATATCCAAAGAACGCTTCCATAGAGGCTTTCTCTCTGTTACTCCACTCAATGTTTTGCCATAGAAATCAAATTTTGTCAAAGCATATTCATCAGATAAATAGCCAGACAATCCTCGCACGGTAGTATATTTGAGATAATCTGATAAAACAGTTTTGTCTGTCTTTTGCAACAACTCAAAGACTCCTTTAAAAAACTTCGGTTGACCTACCGTAATCTCCGCAGGCATAACAGGAAACTCCTCAAAATAAGCCTCCCAGTTGAACAACGGATAAGCGTTTTTCAACTCCTCGAAAGTCATCTTGTTATAAGTGGCTTGCGGGTCACGATTCTCTACTTTCGTATTCATCAGTCCCGCCATTTTCTTCTCAAAACCGTAAATCTTCTCTGCACGATTGCCCACACTTGCACTGTCTCCTCCTAAAAGTTGAAGATATTTTGCCACCATCTTCTTGTAGGCTACAATAATCTCTTGACCTTTAGCCGACTCGTCAAAATAGTAGTCTCTATTAGGCAAACCAATACCATCCTGCCAAAGTTCACCGATGTTCATCGAACTGTTTTTCGCGTCTGGTGTGCATCCTACTGCAAAAAACGGATTTCCAAAGTTAAGATGGTGGTAAGCAATCTCCTTTGCGAAAATCTCTCCATCTAAAATCCAATCCATCTGGTCAATACGATCCAAAACAAACTGAATAGGAACGATGCCCTCACGCTCGCGACGTGCTGAATCCATCGCCAAAGTATAGTAATCGCCTATCTTCTGCTGATTCGTACCCTGCGTTGCTTTTGCTTTCTGTGCAGCCTCAACAATCTCTTTCAAACGATCCAAATTCTCATCGTTCAACACATCAAACGTGTTCAACCTACTTTTCTCTCCTGGTATCGGATGTGCAGTCATCCATCCTCCATTTGAATATTGGTAGAAATCGTCTCCCATCCTTACCGTCGTGTCACAATCACTCGGCAAATAGTGAGCCACTTTATCCATATTATTTTTCTGACACCCTGAAAACAGTAGGGAAGACGCACATCCCATAATAATCAATCGTTTAAAATTCATTGTTTTCTGATTTTATCAAAAAAAAAGAGAACCAACGTGCAAAACGTTAACTCTCTTTCTTATGTTCCTATCTCATATTGCTAGTAAACAACAGCAAGCGATTCGCAATGTTCGCCTCACTCACACCTCCATCAAAATCAAGCGACAACATATTGAGCTGCGGATACTCTTTCTTGAGTTTCTTCTCGATTCCTCGCGCCACAATGTGGTTCGCTATACACCCAAACGGCTGCATACTAATCACATTGTTACATCCGTCCTTGATGAAAGCAATCACCTCTGCCGGCAACAACCAACCCTCACCAAACTGAGCCGACAGACTCACAATGTCTTTCGCATACTCACTGATTGTCTTGATGTCTTGCTCTGGTTTATAGAACTTAAACTGCGATGCCTCTTTCTCCAATTTGTTCATCACCCTGCGAATCAAACTATATGCCATATCCATCACCAAAGGTGGCACTTTGAAGCGTTTCACAAAGTTCTCGCGATTGAACTTATAGTTCACGAACGCCCGGAAGAAAAAATTATGTACCGTTGAAGGTATAACCTCCACACCATGCTCCATCAACCAATCTGGCACATAACGATGGGCATACGGATTGAATTTTAAGAATATCTCGCCTGTTATTCCCGCTTTCGGATAGACCCTGTCTTCATAGATAGGAACGGCATTGAACGCTCTTGCAGCCTCGCCCGTCAACTTCAACAAACCTTTCGTATCTCCTTTCTCAACCAAAGGCTTCGCTTTCTCTAAATAGAGGTCTCGTAATTTTCGCGCCTCTCCTTTGTTCTTCTCACGAACTGCTATCGCATGATAAAAGATTGAAAGCCAGTCTCCATACATCGTAGCGTAAATGATCAATGGAGCGGCTTTAATCAGATTCAACTTGAATCCCGGCTGGTCTTCCGTGTTGTCCGTTCCTCCAATTCCAATCACTGGCACCTGAGAAAGTCCCGCATCTACAATTGCCTTTCGAATCAATGGCGGATAGTTCGTGGCACGACATTGTCCCAACTGGGTTACAGCTACAGCCACTTTATCCAAATCGTATTTGCCCGATTGTAAAGCCTTAATCAAGTCGCCCACAATCAACGTGGCAGGATAACAAACCTCATTGTTAGAATATTTTAATCCTATATCATTTGACTCGGCATTACTCAACGGCAAAGAGACAAGATTGTAACCCGCCCATTTGAACGCCGCTGGAAAAAGAGGGGATAGATACTCCGTGAAAAAAGGAGCCAAAATAGTACGCTTCTCATTGTCTCCCACCTCAAAGCGTGTCGGCTTCACAAATTCCTTCACCTCTGTCGTCTCCTTCGCATCAAATTTCAAACTCTCAATGAGCGAACGGACTCTCAACTTCATAGATCCAACATTGTTGATATCGTCAATCTTCAACAACGTCAATGGCTTACCATAACGATTCAATAACGAACGAACTTCATCCACGAAGAAGGCATCAGGACCACAACCAAACGAGGTCGTCTCCACAAAATGAACGTTGCGTCCTTGACGCGCAACCCACTGCGCTGAGTTCAAAATTCTATTTACGAACGACCATTGTTTAATTATAAATGCCTCCTGTTCGCCATTGTTTGTTTTCCTCGTAATCTCCTCTGTCACAACATCTACACCCATCTGAGAAATCATCTCGGAGATCTTATGTTGCACTAACGGATCAGTATGGTACGGACGTCCCGCTAAAACGATGGTCATACGTCCTTCCTTCTGCGATTTCTCAAATGCCTCCTCATTGATCTTGCGAAGATTCAAACCAAACTCGCTATACTCCTTCAAAGCCTTATCATGCGCATTCTTGATCACCTTCTTAGGCACACCCAACGTCTCCATGTATCTATACAACTGCTTCAAAAGCAACTCGTCATCTTTAAACGATATGACTGGCGAATCTATTGGAATCTCCGACTCAATAGCACTGTTCACTACTTCTGGATAACCGATAATGATAGGGCAGTTGAAACTGTTGGCAACCGACTTGTCTTCCTCCTTTTCGTATACAACACGTGGAAAGAAAATTCTGTCAACACCTTTCTGCTGCAACTCATAGATATGGCTATGCACCAATTTTGCAGGGAAACAAATGTTATCAGACATGACTGAGTGGACACCCTTCTCGTAATTGCGATAAGTCGACGTCGACGAAAGCACCACCTCTATGTTACACTCCGTGAAGAAAGTATGCCAGAAAGGAAACTCCTCGTACATATTAAGCGCACGCGGGATTCCCATCTTCATCAATGGATGAGTCAACTGAGAAGGAATCTCGGCACGATCAAACAACTCATGATATTTGCGGTTGCTCATATCTATGCCTGGCTTCGCATCTGCCTGTCCGTTATGGAAGATTTTCTCACATTTGTTTCCTGAATAGTAAACACCTCCGTTTTTGAAGATATATTTTGAAATCTGACAATTGTTTTCACAACCCTTGCAAGCCAATAACTTCGTATCATACTCTGCCGAGTTAAGGAACGTGTCAAGTGGGGTAGCCTCCTTCTGCTCGTCGCACATACGCTTTGCATAAAGTGCACATCCATACGCACCCATCAGCTCAGGCACATTGTTGCAATATACTGTCTTCCCCGTCAGATTCTCAAATGCCTTGACGATAGAGTCGTTTTTCATCGTTCCCCCTTGAAGAACGATATTCTTGCCAAGGTCATCGTAGTTCTTGATTTTCAATACTTTAAACAAGCAGTTCTTCACCACTGAATAAGCAAGTCCTGCAGCAATGTCGCTCACTGCATAACCCTCACGAAGCACCTGCTTCACTTTCGAGTTCATGAACACCGTGCAACGAGTTCCGAGGTCGCACGGATCCTTGCTCTGGCACGCTTGGTAAACGAAGTCCGAGATTTCACAACCCAAAGTGTTGGCAAACGTCTCTATAAACGAACCACAACCCGAAGAACATGCCTCGTTTATCTCCATGTGTGTCAACGCACCATTCTCTACATAGATGGCTTTCATGTCCTGACCACCAATATCAAGGATAAACGACACATCAGGACACATGTTTTTTGCCGCCACATAGTGCGCCATCGTCTCTATCATTCCATAATCAAGCGAATAGGCAGCTTTAATCAAGTCCTCACCATATCCCGTGGAACATCCTGCCGTGATATGAAGATCTAACTTTTCCTCCTCACAACGAGCCTTTAGACGCTCCAAACCTCGATGAACGGCTTCGATTGGGTTTCCACCATTATGCGTGTAATATTTGAAGAGTATATCGCCCTGCTCATTGATCAACACGACTTTTGTCGTTGTAGACCCTGAATCAATACCCAAATAAGTCTTTCCCTTACATTCCGCCAAGTTGACCACCGGAATGTGCATGCGTTCTTTCTCTCCCTTCCACGCTAAAAACTCTTCTTCGTCCTTGAAAATAGGAGGAAGAGAGACATTTGTCCTGTTGCGATTTGGATTTTGCGTTTGTGTCTGCGGTTCAGGCTCCTTGCTCAATCGGTCAGTCAATTCCTTGATGTCGATAGGCTCCATATCATTCTTGAAGAGGGCAGTACCCCATGCAGGAATGATGTTGGCATTATCAAGAACCACACAGTCTTGCTCCAGATTGAGACGGAAATAATCGGCAATGGCCTTTCTAAGCGAACCGATAAAAGTGAGCGGACCACCACAAAACAACACTTTCGGACGAACCTCACAACCATGCGAGAGCGCACTCGCTGTCTGCACGGCCACAGCCCTAAAGATAGATGCCGCAATATCCTCTTTCGAAACATTACGAGCAATCAAATTTTGAATGTCTGTCTTTGAGAACACGCCACAACGAGAAGCGATAGGATAGATGTGAGAGGCATTCTTTGCCAACCCATCCAAATCCGTTACCTCAACACCCAAGCAGAGCGCCATTTGGTCAATAAACGCACCCGTACCGCCAGCACAGTTTCCATTCATGCGAAGGTCTGACACCTGACCGTTGTTCAGATATACAATTTTAGCATCCTCGCCACCAATATCAATGATTGTGGATATTTCGGGGTGCACTTTTTTAGTAAATTCAGACGCTGCGATCACCTCCTGCACAAAAGGAATATTATAGCGTTCTGCTACACCCAACCCGACGGAGCCAGTGATAGACAATGTGAATTTTTCAGTTGTCAAGATGGAATTCAACTCCTCAAGAAAAGCAGCAATTGCCCCTTTGACATTCGCTAAATGGCGTCTGTACGACGAGTAAACAACCTCTTGCTTGTCGTTCAACACGACTATCTTAGCAGTTGTAGAACCAACATCGAGACCTATTTTAAACATACCTTAAAATAATTTTTCTTCTTTTCCTTCTTTATTCTAACTCAGCACTTTTTTCTACAAATAAGGTAACGAAAAAAGCCTTTGGCAAAGTTACGAAAAAGTTTGAAAAAGTTTTGGATTTTTGTGGCAGACGCAATCTATTCTTCCCTCTTTACATTCTTCCTGCCAAAACAATTCCTATCCTCTCTACAATCCCAGTCACTAAAGCGTTTCCCATAAGGAAAGCACGACGCAAATCGCTCGCTCCTTTTGTGTGATTGTCTGGGAACATATTTAATCGTTCTAACTCAATAGGAAGAAGACGTCGGTAGTGTCCATTTGCAGTGCGGATGATGTGCTTAAAACGTGATGGGGCAGCACCGCCTTCGCCAGTAATGATGGTACGCGAAGCACGGTCAAGATAGTCGGGAAATGCCATCGCTCCCTCACTATAATTATACTCATACCCAGTGGTTTTATTCACACGCTTCAGCGATTTATGTCCCTTCAAATACTCCCATTTCGGCAACTCTTCGTTTGAAATGACGAACTCCACCGGAACTTCTTTCTCATCCACCAAAATCTCGCCCAATGTGATGCAATGTCCGTCATAAACAGATAGCGTATCAAGCGTGAAAACTTCGCCTTCACTCATCACTCCTGAATTATGAAAAGGACTCATTTTCTTCCCTTTATTGAAGTTTTCAGAAACATCGGCAATATCCATTGAAATAGAAAAATTACCCCTCGTTTTATCTTTTTTCTGACAAGGGAACGCCTTTGCCATCACACCATTTAACAATACCCAATCAAATTTGTCTTTCTCTGACAAATACTGAATGTTAAGTTTTGTATCTATTTGATATGCAATAATATATGTTCTACGACGACGCTGTGGCATACCATATTCAGCTGCATTCACCACACGCCACTCAACAGTATAGCCCAAATTGGCGAGAGAAGAGAGTATAATAGCAAAGTCTCGCCCCCGTTGCTTTGCAGGTGAATTGAGCAGTCGATCTACATTTTCTAACATTAGATATTTCGGACGTTTGTCACCCTTCTCTAACAATATGCGGTAAATCTGCCACCAGAGAACACCCTTCTTGCCCTCAATGCCACTTGAACGCTGCAACGTTGTCGCCACAGAGTAGTCCTGACAAGGAAATCCACCGCACAACAAATCACTATCAGGTATCTCACTCGTTGGAACAGATGCAATGTCCTCATTACAATGTCCATCCGTACCGAACCGATGGCAATAGATGATACTTGCATCCTGTCGCTTTGTTGAAGGTTCCCACTGATTGTTCCATATCGTCTTGTATCGTTCAGAAGCACGTTCCAATCCAATACGAAAGCCACCGACACCAGCAAATAGTTCTACTACACGAATATCATCAACTTTGGTTTGCACCACTTCGTCAGAAAAAAGAGACAACTCCTTGACACGACTATGAATAGCCTTTGAATATTGAATATTTGGCTCACAAAGTACACTATATGTTTCTTCTATTTTATAACTCATTTTCAATGATTTTCTTTACATATTTGGCATTAAACCAATAACAATACTTTTTTGTCATTCCTCCATTCGGATTCACAGCCAAATCAGTGGCAACAGCAGCCTTAGGTCGAACGTGAAAGTTACGATTACTTTCTATATTCCAAAAATAGTTTGGGTCAATGTGATTTTCTTTTACACATTCACGTATATTCTGCCAATAAGATTTTGCAATCTTTAAATCATTTTGTGACATCGTCCAAAATCCTACTTTATCTAATTGATATTCAGCCTCTTTTCTTCCTTTTGGAAGAGATAATATACTATCCGTTTCTTTATAAACAACAAATAAAAATCTGTTAGAAAAAAGTTCATAAAGTCTTGATTCCGTCCATTCATTACAATCTAAAATTTCTTGATAATCAATGTTTTCAAAAGACATACTTTCTTTTATCGTACCATGCTTATTGACACGAATCGTCTTCATCGTTAAACCTGATTTTATAAACTCTTCTGCCTTATTTATATTGCCAACTTTCCTTTTACTTGCTATCGCATTTGAAAGAACAAAATATTTTGATTTTGATGTTATTGGATTTATTTTCAAAATCTTACTTATTTCATTGTATGTTTTCCCCTGAAATTTTGAAAATCTATTTAATAGAATTTCGTCAATAGATTTTTCCTTTAATTCATCTGTTGAAAAAAGTGCATTATCGTTCAACTTTGGCAGAACAAAATTACAATAAGCTCCGTTCTCATTGTATTCCAGTATCTCTTCTAAAACACGACGCATATATGCAGCTTTCAAACTCCAAGCTCTTCGGGGTGCTCTAATAGAATTACCATGTTGCACCATTAACGTGTCGCCTTTCTGACCTTTCCTACATGCTCCAAGATACATTGTATCTCCTTCCGACAATGTATGAGCCTCACCATTTTTTATTTTTGATATTATCACCTCATAATCTTGTCGAATAATCAAAAGATCCTTCTCTGGAATTTTCCAAAGCACTGTAAACAGAAATTCCAAGTCAAGTTTAGAAACACCCGATTGGTGTAAGTAGAACATCAACAACATCACCAAACACTTTTGATAAAAATGCGATTGTTCAAACGTTTTGTTCCAATCCTCTGCATAATTTATCATACAGCAAACAAGTCGCTCTTTTATGAGTAAATTCCGCTTGTCAAAAGATTTTTTTAAAGGTGTACATTTCAATTCAACACCTGCTATTGAAAAATCTGCCTCTTGTCTACTATTAGTATTATACCCAAAATATAACTTCTCAACTAATTGCCCTAAACTTCCTTTACCTGCATTTTCCGCAGCATTAGGCATAAAATCTCTCAAACAATGGTTTAATAAACCTTTGCTATGTTCAAAAATTGACGTTATATCTTTCTCGTTATATGATTTTCCCATTACAAACTCACAAATATTCCTAACAAAGATAACACTTATTAACTAATCCTTGATTATTACGCAACCTCTTTAAAAAGCATTTTTGTAACTTCGCAAATAAACTTCATACCTATGCTGCAACAAAAAATCTATGGAAATATTGTTGACGTCGTCAATAAGAAAGTATTCAGGGGTTGTCTCTGCATCCGCAACGGAAAAATAGAATGTATAGAAGAAATAGACTCTACTCCTTCCAAGTATGGTTTCATTCTTCCTGGTTTTATCGACTCTCATATTCATATAGAAAGCACACTGCTGACTCCTGAAAATTTCGCAAAAATAGCTATTCAAAGGGGTACACTCGCCGTCGTTGCCGACCCCCACGAGATCGCCAATGTCCTCGGTATCAAAGGTGTCAATTTTATGATTCAAAACGGCAAAAAAGTTCGTTTCCACTTCAACTTCGGAGCGTCCCCTTGTGTCCCTTCTACTACCTTCGAAACAAATGGTGCGACTCTCAACTCTCAACAAGTCACCGAACTTCTGCAAAGAGACGACATATACGGTCTGGCAGAGATGATGAATGTGCCTGGCGTTCTCCTTGGCGACGAAGAGACTATGGCGAAAATCAACGCAGCACGTCAATTAGGCAAACCTATCGACGGTCATGCTCCCAATGTCTCGGGCGACCAACTAAAACAATACTTCAAAGCAGGTGTCTCAACCGACCACGAATGTACAACTCTTAAAGAGGGATTAGAACATATAAAGACAGGTATGAAAGTGCAAATTAGAGAGGGTAGCGCAGCGTGCGATTTTGAAGAACTCTATCCTCTTCTCTTCGACTACCCTGAAAGTCTTATGTTCTGCACCGATGATAAATATCCTGACGAATTAGCAAACGGTCATATTGATTCTATCGTTGCTCGCTCTATCAAAAAGGGTGTGCCTTTTTGGAATGTTCTTGAAGCTGCTTGCGTTACGCCTGTCCTACATTACCATCTCAAACAAGGACTGTTACAAATAGGCGACGCTGCCGACTTTATCATTGTCGACAACCTCACCGATTTCACAACACAGTCGGCTTTTCTCGACGGTGTTCAAATCTATACTAAACAAAATGGCATCAGCAACGACTTCTTCCTCGACAAAACCCCTCTCCACTCATACCCCAACAATTTCAACACTTACAAACTATTGCTCGGAGACCTAAAAGTATCCCCTAAATCCGACAAAATGAAAGTCATCGTTTCATCTGAAGGATCGCTTCTCACTTCAGTTGACATCGTTAGCCCACTTATTAAAAACGGAAATGTCATCTCCAACACAGAAAACGACGTACTGAAAATGGTATGCTACAATCGCTACTCGGAAGGTCGCCCTCAAATAGCCTTCATTCGTGGATTCGGAATGAAACAAGGTGCTATCGCCTCTACCATCGCTCATGATAGCCATAACATCATAGCTATAGGTACAAATGACGAAGACCTCCTCAACGTCATTAACTATCTCGTCGACATAAAAGGCGGATTGGTGGTCACTGATGGAGAAAAAATGCTTGACCTTTCTTTGCCTATAGCCGGACTAATGTCCCCTCGATCAGGCGATATAGTAGGTGAGCGTCATAAAGAACTAAAAATGTTAGCCAAAAAAATAGGGTGCAATTATTCTGCGCCTTTCATGACCATGGCATTCATGGCACTTCCCGTCATCCCCAAACTAAAACTGACCGACAAAGGACTCTTTGATGGTGTCCAATTTCAATTTACTGACCTTTTCTTAGATTAATTCAACCTATACAACTAAAGTAGCGAACCTATAAAAAAACACATTGTGTCAGTTTTCTCTATCATATTTTGACTATTTGAAAGAAGACACAATATGTTTTTAACATTTTGAAAGAATATTTTTCTTTTTAATTTCTCTGATTCCAATAATCTTCGTACATTTGTGAGCGTAATTTTTACAATTTTTCATTTCGCAACAAAAAGAGACAAAAAATATGGAGGCAAAAATTGGTTTCGACAACGACAAGTACTTGAGTATGCAGTCGTCTCACATTGCCGAAAGAATTCAAAAATTTGGCAATAAATTGTATTTGGAAATCGGTGGTAAACTCTTTGATGACTATCACGCTTCTCGTGTTCTACCTGGATTTCACCCCGACTCAAAACTCCAAATGCTCCTCAAACTGAAGGACAAAATCGAAATTGTTATCGCTATTAATGCCGAAGACATTGAGTCAAACCGTGTGCGAGCCGACTATGGCATCACATACGATGAGGATGTACTTCGCCTAATCGACGAGTTTCACAACGTCGGACTTTTTGTCGGTAGCGTCTGCCTCACCATGTACAACGAGCAACCATCCGCTATTCTCTTTGAAAAGCGTTTACGCACTTTGGGTATTCCTTTCTACCACCACTACCGTATCGAAGGGTACCCTAACAACGTAGAGTTGATAGTCTCTGATAATGGCTATGGTAAGAACGAATACGTCAAAACAGAACGTCCTTTGGTGGTTGTTACCGCTCCTGGTCCTGGTAGCGGCAAACTGGCTGTCTGTCTCTCTCAACTCTACCACGAACACAAACGTGGCATTGATGCTGGCTACGCTAAATTCGAAACATTTCCAATTTGGAATATTCCATTGAAACATCCCATCAATCTCGCTTACGAAGCAGCAACTGCCGACCTCAACGATGTTAACATCATAGACTCCTTCCATTTGGAGGCATACGGAGAAACAACCGTCAACTACAATCGCGACGTTGAAGCTTTCTCTGTATTAAACGCCACCTTTGAACTCATCTACGGAAAAAGTCCTTATAAGAGTCCTACGGATATGGGCGTTAACATGGCTGGAAATTGTATCATCGACGATGATGTGTGCCGCGAAGCCTCTAAGCGCGAGATTATCCGCCGTTACTACAAATGTCTTTGCGACAAGAAACGCTACGGAGAAAGCTCGGATAATCAAAGCAAATTAGAGTCTCTTATGCAGCAGGCACACGTCAAAGTTACCGATTACCCCGTGGTCGAAGCAGCTCTCGCTAAAGAAAAAAAGACAGGAGGAAAACCTGCAGCAGCTATAGAGTTGTCCGATGGAACTATCGTAACTGGTAAGACTTCTGACTTGTTCGGTCCGCTCTCTTCTGCATTGCTAAATGCTCTCAAAACTTTGGCAAATATAGACGACTCTTTCAACTTGATATCTCGTCTGGCCATCGAGCCTATTCAAAAACTCAAAACCAAATATTTAGGTAGCACCAACCCTCGTTTGCACACCGATGAGATTCTCATCGCACTCTCATCATCTGCAGCACATAGCGAATTGGCAGAGCGTGCCTTGCAGCAACTGCCTAAACTCAAAGGAGCTACCGCTCACACTACAGTTTTAGTTACTAATGTAGATGAGCAAACTTTCAAAAAGTTAGGCATCAACTTGACCTGCGAACCTAAATATGAGCAATCAAGAAGTTACCACAAACATTAGCAGAAGACAACTTATCTAATATCAACTTTTAACCCCCTCTCATTTTAAAGAAATGGGAGAGGGTTTGTCTTTTTTTCTTATTGAAAAATTTCTACAAAGTTTTTGAAAATTTCTAATATTGCATTTATCAAAAAACTTTCATCCGTATGAAAAAATTATTTCTACTACTTATTTTCTCATCCTGCCTATTCTCCTGCAAGAAAGATAAAGAACATTATTCTGTTGATTCTGAACTTAATCCCTACCTTGACCTTTTTCTCAGTGAGGCTAAAAGCCACGGATTTAATTTCGATGTGGAAAAGGATGGTTTGATTATGAAATTTTCTGATTTAGAAAACCCTACCATTGGTCTCTGTACTTATTCCGACCCTATTCTTGTAGAGATTGACAGAACATACTGGAACAATGTTACCCAATACGAAAATTGCGAGGATTTGCGCCAAAATGTGGTGTTTCACGAACTTTCTCACGGTCTTCTAAACCGCAGACACGATAATTCAACACTAAGCAACACAGAATGGAAATCCCTCATGTGTGGAGGCGACATTGTTGACGACCGTAGCTGGCAAGTCAACTTTTCAGGAGAAAGAAAACAATACTATATAGACGAGCTTTTCAATACAAAGAAAGAAGAACCATCATGGGCTGCCTATGGAGATACTTATACAGGCAGTTATGCTCACGTTGTAGACTCTCTTAGACTCTCTAAAAACTATTACAACATTGATAACGAAGGCAATGTCTTCCAAACAAGCAATGGTATCTATTACATTAAAATAAACTCGAGTAATAACACATCTATTCCTATCAATTCTGTCAGCGTTGAAGATGACTTTTATTATGAACTCAAAATAAAAGGAGACATAACATCTAACGAAGGCAGTTGCATAGGAATTTTTACAGGCTATGATGACAATAGCAATAAAACTGCTCGTAACTATTTCATCGTTTACTATTCTTCTAATTATCAACAATATAGGTGTACAGCCAACAACTCTCTTTGCATGCCAACATTCGCTGAAGTACTGCTCAAAAATGGTGTCTGCAATTTTTCTGATTTTACAAAACTTGCCATTGAACGTAAATCTGACGAATTTTATTTCTATATAAACGACCAACTCATCTATCGCAACGACTTCGCAGCAAACGAGAAATGTACAAGTTATGGTATAATTGTCCCAGGTAGCAAAACTATCTCTATCTCATCTTGTGCTATCTACAATAATAAAAACACATCTCTTAAAACAACTAATAATCAAGTATTTACTCTCGGAAAACCAGAACCTTTTGAATTTTCTAAAAACAACTTCATTAAGTAACTTTTATAAATTTTTCTAATTGAAGACGAAACAGTGTAGCCTTTCCTAATTGTCATGTACCAACAACTATAACAACAAAAAATTAATTCATCGCTTCAATGATTGTCTACTCAAGTTCTCTATGAATATAAAATTATAAAAAATAGGAGGCTCAAAGTTAACTCTGAGCCTCTAATCTATCAATACAAAAACACTTTATTCAGCCTTCACTTTCCCTTCCTGCATCTTCTTCAACGCATCAACATCATACTTGCTCATGTGATTGTTACGCTTTGGATAGTCAATCGTATAGTGCAAACCTCGACTTTCCTTGCGCTGCATAGCAAACTTAATCACCAAATAGGCAGTATTGATGATATTTCTTAATTCACAGATTTCTTTTGACACTACAGAACGCTGAAACAAACTCTCTGTTTCTTTGTAGAGCAACTCCAAACGGTCATACGCACGTTTCAAACGGAGGTTGGAACGCACAATTCCCACATATGCCTGCATAATCTGATTCACCTCCTTCTCACTCTGCGTAATCAACACCATCTCTTCATTGAGCGACGTACCTTCATCATTCCACTCTGGGACTTCTTCATTCCATGACAGACTTGGCAATAGTCGCAACGAATCTTTTGCTGCTGCATCTGCATAGACTATCGCCTCAATCAATGAGTTGGAAGCCAATCGATTGGCTCCATGTAACCCCGTACATGAACATTCACCAGCTGCATACAGACGATTTATGGTCGTTCTTGCATTCATATCAACTTTTATTCCTCCACAAAAATAGTGTGCCGCCGGTGCAACAGGTATGTAGTCTCTTGTTATGTCAATACCTAAAGAAAGACATTTATTGTAGATGGTGGGGTATTCACGTTTAGTAACCTCTGGATCCTTATGCGTTACGTCCAAATAAACACATTCATCTCCCGTTTTCTTCATCTCTGTGTCAATTGAACGAGCAACCACATCACGAGGAGCCAACGAACCACGAGAATCATATCTTTCCATAAATGATTCTCCCGCCTTGTTTCGTAAAATTCCTCCGTAACCTCTCATAGCCTCCGTGATGAGGAATGAAGGACGGTCTCCTGGATGATACAAAGCAGTAGGGTGAAACTGAACAAACTCCATATCGTCTACCAATCCCTTCGCACGATAAACCATTGATATTCCATCTCCCGTGGCAACTGGCGGATTCGTAGTCGTCTGATAAATATTTCCTATACCACCCGTACACATCATAGTTACTTTAGAAAGAAACGTGTCTACATGATTGGTCTTAATATCCAAAACATACGCTCCATAACATTCTATATTAGGCGTGGTATGTTTCACCAACTCACCCAGATGATGTTGAGTAATAATTTCTATAGCAAAATGCTCTTCATATATATCAATGTTTGGGTTGTTACGAACACGTTTGATAAGACTGTTTTGAATCTCCTCTCCCGTATTGTCTTTGTGGTGAAGAATACGAAAATCAGAATGACCACCCTCCTTATGGAGATCAAAATTTCCATCTTCTTTTCTATCAAAATCCACGCCCCATTCCAATAGTTGTTTGATTTGTTCAGGAGCACACTCTACCACCTTTCGTACTACATTCTCATTACATATTCCATCTCCAGCAATCAAAGTGTCAACAATATGATCCTCAAAATTGTCTGTTTTCTTAGTTACTGAAGCAATTCCACCCTGCGCATAATGCGTGTTGGCTTCATCCATATTCGTCTTACACAAAATGGCTACTTTCCCCTTTGCAGCCACCTTTAAAGCAAAACTCATACCTGCTATTCCAGAACCAATTACCAAAAAGTCATATTTCTTTATCATAATCAAATCTATTTATGGTCTGAGTGACAAATTTATATCAGTTTGACCGAAATTAGTGAGGTTTTATTTATTTTCTGAACTATCTATATTAAAGAAAAAAGAGAACATTAAAAATTAATGTTCTCTTTTATTCTTCTTCTATTCAACTCACTTAATCGTACAATTCATGCTTAATAGATTTTCCAGCTCATTCATTACTCTATAATATTTTCTCCACTGTTCATACTCTTGTTAAAAACTTGTAAAATCACATCTATAAAAAAATAACAACTTTATTTTCATTGTTCATTTCTTTTTATATACACTCCTTAATATCAACTTTGCAACTTTCTCTTCTCTTTTTTACTATCTTCTTTCAACCTATTATCTAACCTCTCCCTCATTTTTATTTTTTTAAGTTTTTGTATATTTGCCCTATTATTAACACTGTTAATATAATTCGTAAGTGTCTCATTCTTACTAATTTAATATTGACACATAGTCCATCTTTCTGTGGATTGTTTTTTAAGAATGATAAGCGCAACTGTTTCTTATTTTTTCTTTTAACTTAACTAACAGTCTATCATCCTTATTATTCTTATCTTTATTATATAATAAAATTATATTTATAGATATGAATGAATTAGATAATGAATATCTGAAAAAAGAAATCGTTCGTTTGAAGAAGGAACGTAACGCTGTCATTATGGCTCACTACTACACGGTTGGAGAAATTCAAGATATAGCAGACTGTGTCGGTGATAGTCTAGCTTTGGCTCAGCAGGCTGCTAAAACGGAGGCGGACATAATTGTTCTTTGTGGTGTTCATTTTATGGGCGAAACGGCCAAAATTCTTTGTCCAAATAAGAAAGTACTTGTTCCTGATGTTGAAGCGGGTTGCTCTCTCGCAGATAGTTGCCCTGCAGATGATTTTAAAAAGTTTATTGAAGAAAACCCTGGACATACGGTTATTTCGTACGTCAATACGTCTGCCGCTGTAAAGGCTTTGACGGATGTGGTTGTTACATCTTCTAACGCAAAGCAAATTGTTGAAAGTTTTCCTGTTGGCGAAAAAATTATCTTTGGTCCCGACCGAAATTTGGGAAATTATATCAACTCTATTACTGGTCGCTCCATGAAACTTTGGAATGGTGCTTGCCATGTTCATGAGAAATTTTCAATAGAGAAAATTTTAGAACTTAAAAAGGATTTTCCTAAAGCTAAAGTTTTAGTTCATCCTGAGTGCCAAGGTCCTGTAGTTAAATTGGCTGATAAAGTTGGTTCTACGGCTGCACTACTCAAATATGCGGTTACCTGCGAGGATTGTAACGATTTCATTGTGGCTACAGAAAGTGGTATTCTTCATGAGATGCGCAAACAAGCTCCTCATAAGAATTTCATTCCTGCTCCTCCAAACGATTCTACTTGCGGTTGTAACGACTGTTCTTACATGAAGCTCAACACGTTAGAAAAACTTTATAACGCTTTGAAGAACGAAGAACCAGAAGTTTTTGTTGATTCTTCTATTATTGAACGTGCGAAGTTGCCTATTCTTAGAATGTTGGAAATCAGCAAGAAATTAGGTTTGTAGATTTTTGTGTCTTTTTCTATGGATAATAATTTGACACTTAATGATTTACAGAAAACAGTGGACTCTTGGATTAAACAATATGGTGTTCGCTATTTTAGTGAATTGACAAATATGGCTTGCTTGACAGAGGAAGTAGGGGAACTGGCTCGCGTGATGGCTCGCAAATATGGCGACCAATCAAGTAAAAATTCCGATTTACATTTCTCTTTACAAGACGAACTTGCTGATGTTCTCTGGGTTTTAACCTGTATTGCTAACCAAACGGGTGTTAACTTGGCTGAAGCAATGCAGATGAATATAAAAAAGAAAACAGAACGTGATTCTACTCGTCATTTGAACAATGAAAAATTAATATAATAATACTTTAATAATTATATATCAATGGATCGTTTCGACGAACTTTTTTCTAAATATGATTTTACTGGTTTAGATAAGGAAGTTGTTTCTTCTGAGGTCAATAAAATTATAAAGGAAAATTTTAAAAAAAACAATGAAAAATTGGTCTATAGTAAGATTTTAAGTTGTATTGACTTGACTTCTTTGAACTCTGACGACTCAGAGGAGAAAATTTCAAATATGGTTGAGCTTGTTAACAAGTTTGACGATGAGTTTGAAATTTTGCCTCATCCTGCTGCTATTTGTGTTTATCCTTCATTTGTAAGCACTGTAAAGGACTCTTTGGAGGAGGATATGGATATTGCTACTGTGGTTGGTTTTCCTCATTCAAACACGTTTGTAGAGGTTAAAATCGCTGAAACAGGAATGTCTGTTATGTATGGTGCTTCGGAGATTGACGTTGTAATGCCTTTATCTCTCTTCTTATCGCAAAACTACTCTGATGTGTATGATGAATTGTCTGAAATAAAAACATCGTGTCAGGAGGCGAAAATGAAGGTGATATTAGAGACTGGTCTTTTAAAAGACCCAGTCTTAATTAAAAAGGCTTCTTTGATTGCGATGGTGGCAGGTGCAGATTTTATTAAAACTTCGACCGGAAAAAATTCTGTGGGAGCCACTTTTGAGGCTGCCTACGTTATGGCAAAAACAATTAAAGAATACAACGAGTTGAATAATAAAAAAATTGGATTGAAGGTTGCTGGTGGTGTTTCGGATGTAGAAACTGCTGTTTCTTACTACTCAATCGTGGATGCTGTTTTAGGTGAAGATTGGTTGAAACCAGAACTTTTCCGTGTGGGTACAAGTCGCCTTACAAACAAGTTAATTTCTGCTTTAGCTGATAAAGAAATAGAGTATTTTTGATGAATAATTATTGGTAAAGAAATAAGCCTATATTGATGTATAGGCTTATTTCTTTTATTATCTGTTATTAAAATTTTTGTTTGTGATAATATGAGAAAACTATTTTTTACGGTTGATTGTATGCTCCAACATCATACTCAAAGATTCTCTTATATCAATATTATTTATTTTTTCTAATATTTTATCACCCTCTGCTTTGAAATCTAAAATTCGTTTTTCAGCATACTCAATACCACCGTTATCTATGCTGAAGTGAATGAGTTTTTCTATATTTTCTTTTGTGAAATCTTTCTTACTGAGAATTTCAATGTATTTGTTTCTTTCTTTTTCGTTTGTATTGAGAGCGTAGAGTAGGGGAAGGGTGATTTTTCCTTCTTTGATATCGTTTCCTACTGGTTTTCCTATCTCTTCTTCTGTGGAAATGTAGTCAAAAATATCATCTTTAATTTGAAAGCATATTCCGTAAAGCTCTCCGAATTTTCGGAGTATTTCTGCTTCTTCACTTGTGCAGTGTGTTGAAACTGCTCCAGAATAAGTGCAAGTATCAAATAAAGTGGCAGTTTTTTTCTTAATTACGTTAATATATTTTTTTTCGTCTCTATTGATGTTTTTGACATTTTGCATTTGAAGAAGTTCTCCCTCTGAGAGTTCTTTTCCTAATTGTGTTATTTTTTTTAAAACTAAAATATTTTCTGTTAGTGTGGCAATGGAGAGTGATTGAGAAAGAAGATAGTCGCCTACTAATACTGAAATTTTGTTATTCCATCGTGAATTTACAGAGGGTTGTCCTCTTCTTTCCATACTATCATCTACAACATCATCATGAATCAAACTTGCTGTGTGCAGCATCTCTAATGAAACAGCACATCTAATGGTGTTATCATTTATATCTCCTACACTTTTAGCCGAAAGAAGTGTGAGCAATGGTCTGATCTGCTTTCCAGTTTTATTGAGTATATGGCTATGAACAGCACTAAGAAACTCGTTGTTGCTTTCAAAAGCTTCTCTGAATTTCTCCTGAAATATAGCAAATTCTTTCTGAATAGGTTTTTTTATTAACTCAATGCTCGTCATTTTCTGTTTTCAGAATTTTTTGCAAAAGTAGTAATTAATTTCTACTTTTTTGCTTAATATAACTTTGTATAGTCATACTTTTATTCTCTTTACGAATCTTTATTATCTTTGTTTATGATTACTTTTTCTTAAACCGTTTTGTATTTCTAATGGGAAAAATTTTATTTCTTATAGATGCGTACGCGATTATTTATCGCTCTTATTACGCTTTCTTAAAAAATCCAAGAATCAATTCTAAAGGATTCAATACATCGGCTGTTTTAGGTTTTGTAAATACTTTGGAAGATGTTCTAAAAAACTGCAAACCAACACATTTGGCTGTTGCTTTTGATCCTGCAACTCCTACTTTCCGACGTGAATTTTACCCTGAATACAAGGCACAGCGTCAGGCAACTCCTGAAGATATTCATGCTTCTGTTCCAATCATTAAAGAAATTTTGGATGCCTACAATATTCCAATTGTGGAGTGTGATGGTTTTGAAGCCGATGATGTGATTGGCACGCTGTCTCAAATGGCAGCCAAAAAAGATTTTACTGTTTTTATGCTCACGCCCGATAAGGATTATGCTCAGTTGGTTAATGAAAAAGTTTTTTTGTATCGTCCTCTCCATGGTTTTGGATACGACACTTTGGGTGTTGAGGAGGTGAAAGAAAAATGGAAGGTCTCGTCCACAAATCAAATTATTGATTTGTTGGGTTTGATGGGAGATGCTTCAGATAATATTCCTGGTTGTCCAGGTGTGGGGGAGAAGACGGCAGTAAAAATTTTGCATGAATTTGGTTCAATAGATAATCTTCTTGCTTCAACTTCTCAACTAAAGGGTGCTCTGAAAACAAAGGTAGAGGCGAACTTTGAAAATATAAAACTTTCAAAGTATTTGGCAACAATTCGGTTGGATGTTCCAATTGATTTTAAAGAAGATGATTTTTTATTGAAGAGTGTTTCAACAGAAAAGTTGATTCCTATTTTTCAAGAGTTAGAATTTAAAAATCTTCTTTCAAAGTTTGGAGTGTCAACTTTGAAAGTTGAAAATGAAAAGAAAAATGATGCCATTCAACTCAATCTCTTTGACATGGATGCCACCGATGTATCAAATGAAAATTTTCATACGAATCTCAGTGAGTTAACTTCGGTTGAACATCACTATAAACTTATTGAAAATCAAGAAGATATAACTCAAATTTTGCCTTTTTTTGATAGTCAGAATTTTTTCTGTTTTGACACAGAAACGACTGGTATTTCGCCTTTTTCAGATAATTTGGTAGGAATATCGTTTTCTTTTAAGGAAGGTGAGGCATTTTTCGTCTATTTGCCTGCTGATCGTTCGGAGGCTTTGAAATGGCTTCAAATTTTCAAACCTTATTTTGAAAATCAAAATTTGATGAAGATTGGTCAAAATATAAAATTTGATATTTTGTTTTTGAAATCTTATGGCATTGAGGTAAAAGGTCAGCTATTTGACACAATGATTGCGCATTATCTGTTGCAACCAGAGATGAAGCACAATATGGATTATCTTTCAGAAATTTACCTCAATTATAAAACGATAACCTATGAGGAACTTTGTGGATCAAAAGGAAAAAATCAGTTGCCAATTCGCTCGGTAAACCATAAACAATTATGTAATTATGCGGCCGAGGATGCTGATGTAACTTTAAAATTGAAAAATAAGTTAGAACCGCTGATTAAAGAAAATAATCTTGAATATCTTTTTTATGAAGTGGAGATGCCGTTGGTATATGTTTTGGTTGATATGGAGTGGGAGGGTGTTCGTATTGATATAGAGGCGTTACACTCTTTGTCAGTTGATTTTACAAAACAGTTGGCTACTATTGAAAATAAGGTTTATGAGTTGATAGGTGAACAAATTAATTTGAATTCACCCAAACAGGTGGGTGAGTTGATATTTGAAAGACTGAAATTAGATGAAAAAGCAAAGAAAACAAAAACAGGACAATATTCTACTTCGGAAGAGGTGTTAGAGTCTTTGCGTGATAAGCACGAAGTTGTTAATCTAATTTTGAATTATCGTGGAATAAAAAAATTGCTATCAACGTATGTGGATGCTTTGCCTGCTTTGATTAATTCAAAAAGTGGTAAAATACATACGAGTTTTAATCAAGCAATCACTGCTACTGGTCGTTTGAGTTCAAGCAATCCAAATTTGCAAAATATTCCTGTTCGTGATGAAATGGGTCGTGAAATTAGAAAAGCATTTGTTGCTGATAAAGATTGTAAGCTAATTTCTGCCGACTATTCTCAAATTGAGTTACGTTTGTTGGCTCATTTCAGTAAGGATCCAAATATGCTTTCTGATTTCAATGAAGAGAGAGATATTCACGCTTCCACTGCTGCCAAAATTTTTAAGGTGGATTTGGCTGATGTAACCTCGGATATGAGAAGAAAAGCAAAGACTTCCAATTTTGGAATTATCTACGGAATTTCTGCTTTTGGTTTGGCTGAGCGTTTGACTATTTCTCGTTCAGAAGCAAAAACTCTGATAGATGGTTATTTTGAAACTTATCCTACAATTAAGTCATTCATAGAAAACTCTATAGAGACAGCAAGAAAAAATGGCTATGTTGAAACAATGTTTAATAGAAAACGTTATTTACCTGATATAAATTCAAGAAACGCAACTGTACGGAATTTTGCCGAACGCAATGCTGTGAATGCACCTATTCAAGGTTCTGCGGCAGATATTATAAAAGTTGCAATGATTAAGTTACATAATCGTCTTTTAAAGGAAAATCTTCAGTCTAAGATGACACTTCAAATTCATGACGAATTAATTTTGAATGTACCAACTTTTGAATTAGAAAGAGTTAAAATTATCATAGAAGAAGAAATGCAAAACGCTGTAAAAATTTCCGTACCATTGACTGTAGAAGTAGGAATTGGTGATAATTGGTTAGAAGCACATTGATTTATAATACATATAGTAAAAAAAACTCTCTCATATAAATGAATGAGAAAGTTTTTATATTGTTCCACGTGGAACAATATAAAAAGATAAAATCACTATTTGGTTAATCTTTCTTTTATCTCATCTAAAATGGCAAATAATTCATCTTTGGTGTTAGCACGGAGCATTGCAATTTTTGTTTGTCTAAAATTGTCTATGTTTTTGAAAATAGGGGAGGCTGCTAAGTGTCTGCGAGAATGTAGTATGCCTCTTGGCTCATCTATACTGGCAATGTTTTGATCAACGTATTTTTTTAGAATGTCTATATAATAACCTATTTCTTTTGTTTCTAATTTTTGCCCTGTTTTAAGATAATATTTAATATCTTCAAATATCCAAGGACGACCGAAACTTCCTCTTCCTATCATTACTGCATCTACACCATATTTTTCAAAACACTCTTTTGCACGCTCTGGTGTAGTAACATCTCCGTTACCTATGATAGGAATTTTAATCCTCGGATTTTTTTTAACTTCTCCAATCAATGTCCAATCTGCCTCACCAGTATACATTTGCGCCCTCGTCCTTCCATGTATAGCTAACGCTTCTGCTCCACAATCTTGTATTTGTTCGGCTAATGTAGTTATTATTTTACTTTCATTGTCCCAACCTAAACGTGTTTTAACAGTCACAGGTTTTTTGACTGCATTTACCACTGCTTTTATAATTTCGAGCATTTTAGGTATATCTTTCAATAATCCTGCACCCCCACCTTTACCTGCTACTTTTTTTACTGGACAGCCAAAATTTAAATCTATTATATCAGGATTAGCTTCTTCTGCAATAATTGCTGCATCTCTAATAGGCTCAACGTCTCTACCATAGAGTTGAATGGCTACTGGTCTCTCAATGTCATTAATAGTGAGTTTGCGTTTTGTACTTTCAATATCTCTAATTAATGCATCAGCTGAAATGAATTCAGAATACACCATATCTGCACCGAAACTTTTACAAAGTGTTCTAAAAGACATATCTGTTACATCTTCCATGGGTGCAAGAAATAATGGATATTCTCCAAATTCTATTTCTCTTATTTTCATATTCTAATATTATTGAATTTAATTAAATAAATAGGGAGTGTTCCACGTGGAACATTATTTTTTTATTAGAAAATTAAGAAAGATATTTTATTTAGATTGTTTGTGTTATTGATTGTTTGGAACTTCCGATGCATCAACTATTTTATAAAGTTTGTCTGATGGACGAATTCTTTCTGATACTTTAATAGAAAATAAATTACCTCGTTCGCAAGACTGTGCTGGTTTGCAATCTACTTGTATTTCTTCTGCTTTTAATTCTATTACACCTGTTGTTGGACCAGTAATTATCAAATCATCTCCAACGTTTACACCATATTTGGTTTCTACTAAAAATTCTGCTACACCTAACTTAGAATAATATTTCATTCCTTTGCCAACGTAAACTTTGCGTTTTGTGGCTTCAGAACCATATGTTGCACTCCATTCACCTAATCGTTGACCTAAGTAATATCCGTTCCAAAAACCACGATTGAAAACAGTTTTCAATCGCTCATCCCATTGCTGTATTTTTCTCTCTGTAAAAGTACCATCAATGTAAGAAAGTATTGCTTCGTTATAGCAACTTACTACCGCCTTGACATATTCTGGACCTCTTGCTCGTCCCTCAATCTTAAATACTCTTACTCCAGCATCCATCATCTTATTCATAAAATGAATTGTCTTCAAGTCTTTTGGAGATAGTAAATATTGATTGTCTACCTTTATTTCTATATCTCGCTCATCATCAATCAATCTATATCCGTGACGACATACTTGGTAGCATGCTCCACGATTGGCTGAAGCATTCAATTCGTGGAGACTTAAGTAACATTTGCCAGACACTGCCATACATAATGCTCCGTGGCAGAACATCTCAATCTTCACCAAATTGTCTTTCGGTCCACAAATATTCTGCTCTTGAATGTCTTTCCAAATTTGTGCTACTTGATTCATGTTGCACTCGCGAGCCAAAACAACAACGTCGGCGTATTGTGCATAAAACTTTAATGCCTCAATGTTAGCAATGTTCAGCTGAGTGGAAAGATGCACTTCAACTCCTTGATTGTAGGCATACAACACGACTGCCATATCAGCGGCGATAATGGCACTCACTTCAACTTCTTTCGCCGTGTCTACAATCTCGTGCATTAAGTCTAAATCGTCATTGTAGGTTACTACATTCACTGTCAAATAACTCTTTATATTATGCTCTTTGCAAATTTTTACAATCTCTCGCAAATCGTCTGTGCTGAAATTGCTCGCAGATCGTGAACGCATATTCAATTTGTCTATTCCAAAATAGACGGAGTCTGCTCCTGCTTGAATGGCTGCCATCAAACTCTCGTACGAGCCAACAGGTGCCATTATCTCAAAATCTTCTCTCTGATAATTCATATAAGGATATAGTCTATTATTCGTTATTCTCTATTCTGTGAATCTATCCATATAGTGGTTGGTCCGTCGTTAATCAACTTCACCTCCATATAGGCTTGAAACTGCCCAGTCTTCACATCTTTGCCTAAAAGTTCACTAACTTTGGTGCAGAATTTTTCATACATGGGTTTGGCAAACTCGGGTTTTGAGGCTTTTATATAAGATGGACGATTGCCCTTTTTCGTTTGAGCCTGCAATGTGAATTGACTTACAATAAGAATTTCTCCATTCTCATCAATCACCGATTTGTTCATCACACCATTTTCATCGTCAAATATGCGAATATTGACCAACTTGCCTGCCAACCAATCAATGTCTGCTTCTGTGTCTCTATCTTCTACACCTATCAACACTAATAGTCCTTTACCTATAGCCGACTTCGTTTTTCCTTCTATTGTAACAGATGCTTCCGTCACTTTTTGAATCAACATTCTCATATTTTATTCTTTATCTTATTTTTCGGTTTTACCGACATTTTCTGTACTATTGTCAACTTCGTGAAAATGCTTGTAAACGGTATTTGCTTTGTCTCTTCCAACACAATTTGCTAAGTCTGTCAGACTAACTTCTTTTATTCTCTTCACACTTTTAAACTCCTTCAGAAGTTTTTCTTGCGTTTTCAAACCAATACCTTTAATGTCTAACTCTGTTTTTATCTGATTTTTGCTTCTCTTTTCTCTGTGAAATTTGATAGCAAAACGATGTACTTCGTCTTGAATGGATCCTAAAAATCGAAATATTTCATCGTTTGGATCTAAACCTACAATTTGTGGAGGAAAACCGAAGAGAAGCTCTTTTGTTCGGTGTTTTTCATTTTTTGCTAATCCTGCGATGGCAATATCAAGATGTAACTCGTCTTGTATCACTTCCCGAATTACTTCCATCTGTCCTATTCCACCATCGGCAATCACCAACTGAGGTAGGGACGATTGCTCTTCAATCAATCGGGTGTAGCGGCGACGAACTACCTCTTTCATTGAGGCGTAATCATCTGGTCCAACTACTGTTTTAATGTTATATTTTCTATAATCGTTCTTTGATGGTTTAGCCATTTTGTAAACCACACATGCTGCTACGGCATCACTTCCTTGTATGTTGGAATTGTCAAAACATTCGATTTGAACGGGCAATTGTGGTAGTTTTAAAAGATTTTGAATTGCTTTTAAAAGTTTCGTGGCACGTTGCTCTGGATTGAATTTTTCCATTTGCTTCATGCGGTCAAATTTGTATTGCTTCACATTCTGAATAGAAAGATCTAACAATTTTTTTTTGTCACCTCGTTGCGGAATTGTAATGATAACATTTTCCAATTCATAACCAATCTCAAATGGAACTAATATTTCACGAGATAAACTATGAAAACGACTGCGAAACTCGGTGATGGCTGAAGCTAAAATTTCCTCCTTTTCCTCGTCCGTTCTTATCTTGTACTCCAACGTGTAGGCTTGTGTGATAGTGCCGTTGGTAACCTTCAAAAAATTTATGAAAGCATCGTTTTCGTCAATCTCAATGGCAAAAGTATCAATGTTGGTGAGCATTGGATTGACGATGGTAGAACGGGAGTGATATTGTGCTAAAATGTCCAATTTGTTTTTCAAAATTTGAGCCTCTTCAAACTTCATCTCGTCTGCTAATTGAAACATTTCTTGCTCCAATTTTTTCTCAATATCTCCGATTTCACCCTTTAAAATCTGCTTTATCTCGCTGATATTTTTGTTGTATTCTTCCAATGATTGTAGTCCTTCACAGCAACCTTTGCACTTTTTAATGTGATACTGAAGACACACTTTATATTTTCTTTGGTTAATAATCTCGGGTGTGAGATTCAATTTGCAGTTGCGTAAAGGGTAAAGTTGCTCAATTAACTCTAAAATGGTGTGAAGAGCAGGTAGATAAGTGTAAGGTCCAAAATATTTTGAACCATCTTTGACAATGTTTCGTGTTTTGAAAACTCGAGGAAAATATTCGTTTTTAATGCAGATAGAAGGGTAGGTCTTGTCGTCTTTTAACAAAATATTGTAGCGAGGTTGATGTTTTTTTATCAGACTGTTTTCTAATAAAAGGGCATCTTGCTCGCTTGCTACAACGATGTATTTAATGTCTGCTATCTGTTTCACCAAAACACGCGTCTTGATGCTTTGTTGCTCTTTGTTGAAATAAGAAGAGACTCTCCTTCTTAGTTTTTTTGCCTTTCCAACGTAGATTATCTCACCTTTGTCATTCAAATATTGGTACACGCCAGGTTTGTCTGGCAATGATAATACAATTTGTTTAAGATGAGAAACCTCCTTTTCCATGACATTTACCTTCCTAAAAGTATGAGTAATATGTTGATGTCGCTTGGTGAAATTCCAGAGATTCGGCTGGCTTGACCAATCGTTTCTGGGTCTATCTTCGTGAGTTTTTGTCTTGCTTCAGTAGAAAGAGAATGAATCGTTGAATAGTCAAATTTTCCTTTTATTTTTATGTTTTCTAAACGATGAAGTTTATTAGCAATCATCGTTTCACGTTCGATGTACCCTTTATATTTAATCTTGATTTCTGTGGCTTCAATAATCTCTTCTTTACGATTCGGAATATCATTAATTGCCGTTTTCAACGCATCTATTCCTTGAGAAAGAAGTTGAATGTTGAGCTGTGGACGTGTGATGAGATCTATTAATTTGCAACCATTCTTTAATTCGGTTGTGCCTTGCTCTACCAAAAATTGATTGATGTGAGAAATCTTAATAGGGTAGTTTTCTACAAACTCCGTCAATCGGTTGATTTCTCCTTCTTTTGATTTATAAAGTTCATAGCGTTCTTTAGTAGCTAAACCTATTTCATAACCTTTTGGAGTTAAGCGTGCATCAGCATCATCTTGCCTTAATAAAATTCTATATTCTGCACGAGATGTAAACATTCTATACGGTTCATCTACACCTTTTGTTACTAAATCATCAATTAATACTCCAATGTAGGCTTCGTCTCTTCCTAAAGTGAATGGTTCGCCTCCATTGCAGTTGATGTGTGCGTTGATACCTGCGATGAGTCCTTGTCCTGCAGCTTCTTCGTAGCCTGTGGTTCCATTGACTTGTCCTGCAAAGAAAAGGTTGCTTATAATTTTTGATTCCAACGAGTGTTTTAATTGTGTTGGATCAAAATAGTCGTATTCAATAGCGTATCCTGGACGATAAATATTAGCGTTTTCTAATCCTTTGATGGTTTTCAAAGCGTTGATTTGTACATCTAAAGGAAGGGAAGAAGAAAAACCATTGAGATAGTATTCTTGTGTGGTCTCTCCCTCAGGTTCTAAGAATAGTTGATGCCTTTCTTTGTCTGCAAAGGTTACAATTTTTGTCTCTATGCTCGGACAGTAGCGTGGACCAATACTGGTGATTTGTCCGTTGAAAAGGGGAGAATCAGGCAGTCCTGCTCGCAGTATATTATGGGTTTGTTCGTTTGTGTAAGTGATGAAGCAACTCTTTTGTTGAAGCGGTCGAGGTTTGAAATCTAAAAATGAAAATTTGTGAAAATCGTTTTCACCAACTTGTTCAGTCATAACGGAGAAATCAATGGTCCGACCGTCAATTCTGACGGGGGTTCCAGTCTTCATTCTGCTACTTGTTACGCCAAGGTCTCGTAGTTGTTCAGTCAAACCGTATGATGCAGGTTCTGAAATACGACCAGCGTGGATTTGTGTTCTTCCACAGTGAATCAATCCTGAAAGAAAAGTTCCTGCAGTGATGACGACAGACTTGGCTGTGAAGGTTGCACCCATAGCAGTTTTTACTCCTGTAACGGATTTTTTTCCGTTTTCATCGGTGATTAAGAACTGCACGGCGGAGTCCTGCCACATACTGAGGTTCTCCATATTTTCAAGGATGGAACGCCATTTTTCACTGTATTTCTGTCTGTCAGCTTGCGAACGTGGACTCCACATTGCAGGACCTTTCGAACGGTTGAGCATCTTGTATTGAATAGCAGTCAAATCGGTAACGATACCGCTCATTCCGCCTAAAGCGTCAATCTCTCTAACAATCTGTCCTTTTGCAATACCTCCAACAGCGGGGTTGCAACTCATCTGCGCAATTTTGTGCATGTCCATGGTGATCAGGAGTGTCTGCGAACCCATACGTGCCGCTGCCGCTGCCGCTTCACAACCAGCGTGTCCTGCTCCAATCACAATCACATCGTAGTCAAATTTCATACCTGTCCTCAGTTATTATTGAAATTTACTAACAAGTTATTAAGTATTTACAAACAACTTATTAACAAATTTTTCACAAGGTGCAAAGGTAAAATTTTATTTCATGTATTTTCGCATTATGAAGCCGATTTACAATAGGTTATTGCCAATTAAAGGGTTTGTCGCTATCAATCTCTTTGGAATCATTTTTGCACGTAAGGAGTATCGTTTGGGTCAGGTTGAAATAAACCATGAACGAATTCATACGCACCAAATGATAGAGTTGTTTATTGTGTTTTTCTATTTGTTCTACCTGATAGAGTGGCTTATCAAATTAGTCTACTATCGTAACTTTATGAAAGCCTATCGTTCCATCTCCTTCGAACGCGAAGCATACACTTTTCAGATGGATTTGAACTATCTGAAGAGGAGGAAAATGTTTGAATGGAGAAAGTTTCTTAGAGTGTAATTTGCAATTTTTGAACAATATTTGCTTAATTTTTCTCCCTTTCTTCTTAATTTTTCTGCCTCTCCCTTTCTTCCTCTCGCTACTTTTGTAGTATTCAGTTACACTACACTTATATCTATTTATTCATGAAAAATAATTGTCTGAAAAATCTAATTGTGCCGTTGCTTCTGCTTTCAACTTCCTCTGCTTTTTCTGAAATTTATGTCGATATTGACAAGTCTGGCAGAAATTCAAGCGAGGTTACTGAGCCGGGTTACACGGCATGGACTCCTGATGTTACTAATACACTCACTGTTTCAGGGGTTACTTTTAAACTGACTTCGGGCGCAAGTTCCGGATCTTTGTCCACTAACTGGTATAAGGCAGGTGTGCAATCTCCTTCTTACGCTCGTTTGGTATGCGATTGTGCCTACATCAAGGATTGCACTTCTAAGGATGCAACGCTAATACTTGAAATTTCTGGCCTATCCGCAGGTACGCACTCTTTACTCTCTTACCATAATGCAGTAGATGATTTCAGCTCTTCTACGCTCAGCAACATGGATATTTATGTGGATGATAAAAAAATACAATCTAATATTGTTCCAACAAAACGTGCGCTTTCAACGGCAGAATCAAAGACCGCCTACGTCTCTTTTACTGCTACTGAGGGTAAGTCGGTTACTATTAAATATGTGGTAAATACCTCTTCCTCAGTTAATACTTACAATGTTTATTTGAATGGTTTTGCTTTGGACGTTCCAAATGCTTCCGACCAGGCTTCGGCTCCTTCGCCTTCTAACAATGACATGCACGTGGATGGAGACGATGGCAAAACTGTTACTCTTTCGTGGACAGCAGCATCAAGTGCTAAATCTCACAATGTTTATTTTGGAACGGATAGTGCTTCGATTGCTTCTGCATCTATTTCTTCTAATCTTTACAAAGGGAATGTAACGTCTGCATCTTATTCAGTATCAAAACTTTCGTGCAATAGCACTTACTACTGGCGTGTGGATGAAGTAACCTCAAGTGGAATAGTAACAAAAGGTGTTGTTTGGAATTTCCGTCCTCGTCGTTTGGCTTTTCCTGGTGCCGAAGGTTATGGAAAATACGCAACGGGTGGTCGTGGTGGAAAAGTTGTTTATGTTACAAATTTGAACGATGAGGGTCCTGGTAGTTTTCGTGAGGCTATCACAAACGATATTGGTCCGCGTACGATCGTTTTTGCTGTTTCGGGTGTTATTGAATTGAAATCACGTTTGACTTGCTCTTCTGATTATGTTACTATCGCTGGTCAAACTTCTCCTGGTCGTGGAATTTGCATAAAAGCGGCTCCTTTCGGTGTTGGAAGCGAGTCTATTTGCCAGTTTATCCGTGTTCGTTTGGGTAGCGGTCAGACATACGATGGCTTAGGTATGGCTGGTGCGAAATACTCTATTACCGACCATTGTTCTATTGGTTGGACAATCGATGAGGCGTTTAGTTCTCGTAATGCTAAAAATATAACGTTGCAAAAAACGTTGATTTCTGAAGCATTGAATATTGCTGGTCATAAAAATTATCCAGAAGGTACGGGTCATGGTTATGCCGCTACTATCGGTGGTGACATAGGGTCTTTTCATCATAATCTCTTGGCTCACAACTATGGTCGAAATTGGTCAATGGGTGGTGGATTGGATGGAAATGGCTACTACGCTGGTCGATTAGATATTTTCAATAACGTGGTCTACAATTTTGGCGGTCGCGTAACCGATGGTGGTGCGATGGAAGTCAATTTTGTTGGAAACTACTATAAAAAGGGTGCGGCATCAAAATTAAACTACACGCTCTCCGCTGATCTTGAAGGTACGGGCAAAGGTTATCAGTCTTACTACTTCCATAACAATATTCTTCAAGAAAAGGATGGTTCTTACATCTGCGATGGAACAAATGACGAATGTGGTAGACAATACACACTCTCCAATGGACAACAATTGACTTGGAATGTGTGGAACTCAAACCCTTTTTTTGAGTCGCAAGCTACGATAGAATCGGCTCAACGTGCTTACAAAACGGTACTTTCAGATGTAGGTTGTAATATGCCTGTTTTCGACGACCATGATATTCGTATGGTGAAGGAAGCTCTGAATGGAACTTACTCTTGTATGGGGTCAAAGTCACAATTGGGTGGTATCATTGATGCAAGCAGTGAATCCAAAGAGGGTGATTATAGTTATTATATTTCTGAAACTCGTGCTTCTAATTTTGACTCTGATTTAGATGGTCTTCCAGATTGGTATGAGGATGTGATAGGCACAAATAAGAACTCTGCTCTGAACGATTTTTCTGATTCAAACGCCGACGTAGATGGTGATGGATATACGAACTTGGAGGATTATCTCTACTATATGTCTGTTCCTCACGTTGAAATGGAGAAGGGCGTTTCGAAAACTTTCGATTTGAACGACTATTTTATGGGTTTCTCAAAAACAACTCCGTCTTACTCTGTTGCCGAAAATGCTTCTAACTTGAATATCTCTATCAATGAATCAAAACTTACGGTTTCATCGGAAAAAGGTGGAATTTACTACTATAAGGTAAAGGTTACTGATAAGCAAAATGATGTGATGATTCGTACATTTGCTGTCTATGTTGAGGGTGGTACTGAAACTCGCGACCCAATGGCAGTCGTCTACACGAGTGAGTCAACTGACTTGTGGTCGAATGCTGAACGTTGGAGTTTAGGCAGCGTACCTATGTCAATAGATACGGCTTACATTCATTCGGGTGAAGTGAAGGTAGCAGAAACTCCGTCAATTGCTAAGGTGATTGTTGAAGAAAACGGTACTTTCAGAATCACGGCTTCTAACATAGAGATTTCAGATTTGGTTCTTCAAGGTGGTTCGTTGAAATCGTATACTAGCACGCCAGTTTTCTCGCTTTCATCAAATATTTCGGTTGAAGATAATTCAACCATTATGGCTGGTTCTATTGAAACATCTGTTTTTGAAATTAAGGGTACAATTTCAGGTTCGGGTGATATTGAGAAGACAAGTGTAGGCACTTTGAAATTGACAGCGGATGCTTCTGATTTTTCAGGATTGTGGACAGTTACAGATGGTAAACTTCAGGTGAATAACGAAAATGCTTTGGGATCGAAAGGGGTGAGTGTTTCATCGTCTGCAACTTTGGATGTTGCTAAATCTGTTTCAACGGGTGACTTAATGGTTGCCGATGGAGGAATAGTCAATTTCAACAACGGTGAAACATTGACGACTGCTAATGCTTCTTTTGCAGGTCAGACGCTGACAAAGGGATTCTATACAAGTGTTGATTTTCCTGATTTTATCACGGGAAATGGTACGCTTGTGGTTACAATAGGAGAGACGACTGGTTACGATTTGACCGATGCTGTTTCAATGCCGATTTTCATTGCTCCAAATCCTGTAAATGACAATGCAACATTGTATGTCATATCCGATCATTCTTTCACCAATTGCCAATATTTAGTTTTGAATGTTCAAGGACTTGTCGTAGAAATGGGAACTTTCAGTGTTGTATTTGGTGAAAATATTGTTAACCTTAATTTCTCGGATTATCTTGACGGAATTTATTTTGTAAAGGTTATAACACCATCTTTTACAAAATTCGTAAAGGTGGTATTAAAAAAATAGAAAAGATAATAACAGAAAAAAAACAAGTAGGGTAATCCCATATTTAAAAGCCTCGCTAAGGAATAGCGAGGCTTTTTTATGATTTTTTCCGATGAAACCGAAAGTTATGGTGTTACGATATTGTTGTAATATTTGTCCAACAACTCCACTTGTGCTGAGAACCAAATCTCTAAGTTATTGAACTGTTCCTCGTGCGATGTTGTCAAATTCCATTTCTGTTCATCACGCTCCATTGCGCAGTAGAGTTGTGCATAATAGTTCTCTATCTTAGCATATACTTGTGGAATAAGATTTGTTTTTATTTTATTCCATCTTGCTTTAAAATCGTCAACAAAGTCCTGCTCGTAGAAGAGTTGTGTAAAGAATGGACAAACTCCACTGTTATTGGTAGCAACATTGTAATTGATAGTTTCTGTTTGTTGCCCTGGCCTTCCGCCTCCCCAACCACCGCCTCCCCAACTACTTGAGGTGGTTTTTGTAACTAATAAAGATCCGTTTTCACCGAAGTATTTTCTGCTAGTGTACATATCTGTCCAATCAAAATCAAATCCTCCATCAAAATCCCAAAGTGGACCCATGTGCCACAAACTGTCTTTCTCTGTATAGCGGTAGAGGAACATACTACGAGGAGCTTGTAACTCAACATTGTAAACCAAGTCTTGGATTATCAGGTAGTCAATGAAACTCTGCATATCCATGATTTTTTTCACTTCAGTATAATTGTGGTCTGCAATTAAATCAGCCAACTCTTTAAACTCGTTTTCTACTTCCTTTTTCCTTGTTTCTGTCAAAAGTTCGTCTTTCGGATATTTAACGCAAACTGGAATTTTGCTTGAAAAAGAAGTGTTATAAAAATTGTCTGTTGCATCGGCAGATTCTGAAGGTCCGTCATCAACGTCTAATGACAGAAGTATTCCTGTGCTATCTTTCACTTCTACTCGATTTTTTCCTTGTTTGATCTGTTCCGTCAGAAGATAGAGTCCTTTATACTCATCGTTAAGGTAGACTTCGCAAAAACGAGAGTGGCAATTAAAATCTAATCCGACATAATCGCCCATTTCAAAAACCATTGCATTCATCAGATAAGTAGGATCGCGGTAGTTCGCCAAAAGAGCAAAGACTTTTGCTTTCTTTAACCCCAAAAGTTTGTTTTTCTTATCTAATTTTAGTCGGTATGGCTTTTTTTCATACCAAAGCCAGGTGGAATTTCCACGACCTCGAATTTGTGCTGTTATGGTTTCTGTGTCATCAAACATGTTATAACCTTTGATGGTTACGGTACAGTTTGTGTATTCTTCTCGTGAAATGGAATCTTTTTCTGTTACTATGAACATTTCTGCTACTTTGCAAGTGTCGCCTACAATGATACTGTCTATATTCGCTTTGGCAATCTTGTAAAGAGCATTGTTGTTAAACTTTAGATTGACTGTGTCGTTGATTAACTGCATCGTATCCACCTTCGTATGTTCGTAGACATTGTATTTGCCATCGTTACGGTAGAAATGAAGTTCGGTTCCCATTGTAGGGATAGCCGTTGCACTGACCATTACTGCCAGCAACGTTTTCTTCAAAAAAATCTTCATGGTATTAATTTTGTAAGTTAAATGTAAGTATTTCCTTACAGTAGGAATTGTTTTCAACAAATTTACGAAAAGTCGCTAACTACATTGAATAGGATGTCTATAAAAATACCCTATTCAAAAATCCGTTTTATCTCATACAATTATTTTAAATTTGTATTTGAAACTTTGTTGTAATGAGAAAACTGCTTATACTGTACTTTTCTTTGGCTTATGCCTTTTCTTGCGTAGCCAAAGTTACCACCATTTATGGTGTCGAATCGTCGTATGCAGGCAAACATTTAAAGTTGGAGTCAAAGTTGGATGAAATCGTTGGTCTTACTCAGACCTTAGATTCTTGTCTTGTTGATTCTATTGGTAGATTTTGTTTTAAAGTTGATATAGATAGAACTCAACAGGTTTTCATTCCGATGGAAACGGAAAATTCTTTTCTTTTCATAGAACCAGGTAAAAACTATGAGGTAAGAATTCCTTCTTATTCGGAAAGAACGCTTGCCCAAAAATTAGATCCCTTTTTTAAACCTACCGATATTCTATCTGAAATAGTTGGATTGAAATCCTCGGATCTCAATTATAAACTGATGGAATTTGAAGATGCTTTCGACTTTTACTCAATGAAGCATTTGGTATATGGTTCAAGGGTTGATTCTATTCTTGGTTCCATCAATCAGATGAAAGAGATTTTCAATGACCTTTATGAGGATGACTATGAGGCGAAGTTTATGGAATATCGTTTTCTTCTTCTCTTCAATTCAACTCCGCAGGTTTATCAGGATAGCATTATCGTTCGACTGAATAATTTAGGTGTAGAAGAGGAAAATCCTGCTTTTTGGGATATTTTCAATAATCTTTTTGAAAATTTTATTTCTCAGTTGGTTGGAAAACGTGAGGAATATGTGACTTTTCAAAGGATTATCGAAGAGGGAAATGTTAAGATGTATTTTGCAGTGTTGAAAAATCGCTACAAGATTACAGATAAAGATTTGAGAGAGTTGGTGGCTGTTAAACTGTTATACGATTTACTCAACCAAGAGCAATTTGATCAGTTTAAGGTTATTGAAATGTTGCAAGAAATTGGGTCTGGTATTGCTAATCCGAGAAATAGGGACTTGCTGACTTATGTTTTGAACAGTGCTTCTGCAATGTACATAGGATCGCCTGTTCCCGATTTCACTTTAATTGATGTAGAAGGAGAAAAATATAAATTGTCCGATTTCTTTGGAAAGTTTATCTATTTGAATTTTGAAAACTCAATGATTAATCAAACGCAAAAAGACTTGGAGGTTTTATTGCGTTTCCAAAATGATTTTAAAAAAGATATTGAGATTATTAACGTCGGACTTTATGATACGCCTGAAAGGGTCTCAAAGTTGGTTCATCGATATAGTGGAAAAATGCGGTTCTTTTACACAGAAAACTCAGATTTCATCAAGAAAATATACGCTATAGAAAGCGTTCCAAGTTTTTTCTTGATTGATAAGGACGGACACTTCTTGATGACTAAAGGGGCAGAACCAACCGATGAACTAAGAATGTTGTTACAGAAAATTTTCAAATCGTACTAAATGTTGCTTTATGGCTGGAATCCAAGAAGAAGAATTACGTATTGCATTTAAGCGTAAACTCAAGGAACTTATGCTTGGAGATGTATTGATGGAAGATTTGGATCGCGTGTATATTCCAATGGCAAAGCTTATAACAATGGGATTGAATCTGCGTGATAACACGCAAGTTATTGGAATAAATGGTGCCCAAGGTGCAGGAAAATCAACTTTCTGTCAGCTTCTTCAAGTAGTTTTGGAATATCAATATGGAATGAAAGTTGCTCGATTTAGTATTGATGATTTTTATCTTTCACGTGCGCAGAGAGAACAATTGGCAAAGGATGTTCATCCTTTGTTGATTACGAGGGGTGTGCCTGGAACGCATAATGTGAAGTTTTGTGCAGAGGTAATAGACCAACTTTCGCATGCTTCTTCAAAGACAGAAACTATTATTCCTCGTTTCGACAAGGCAATCGATGATCCTTATCCTGCAGACCAGTGGGATAGGTTTGTAGGTCGTCCTAATGTGATACTTTTTGACGGTTGGTTTGTTGGTGCAGTAGAGCAGAAAGAAACCGAGTTGATTACTCCTATCAATGACTTAGAGAGAAATGAGGATCCCTATTGTGTGTGGCGTCGATACGTCAATAATCAACTGAAAGACGTTTATCGTCCTTTTTTTGATAAGATTGATTTATTGGTGATGTTGAAAGTGCCAACTTTTGAAAAAGTCTATGAATGGCGTGCACTGCAAGAAAAAAAATTGAGAATGAAAACGGAGGGAGAGGCAAATCTTCGGGTGATGAGTGATAATGATTTACATCGTTTTATCTCTCATTATGAAAGACTGACACGCCATATATTGAAGGAGATGCCTAATAGAGCGGATATGCTTTTTAATATTAGCTCAGATCATCGTATTTGTTTATAAATACTAAAAAAACGAATAAAAATGAATAATAAAAACATTACGCTATATTTATTTGATATAAGTAATAGAAATGTTGGATTGGGAGAGTTTGCTTATCAATTGGGTTTACATATTTCAAAAAAAGCGACACTTTTGAAAGAAAGATATGGTGTTGAGTTTACTTTTCTTGTTCCAAAGAATTTTAAAGGTTGTTTTGGTGAAAGTGTTCAATACAAAATATTTCAATCGAATGCGTTGTGTAGGTTCTTCTATCGATATTTATATAGATCGGATTGTTTTCATTTGATTCATCAAATGACTCGGTTAAAATATATTTGTTCTTCTCATCATAGCTTGCTGACGATTCATGACATAAACTTTATGTACGAAAAAAAAGGAACTAAGTTGGAATGGTATATGAGAAGATTTAAGAAACATCTGAAAGATTGTACAGATGTTTCTTATATATCCCACTTTGTAAAGTCAGATGTGGAGTCCGTGTTCTCTCCCTTAACAGATGGATGTGTTATTTACAATGGGGTTACCGATTTGTGTGATGTTCATGGACAATTCGAGAAATTTAATCTTAAGGATGGAGATTATTTGTTCCATATCTCTAGTTTAATGCCAAAGAAGAATGTGCATTTGTTGGTCGAGATGATGCGTTATCTTCCAAATGAAAAATTAGTCATAGTCGGAAATCTTAACACAGCATACGCAAAGAACTTGATGGAGAAAAAAAAGCAGTGGGGACTGGATAATGTAATTATGTTGAATCACGTCAGTAATGAGGATAAAGCTGAATTATACCGTCATTGTAAAGCGTTTCTTTTTCCCTCTTTGTGTGAAGGTTTCGGACTTCCTCCTATAGAGGCGATGCATTTCGGTAAGCCTGTTTTCTTATCTGCTTTAACATCTTTACCAGAGATTGGTGGTGAATGTGCTTACTACTACGATGATTTAAAGCCCGAGAAGATGGCAGAGAAAACTTCTGATGGATTGGCTGATTTCCTAATCGATAAAGAAGAGAAAAGGGAAAAAATAATTGAAAGAGCAAACAATTTCAATTGGGAAAAATGTACGGATTCTTATATCAATCTTTATTTAAAGACTTTAGGAATTTCTGAAAAGGAATAAAAAGGACAGAATACATAGAGATAGAGGTGGTAGGAAAATTAATGGGGTCTTATTTTCCTCAAATTGTGTTTGAAAATAAGATTAATTTTTCTTAAATAGTTTTTTCAATCGATACCGTCGCTCGCGTTTAATCCATTCTCTCTTTCTGTACTTCATAATGAGTTTGACACATGCTTTTTCGTCGTAACCCATTGCTTCGGCGTATGCTTTGCCTGCAGTCGTGAAGAATACGTCGGGCGCGTACATTCTACAGAAATTCTTGCAACCTGTTTCCATATTCACCTTACAGAACTTCATTCTGTTGATGTCAATAATAGAAAAATTAAAGGTTCCATCGTTGTTTTTCTTGTAAAGAATGTTACCTGGAGAATAGTCTATGTGAAGGATGTTTTTCTTGTGAAGTTCTGCGGTGAATTTACCAAATGCAATTGTTACTGCTCTTATTTTTTCAAAGTTCTTCTCTTCTGAGGCAATGCGCATGTTGCCATCTAATGGTGTGTGTAGGCAGATGAAAAACGAGCGGTTTAGAAGTCCATGTCTTTTCTCTTCGATGAAAGCGACAGGTTCTGGTGTCGTTACATTTTTGGAGATGATCTTTAATGCGTATTCGTAGGCACGGCGTGCTTTGGTTGCCCTGAAAAAAGTATATGCGATTCGATTAATAAAGATAGGTATCTTGTATGATTTTACATTGAGTGAGTAATGTATTCCTTTTTCTTCATCCTCCACATCATATATTTTGATTTCATTTCTGGCTTTGTAGATGGTTACTCCTTCTCTTTCAAAAATGTCTGGAACGCTATGAATGAATGAAGAAAGCGCAGAATATTTTGGATTTATAACGATTTCCATAGAAAAATGTTCTTTTTTGACGGCAAATGTAATTTAAAAATATGAAATCAAGGATAAGTATTGATTTTATGGACCTGAAGAGATATAACAAAGTGTCAAAAAAAACGAAAAATCTCAACAAAAAGTTTTCCTTCAAAGTTGATGGATTCTTGAAAATCTTCTTATTTTCGCAATAGGTTTTAAAACCTGAAATTTTTCTAATTTTGTAAGCATGAAAGTGTTTCCTTATATCTTATGCTGATGTAGGTGTTATTTTGTATTTGAAGAAAACTATAAACATAAAAATATTCATTTAAATTCAAAAACTTATGTGGTTAATTGATTCATCCATTGGGAGAAAGTTGATTATGAGCATCTCAGGACTTTTTCTCATTCTGTTTCTAATTTTTCACATGTCAATGAATGCTGTCGCCATCATCAGTGGGGATGCGTACAACATGATATGTGAGTTCTTGGGTGCGAATTGGTATGCGTTGGTAGGAACGGCAATTTTGGCGGCCGGTGTCCTTGTACACATCGTATTCGCTTCTATTTTGACACTTCGCAATCAGAAAGCTCGTGGAGATCAGTCTTATGATTCCCATAA
Source organism: Bacteroidaceae bacterium (assembly GCA_963619325.1). Classification (GTDB taxonomy): domain Bacteria; phylum Bacteroidota; class Bacteroidia; order Bacteroidales; family Paludibacteraceae; genus UBA1181. Next base: position 12,132 of record CAVEVQ010000004.1, on the reverse strand, counting down.
TTTGCCATCTGAGGTTGAGTGGGCTTCACGTAACATGTTCGTGTTAGGTTTGATTGTCGTGTTAGGTTTGATTCTTCACTTGACTCATTTTTGGGCTAAGATGCAGTTGCCAGAGATAATGGGAGCCACTGCAGAGTATGAAGGACAATTTGCTAATGGTGTTGCTTTGATTAAAAGCACTTTTTCAAATCCAATCATTTGCGTTCTCTACCTTATTTGGTTTGCTGCTATCTGGTTCCACTTGACTCACGGATTTTGGAGTGCTTTCCAAACAATCGGATGGAATAATCAGACTTGGTATCCTCGTTTGAGATGCATTTCAAATATCGTTGCATCTGTCATCTTCATCTGTTTTGCCGCTGTAGTCGTTGTGTTCTATGTGAAGAGCCTCGGTATCATTGGCTAATCGGTAATGACAAGGAAATAGAATGTAAATGAAAAAAAGATATTAATTGATTATGGCTGAAATAAATTCCAAAATTCCACAAGGTCCGTTGGCGGAAAAGTGGACGAACTACAAGGATCACCAAAAGTTGGTGAACCCTGCAAATAAGCGTAAATTGGATGTGATTGTCGTTGGTACTGGTTTGGCTGGTGCTTCGGCTGCCGCTTCATTGGGTGCGCTTGGTTTCAATGTGTTGAACTTTTGTATTCAGGATTCTCCTCGTCGTGCTCACTCAATCGCAGCACAGGGTGGTATCAACGCCGCTAAGAATTACCAAAATGATGGTGACTCCGTTTACCGTCTCTACTATGATACAATCAAGGGTGGTGACTATCGTGCGCGTGAGGCAAATGTCTACCGCTTGGCTGAGGTATCTAACAACATTATCGACCAGTGCGTCGCTCAGGGTGTTCCTTTCGCTCGTGAATATGGAGGATTACTTGACAACCGTTCTTTCGGTGGTGCGCAGGTTTCTCGTACTTTCTACGCTAAAGGTCAGACTGGACAACAGTTGCTCCTCGGCGCTTACTCTGCGTTGAGCCGTCAGGTTAAGAAGGGAACGGTCAAGTTGTTTACTCGTTACGAGATGTTGGATGTTGTCCTCGTTAAGGATAAAGACGGTGTAGACCGCGCTAGAGGTATCATCGCCCGCAACTTGATTACTGGTAAAATCGAGCGTTTCTTCGGACACGCAGTCGTTCTCGGTACGGGTGGTTACGGAAACACTTATTTCTTGTCTACTAATGCAATGGGATCAAATGGTTCCGCTGCTGTTCAGGTTTATAAGAAGGGAGCTTATTTCGCAAACCCTTGTTACGCTCAGATTCACCCGACTTGTATTCCAGTTCATGGAGATATCCAGTCAAAGTTGACTTTGATGTCGGAGTCTCTTCGTAACGATGGTCGTATCTGGGTTCCTAAGAAGAAAGAGGATGCAGAGAAATTGCAAAAAGGTTTGATTGGTCCTAATGATATTCCAGATGAGGATCGCGACTTCTACTTGGAGCGTCGTTACCCTGCATTCGGTAACTTGGTGCCTCGTGACGTTGCTTCTCGTGCTGCTAAAGAGCGTTGTGATGCTGGCTACGGTGTAAATGCAACAGGTTTGGCTGTATTCTTGGATTTCAAATATGCAATCCAACGTTTGGGTAAGGACGTAGTTTCTCAGAAATATGGAAACTTGTTCCAAATGTATTATAAGATTATGGACCACGATCCATATGAGGAGCCAATGATGATCTTCCCTGCTATCCACTACACAATGGGTGGTTTGTGGGTTGATTATGAATTGATGACTTCCATCAAGGGATTGTTCGCAATCGGTGAGGCCAACTTCTCAGACCACGGAGCAAACCGTTTGGGTGCTTCTGCATTGATGCAAGGTTTGGCTGATGGTTACTTCGTATTGCCATACACTATCCAAAACTACTTGGCAGACCAAATCCAAGTTCCACGTATGAGCACAGATCTCCCTGAATTCGTTGAGGCTGAGAAGGGCGTTAACGAACGTATCAAGAGATTGATGAGCATCCATGGTAAACGCTCTGTTGATTCTATCCACAAAGAGTTGGGTCACGTTATGTGGGAGTACGTTGGTATGGCTCGTACAAAGGAGTCTTTGGAGACTGCAATGAAGAAAATTAAGGAGTTGAAGAAAGAGTTCAACACCAACTTGTTCATCCCTGGAAAAGCAGACGATTTGAACACCGAGTTGGAGAAGGCACTTCGTTTGGAAGACTTCCTTGAGATTGGTTACTTGATGTCTATTGACGCTTATAACCGTGAGGAGTCTTGTGGTGGACACTTCCGTTCAGAACACCAGACTGCTGAGGGTGAGGCTTTGCGTCACGATGACAAATTCTCATACGTTGCATGCTGGCACTACATGGGTGAAAACCAAGATCCTGAGTGCTTGAAAGAAGCATTGGATTATGAGTTCACAGAACGTAAAACACGTAACTATAAAGAATAAGTCGTATGGATAATACTATAAGTTTCAAATTAAGAATTTGGCGTCAGAGAGGTCCTAAGGAGAAGGGATTCTTTGAGGAATATGATATGAAGAACATCTCCACCGAGATGTCATTCTTGGAGATGATCGACGTGTTGAACGAGCAGTTGGTTGAGGAAGGCAAAGAGCCAGTTGTGTTCGACCACGACTGCCGCGAGGGTATTTGCGGTATGTGTTCAATGTTTGTTAACGGTCACCCTCACGGACCTGATGAGGACGTTACAACTTGCCAGTTGCACATGCGTAAGTTTAAGGATGGTGAGACTATCACTGTTGAACCTTGGAGATCGGCTGCATTCCCTGTTATACGTGACTTGATGGTTGACCGTTCTGCGTTCGATAAGATTATGCAAGCTGGAGGTTACATCTCTGTTAACACAGGTGGTGTGCCAGACGCTAATGAGATTGCTATCCCTAAGCCAATTGCTGACGAGGCTATGGACGCTGCTTCATGTATCGGTTGTGGTGCTTGTGTTGCCGCTTGTAAGAACGGATCTGCTATGTTGTTCGTTTCTGCAAAGGTTTCTCAGTTGGCTCTCTTGCCACAGGGTAAAATTGAGGCGGCTCGTCGTGCTAAAGCAATGGTTGCTAAGATGGACGAACTTGGATTTGGTAACTGTACAAACACTCGTGCTTGTGAGGCTGAATGTCCTAAGAATGTTTCTATCAGCAACATCGCTCGCTTGAATCGTGAGTTCTTGTGTGCTAAGTTGAAAGATTAATATGTAGTATATTGTCTAATGAAAGGGGGTGGATATCTTTTATCCACCCCTTTTTTTTTGCTTTTTTTCATCTTTTTTATAAAAAACCTACTTACTTAGTAGGTTAATATGAAAAAATAATTCTACATTTGCATTGTCAAACAAAATGAAAGACAAGGCAGACGAACCGAGGCGGATAAAAAGAGAATGTCTGAGCAGGTTTGAAAGTTGAAACGAAAAGAAATAACAGGAAGTCGAACAAAATAAAAAGAAAGGACCCAGATTATGACACAGAAAAACTACAAATTTGAGACTTTGCAGCTCCACGTTGGACAAGAGGCACCAGACAGCGCAACCGACGCAAGAGCAGTTCCTATCTATGCGACGACATCGTATGTATTTAAAGATTCCGCTACCGCAGCAGGACGCTTCGGACTTTCGGTTCCCGGTAACATCTATAACCGTTTGATGAACCCAACGGCGGATGTTCTTGAAAAAAGACTTGCCGCTTTGGAAGGCGGTGTGGCGGCTCTCACGACAGCAACAGGTGCAGCCGCAATCACCTACGCTGTTCAGAACATTGCCACCGCAGGCGACCACATTGTATCGGCAGCTAACCTCTATGGAGGGACTCGCAATCTCTTTGAACATACACTGAAAGAGCAAGGTTTGACCACCACTTTCGTGGACGCAACCGATCCTCAGAACGTTGAAAAAGCCATACAACCTAACACAAAACTAGTTTACGCTGAGACTTTGGGTAACCCTAATTCGGATTTGATCGACTTGCAAGAAATCGCCAATATCGCACACAAACATGGCATACCATTCATTGTGGATAGCACATTTGCAACGCCTTTCCTCCTCCGTCCTATTGAATATGGTGTAGACATTGTGGTTCACTCGCTTACGAAATTCGTCGGTGGACATGGAACAGTGATGGGCGGTATCATCATAGACTCTGGAAAATTTAACTGGGAGCAGAACGATAAATTTCCTGGCTTAACAGAGCCAAATCCTTCTTACCATGGAGTCGTTTTTTCAAAGGCAGTGGGTGCAGCAGCGTATGTTACGAAAATTCGTGCGCATCTTTTGAGAGATCAGGGAGCGACTATTTCACCATTCAACGCATTCTTGCTCTTACAAGGATTGGAGACTCTCTCCCTCCGTGTTGAACGCCACGTTGAAAATGCTTTGAAGGTCGTTGACTTCTTGAAAAATCATCCACAAGTGGAGCGTGTAAATCATCCATCTCTGGCGACCGGCAAACAAAAAGAGTTGTACGACAAATACTTCAAGAAAGGCGCTGGTTCTATCTTCACCTTCGATATCAAAGGTTCGGAAGATGATGCGCGAAAGTTTACTGAAAGTCTTGAACTCTTCTCTCTCTTGGCGAATGTGGCCGATGTGAAGTCGCTCGTGATACACCCAGCCAGCACCACCCATTCGCAGTTGAACGAGGCAGAGTTGCTTGAGGCAGGTATCCGTCCGACAACCGTTCGCCTCTCCATCGGAACAGAGCATATTGATGATATCATCGCCGACCTGCAACATGGATTTGATGTCATTAAGGGAGGAAATGCAAGCGAGGAGAAAAAAGGTTTTTTTGATAAACTATTTAACAAATAAAAATCAATATAGTTCCTAAGTAATAGGAGTTAAACAAGACAATATTGTAGAATCTTTTAAAAATTTTAGCGTCATGGGAAAGATTTATACATCAGCAGATCAGTTGATAGGAAGAACACCTTTGTTGGAGTTAACTCACATTGAAAAAGAGAATGGTTTAGAGGCAAAGATACTCGCCAAGTTGGAATATTTCAATCCTGCGGGCAGCGTGAAGGACCGTGTGGCTCTTTCGCTCATCAACGACGCGGAGAAATCCGGGAAGTTGAAGCCAGGATCAGTAATCATAGAACCCACCTCGGGAAACACGGGTATCGGTTTGGCGAGTGTCGCCGCAGCTCGTGGCTATCGTGCCATCATCGTAATGCCTGACACGATGAGTGTTGAACGTCGACAACTGATGAAAGCATACGGTGCTGAGTTGGTTCTTTCCGAGGGAGCTAAAGGTATGAAGGGTGCTATTGCAAAGGCACAAGAGTTGTCAGAGCAGATTCCGAATAGTTTTATTCCAGGTCAGTTCGTCAACCCTGCAAACCCTAAGATTCACTTCGAGACGACTGGTCCAGAGATTTGGGAGGACACAGATGGTAAGGTTGACATCCTCGTGGCTGGAGTCGGAACAGGAGGAACTGTGACCGGAGTAGGTCAGTTTTTGAAGAGCAAGAACAAGAATGTCAAGGTTGTTGCCGTTGAACCAGCCACTTCAGCAGTTCTTTCAACTGGAGTTGCAGGATCGCATAAGATTCAAGGTATTGGCGCAGGTTTCGTTCCAGACGTACTCGACACAAAGATTTATGACGAAATCATCGCTGTGCCTAACGAGGAAGCCTTTACTGTAGGCAAGTTGATTGGTAAAAAAGAAGGTGTCTTGGTTGGTATTTCAAGTGGAGCAGCCACATGGGCCGCTATTCAGTTGGCAAAACGTCCAGAGAACAAAGGCAAGAACATTGTAGTGGTTTTGCCAGACACAGGAGAGCGTTATTTGAGTACGGCACTCTTCCAAGACTAAGTCATAGTCCATTAGCCTTAAGTTAATATATTTCAAGTTAGCTGCGGATAGTGCTAAACATTCGCAGCTAACTTTAGTTAGTTGGGCGAATTTCGTAAATTACACAAATAAAATTAGATAGAGTTTAGGAGAAGGATTTTATAAAATTATAGTTTATATGAAAGTTTCAACAAGAGGTAGATACGCACTTAGAGTGGTCATTGATTTGGCAGAGCAAGGAACGTCAACTCCTGTTAGATTAAAAGATATTTCGGAGAGACAAGAAATCTCTCTGAAGTATCTTGAATCTATTATGGCCCTCTTATCAAAACACAACATAGTAGAAGGATTGTCCGGAAAAGGTGGCGGTTATCGTCTGACACGCAATCCTGCGGATTATTCAGTGGGAGAGATTCTTCGATTGACAGAGGGTTCGTTAGCCCCTATTGCGTGTTTGGATCCAGGAGCAAAGCCTTGTGAGCGATTAGAGGGATGTCGTACTATCGGTATGTGGACGAAACTTAACAATCTTATTAATGATTATTTAAACAGCGTAACCATCGCAGATTTGATGAAGGAAAACTACACTTCGGATCTTTATGTGATTTAATTTTATGTAGATATGTGGTTTAGGGAATGTTTGCAACTTGGTTGCATACAGATGTGATTATTTTTGCGATGTAATTTGAAGTGATGAGCGAATTTAGCAAATATAAAAGGTTACATCAATGAAAAAAATGAGATATGTATGCTGTGTGGTGGCGTTGTTTTTGATCAGTTCATGTGGCAATAAAAAAAATGACTCTTATGAGCATGAACACGAACATACGGAAGAACACGAAGACGCTCATCACCATGATGAAGATGAAGAGGGGCATGACCATGAAGGACACCATCGCGATGATGGAGAGAAACACCCGGATGGCGAGATAACATTTACATTAGAGCAGGCAAAAGAGGCGGATCTTCAGTTGGAGGAGGTGACTTTGCGCCCTTTCTCACAGGTAATCAAAGCAAGTGGAAAAATCGTTTCGGCAACCAATGACGAAGTCTCATTAGTGGCGACAACCAACGGAATCGTAACATTTGCATACGGTGACTATGCTGAAGGAAGTCCGATGAAAGCGGAGCAAATTTTTGCGTATGTCTCTGCAAAGAATGTGGCAGACGGCGAGATGACACAGAAGCAACGCATTGAATTGGAAAGTGCGAAAGACGAGTATGAACGTATGAAGCAGTTACTTGACGATAAGTTGGTAACGATGAAAGAGTATAGCGATGCTAAGTTGAGATATGAGCAGGCGCAAGAGGCGTATTCCTCTTTGTCGGGCAGTGTATCGGAAAAGGGCGTTGCTATAAAATCTCCGATGAAAGGGTATATAAAAGCAATCTTGGTACAGTCGGGTCAGTATGTTGAAGTGGGTACGCCACTAGCGGTTGTTACGAAGAACAAGTCTTTGCAGTTGCGTGTGGATGTGCCAGAGCGCAATTATGCCGATTTGAGCAATATTCGAAGTGCCAATTTCAAAGTGAGTTATGATTCACGTTTGTACGAGTTGAGCAAGTTAGGAGGCAAGGTGTTGTCCTACAGCAGAAATGTGTCGCAAGGTTCGGGAACGGTGGCAATGACCTTTGAGTTTGATAATGTCGGTGGATTGATGTCGGGAGCGTATGCCGAGGTCTATCTTTTGGCTACACAGCGTGAAAATGTCATCTCGGTGCCTGTCTCTGCCTTGTGTGAGTCGCAAGGATTGTTCTTTGTCTTCGTCAGACATAAAAATGAGTGTTTTGTTCGACGGGAGGTGAAATTAGGTCAAAGTAACGGTGAAAGGGTCGAAATTTTGTCAGGACTTTCGGTTGGCGACAATGTCGTTACGAATGGAACGGTACAAGTACGACTCTCGGCGAACACGGCATCCATACCTGCTCATAATCATAATCACTAATAAGGGGAAGCGATTATGTTGAACAAGATAATTAAGTTTTCGTTAGACAATCGGTTGGTTGTCTTGATAGGTTCTATCCTGCTGATGGTGGCGGGTGTGTATACGGCAAAGACGATGGAGGTGGATGTCTTCCCTGATTTGAATGCGCCTACTGTCGTGGTGATGACGGAAGCCAACGGAATGGCAGCCGAAGAGGTGGAGCGGTTGGTTACTTTCCCGATAGAAACGTCGGTGAATGGAGCGACGGGCGTGAAACGTGTGCGTTCATCTTCCACGAATGGATTTTCAGTGGTGTGGGTTGAATTTGATTGGGGAACGGATATTTATATCGATCGTCAGATTGTGTCTGAAAAACTTTCAATGGTTTCGGAGTCTTTACCGAAAGGTGTTGGCAATCCCACGATGGGACCTCAATCATCTATCTTGGGTGAGTTGTTGATTATAAGTATGACTTCCGACTCTATTTCGTTGGAAGATCTGCGAACGATGGCAGATTGGACGATTCGACCACGACTTTTGGCTACAGGTGGTGTGGCTCAGGTGGCAGTGATGGGTGGCGATGTCAAAGAGTATCAGATACTGTTACACCCCGAAAGAATGAGAAACGCCAATGTATCGTTAGACGAGGTTATGGCGGCAACGAACGAGATGAACACGAATGTTTCGGGAGGTGTTTTATACGAATATGGTAACGAGTATGTTATTCGTGGACTCCTTTCAACGAATGTGATTGATGATTTGCAGCGTTCGTTGATTAAACAAGAGAATGGGCAAACAATTCTCTTGGGTGATATTGCAGAGATTAAGATTGGTCCGAAGACTCCCCAAACGGGTGTTGCTTCTTATCGTGCAAAACCAGCTATTCTACTCACTGTTACGAAACAACCGAATGTCAGTACCACTGATTTGACGGAGAAAATCGAAAAATCATTGGAAGAGTTAAAAACAACGTTTCCATCGGATATATCTATTAAAACAGATGCTTTCCGTCAATCTAAATTTATAGATAGTTCAATTAACAATATCAAAGAATCACTGATAGAAGGGTCTATTTTCGTTGTTATCATTCTTTTGTTGTTTTTGATGAATATACGTACGACGGTGATTTCATTAGTAACGATTCCGTTATCACTGTTGGTAACCCTCTTGGTATTGCATTGGATGGGATTGACCATCAACACGATGAGTATCGGTGGTATGGCGATTGCGATTGGTTCGCTGGTGGACGATGCGATTGTTGATGTGGAGAATGTCTACAAGCGGCTGAAAGAAAATAGGATGAAACCTAAAGATGAACAGTTGCCAGTGTTGAAAGTGGTGTTCGAGGCTTCAAGGGAAGTTCGCTTGCCGATTCTGAACTCAACGTTGATTATCGTTGTAAGTTTTATACCATTGTTCTTTTTGAGCGGAATGGAGGGAAGAATGTTGAAACCGTTGGGAATTGCTTTTGTCGTTTCACTTTTTGCATCTACGGTTGTAGCCTTGACACTGACTCCTGTTTTATGTAGTTTCTTGTTAAAAAATGCAGGAACAGATGGAAAGAAAGACTCTTGGGTGACGACACATCTCCGTGCTGTTTATCAGAGAGCTTTGAATTGGTCGCTCGACCATGACAAGATAGTTCTTTCTGCCACAATGGTGGCATTGGTGTCTGCCTTGATTATGTTTTTCAATTTCGGACGCAGTTTTCTACCATCGTTCAACGAGGGATCTTTGACGATTAATGTCAGTACGATGCCAGGTGTTTCTTTGGTGGAATCGGATAAAATTGGACGGCAGGCGGAAGAGGTCTTGTTGTCAGTTCCAGAAATTACAACGGTAGCGAGAAAGACGGGTCGTGCCGAATTGGACGAGCATGCCTTGGGTGTAAATGTGTCGGAAATAGAAGCTCCGTTTGAGCTGGAAAATCGTTCAAAAGATGAAATGTTGGCAGAGGTTCGTCGGAAGATGAAACAGTTGCCTGGCGTGGCAGTCGAGATTGGTCAGCCAATTTCTCATCGTATTGATGCGATGCTTTCGGGTACGAGAGCGAATATAGCCGTGAAGATTTTCGGTTCAGACTTGAACAGACTTTTCCAAATCGGTAACGAAATAAAAAATAAGATTCAAAACGTTGATGGAATCGCGGATTTGAATGTAGAGCAACAGATAGAGTCGCCTCAGTTGAAAATCATTCCTCGAAGAGACTTGTTGTCGAGATACGGTATTACGACAGCGGAGTTTGCCGAAAACGTGCGTGTCTTGTTAGGTGGCGAGGTCGTCTCTCAGGTGTACGAAGGCAATCGCGCGTTTGATTTGAATGTGAAGGTACGAGATGAGAGTCGCGAGAGCATTGATGATATTCGTTCTCTTTTGGTTGACACTAAAGAGGGAAAAGTGCCGTTGGAATATGTTGCCGAGGTGATTTCGTCGTCGGGTCCGAATACGATAAATCGTGAGAATGTCTCTCGAAAGATTGTAGTTTCGGCCAATGTTGCGGGGCGAGACCTACGAGGGGTGGTGAACGATGTCCAGAAAATCATTGATGAAGAGGTAAATCTGCCAGAGGATTATCATGTGGAGTATGGCGGCCAGTTTGAGAGTGAGCAAGCTGCTTCGCGAACATTGGTGGTGTTGTGCTTCTTCTCTGTATTGGTGATTTTCCTTTTGCTTTACAATCAGTTTAAGAGTCTGAAGCAATCAACGGTAATTCTCCTTAATCTGCCACTTGCTTTGATTGGTGGAGCGTTCGCTGTGGCAATCACTGGTTGGGAGATGAGTATTCCGTCTATTATTGGTTTCATCTCGCTTTTTGGCATTGCTACGCGTAATGGAATGTTGCTGGTTGACCGCTATAATGAACTCTGTAAAGAGGGAGGCACATTGCGTGAGAATATCATGCATGGCTCGTTGGACAGGTTGAACCCGATTATCATGACGGCGATGTCTTCTGCTCTGGCGATGATTCCTTTGGCAGTGGGTGGCGATTTGCCAGGGAATGAGATTCAAAGTCCGATGGCGAAAGTGATCCTCGGCGGACTTTTCAGTTCAACTTTCTTGAATGCTTTTGTCATTCCAATTATTTATTTAAAATCTACGAGGAAATGAGAAATCAGATAGTTACAATCGCTTTGTTGTTGGTGGGTGGTTCTCTTTGTGCGCAGGGAAATCTACGGATGGCAGTGGAAACTAACAATAAAGAGCTGCAGGTTTTAAGAGAAAATCTGTTGTTTAAGCAATTGGAAAATAAGGAGGGGAATGCATTGCCAAATCCAGAAGTGGAGTTCGGTTACCAGTGGGGCGTGAATGACGGACAGGGCGATAAGAAAGACCTTTCTATAACGCAAGAGTTGGAGTGGGCAACTATTCTCGGAAAAAAACGTTCGGTTTCATCAGCGAAAAATGCTATTAATCAGTTGCAGTATGAAACGGAGCGACGGAAGGTGATGTTGCAGACCGATTTATTGGTAATTGATTTAGTGTATAACGAAATTATGGCGAAGGAGTCGCAAAAGCGATTGACGATTGCGCAGCAATTAGCTGAAGCCTATCAGAAAATGTTGGAGCGAGGTGAAGCCACTTCTTTAGATTATAACAAGGCAAAATTAAATCTTCTGAAAGAGACGGCAGCGAAGCAAAATCTTTTGATGGAAAGGGAAAAATTGGAGAGTCAGTTGAAACTGTTAAATGGAGGAAATGTCATAGAATTTTCGTCCGACCAATATCCTTATGAGGAGATTACTGAAACCTACGATAGCTTGTGGAGTAGGGTGGAGCAGACTCATCCAAGGCTGTTGTTGGCAGAGCAAAGTCGGCTGTTAAGCCAGAAGGAGTATTCGGCAGCGAGAGCGGAGATGGCACCCAATTTGAAATTAGGCTATGCGGGCGAATGGACCACGGAAGAGAATTACCAAGGTGTTTCCGTAGGGATAGCCTTGCCCTTGTGGGCGAATCGCAATAAAGTCAAAACGATGAAAGCCAATCAGCAAGTAATCGCCCTGCAAGCGGAGACGCTCAAGGAATCAATGCAGATAGAACTGAAAAGTATGTATGACAAGATGCAGTCGCAGAAAACCCTTTTGCAGCAGTATCAAGAAACTCTCACCGACTACCAAGGGTTAGAACTATCAGAAAAGGCGATGAAAGTGGGAAAAATCACTCTTTTAGAATATTTGATGGAGCAGAACGCATACACAGAGATTATTGAGGCATGTTGTGAGGTGGAGCGAGATTATAGGAGAAGTGTTGTAGAGGTGGAGTGGTATTAGGGAAAAGGAGATATTCCATATCTCTTCAAAGAGGTAAGCAAATAAAAGGTTTAAAGGGCAAATTAAGAGAAAGAGGAGAAAGTTCTGATAGGTAGGGTGTTTTTAGTTTAAACGGAAGATTCAACTCCAAAATGCAACTACGCTCGTATGGCTTCATAAAAGCATTGT
>CAVEVQ010000003.1:0-102157 GCA_963619325.1 Bacteroidaceae bacterium | reverse complement strand
GTGTAAACAATATTAGTTAATCGCCCTCAAATGTGACAACGTTTTTCAGAGATAGACATTGCAGAAAATCGTTTATACTCTTAAAGAAACAACAGATTGAAATTAAATAAATCGGTATGGACTTATCACGTCACTTCATATTGCTCAACGGCGAGGCAAAGACCTTGCAAATCGACTCAATCGAAAGGAATGGGGCGAACGTCTTTCGTGTGTGCTTCAAGAAAAATCCAAAGCCATACACTTATTCTGCGGACAAGGTTGTTTGGCTCAGAAACCCCGAATGGGTGGATATAGCAAACAGCAAGGTGTATATTGGCGGCACGCAAAAGACGGACATTCGCGAGGTGTGGAAGTTCGTGCAGGACGAGAATGTGTTTTGGCGTGTGGTGCATACGAATGGTTATGTGGAGGATGATGCCACGGGCAGAGTGCATGTGGTGACCTCTTGTTTGAGCGAGGAGCGTGCCAAAGACACCTTTATGTATATGAAGGATGTGGCTGCCATCAATCCGTTGCGCAACGAAGAGTCGGGAAAAGTCATACTCGCAGGACTGTACGGGAAGGTCGATTTCATTGACGACAAGACGGCAGCGGCTTGCTATCTCAATCCTGACAAGCATAAGCCAAAGCGACTTAACCATGCAGACCTGATTTATCCGTTCGGATGTAATGCCAGCCAAAAGAAGGCTGTAGCGGCTGCATTCGAACACCAGATGAGCGTGATACAAGGTCCACCGGGAACGGGCAAGACACAGACCATTCTCAATATCATTGCCAACATAGTGCGACAAGGCAAGACGGTGATGGTGGTTTCGAACAACAATTCCGCGACAACCAATGTGCAGGAGAAGTTGGAGAAGTACGGCGTGTCTTTCATCGTTGCACCGCTTGGCAGCAAAGACAATAAGGAAGCGTTTGTCGCCAATCAACCCGTCGTTCCTGCTGAGGTAAAGGAGTGGACTTTTTCCATTGCTGACAGCATGCGCATGAAGCAGGAACTGCACACAACCCTGCAGCAACTCGACAAGGTGTTTGCCCTGCAAAACGAGAAAGCGGAACTGCAAAGTGAGCAACAAGCCATCGCTTTGGAGTGGAAGCATTTCTGCATGGACAATGGGATTGAAGAGAACATGGAGTTGTCTCGCCGTGCCAGTTCCAAGCGCATCATTTCACTGTGGCTTGAGTTTCAGTCGATGGCCGATGGTGAGCAACCAAAGCCGGCGAACTGGTTTGCAAGAACGTGGCAACGCCTGAAATGGCAATGGATGAAGTGGAACTGCCGCTATCGTCTGCATATAGACTATAAGTTCGACAGTGTAGACCTGACTCCGCTTATCCACGAATTGCAGACCCTCTATTACTTGAACCGTCAATGTGAGATTGCGGAACGCATATCCGAGGTAAAGGACGAACTTGCAAGATATGATGCCAAACAGTTGACAGAATCACTAACAGACTTGTCGATGACGCTATTCAAGTCATCATTGGCAAACCATTATGGCAAGCATCCGCGTATGAAATTCACGGACGTGAAAGATTTGCAAAGGCATGGGGATGCGTTGCTGGAACAATATCCGGTTGTTCTCAGCACCACATTCTCGGCACGTTCATGCCTGTTCACCGACAAGCCTTACGACTACATCATCATGGACGAGGCTTCACAGGTGTCTATAGAAACGGGAGCATTGGCTTTAGCCTGTGCGTACAATGCGGTGATTGTGGGCGACACGTTGCAACTGCCGAATGTGGTGACGGACGAGGATAAGCAGAAGTTGAATGTCATTATGAAACGATACAAAATAGCCGAGGGCTATGACTGTGCGAAGAACAGCTTTTTGCAGTCGGTGCTTGATGTCGTGAAGAATGTTCCAGAAACATTGCTTCGCGAACATTACCGTTGTCATCCTCGCATCATCAACTTCTGCAACCAAAAGTTCTATGGTGGCAACCTGCTCATTATGACAGAGGATAAAGGAGAAAAGGATGTGCTTTATGCTGAAAAGACAAGCTTGGGCAACCACTGCATAAACCATTTCAACCAGCGAGAGATTGACGTGGTGAAGGAAAGCATCTTGCCAAAGCTGAAAGAGTACGAGAGCATTGGTGTCGTTACGCCATACAATCATCAAGTGGAGGCGTTTCACAAACAGCTACCGAATGTGGAGACGGCTACTATACATAAGTATCAAGGCCGTGAGAAGGATGCCATCATCTTCAGCGTGGTGGATAACCAAATCTCCGACTTTGCAGATGACGCCAATATGCTGAACGTGGCCGTGTCAAGAGCAAAGAAGAAATTCTGCCTTGTCGTGACAGGCAATGAGCAGGAAAAGAATGGCAACATCATAGACTTGCTCGACTATATTGCCTACAACAACTGTACGGTGTCGGAAAGCAAGTTGGCGTCTATCTTCGACTACCTCTATGAACAATATACGGAGCAACGCATGGCGTTCCTTAAAGCCAATCCTCAGATTTCAGAGTACGCTTCAGAAAATTTGACCTATGCTTTACTCCAGGAGATTATCGCTTCGAACCAACAATTCAACTGTTTGAACGTGCTGTGCCATATTCCTCTAAGACAGGTGGTAAATGACACTTCGTTTATGACAGAGGAAGAATTGAAATATGCAGCCAACTACAGCACGCATTTGGATTTTCTCCTCATCAACCGCGTGAGCAAGCAACCAGTCCTCGCCATAGAGACAGACGGATATTCGTATCACAATGACGAGACTGAGCAGCATCAACGAGATCTGAAGAAAAACAGGATTCTCAATAAATACGGTTTGCCTCTGTTGAGACTTTCCACCAAGGGAAGCGGCGAACGGGCAAAAGTGACAGATATGCTAACCCAATTGATACAGAAATAAGTCAAAGAAATACTAATGCGCCATAATATATCTTTAAAGGATAGGAGCCTGTAGTATCATACAATGGCATAAGAAATGTCCGTGTGTACTTTTTTGTCCCTCTTTTTGTCCATGTCGGTTGAATATGGTAATTTTCGTTGTTTATTTTGAAATTTTATGATAGTAAGAAGTAAAGCCCCTCTTCGTTTAGGTTTGGCGGGTGGCGGTTCCGATGTGTCGCCATACAGTGATATATATGGTGGTTTGGTCTTAAACGCAACCATCAATCTTTATGCTTATTGTACGATAGAGGAGACTTCGGATGATTTGATTACAATTGATGCTTTTGATGCGGATTGCCATAAGAGTTACATATCGTCAGAGTGTTTGGAAATCGATGGAGAAGCAAGTCTTATCAAAGGTGTGTACAACAGAGTGTTAAAAGATTTTGGTTGTGGAAAGAAGTCTTTCAAGATAACGACTTACAATGACGCGCCTGCGGGTTCGGGGTTGGGCACTTCCTCAACGATGGTGGTTTGTATTCTCAAAGCCTTTGTAGAGTGGCTCGGTTTACCTTTAGGGGATTATGAAATTTCCCGTCTTGCGTATGAGATTGAGCGTAAGGATCTCGGACTTTCGGGTGGAAAGCAAGATCAGTATGCCGCTGCTTTCGGTGGGTTCAACTATATGGAGTTTTTGCAAAATGATCTTGTTATCGTAAACCCTTTGAAAATCAAACGATGGATTATTGACGAATTAGAAGCAAGTATGTTGCTCTATTTCACGGGTAAAAGTCGTAGTAGTGCTGCTATCATTGAGGAGCAAAAGTCAAATACCTCAAAAGGTGAGAATTCTGCTGTTGAGGCTATGCATAAAATCAAACAGAGTGCCAAGGATATGAAATTGGCGGTACTGAAGGGAGACGTGGCGGAATTTGCCAGTATCTTGCGGGAGGCTTGGGAAAATAAGAAGAAGATGGCAAACAACATCACTAATCCGATTATTCAAGAGGCGATGGATGTCGCGATGGCTGCTGGTGCTAAGGCAGGGAAAGTGTCGGGCGCAGGAGGCGGAGGCTTTATCATGTTTGTGGTTGAACCGACCCGAAAAAAGGCTGTTGAGACCGCTTTGAAGAAACTCGATGGCTTTGTTATGCCGTTCCAATTCAGTGATGGTGGTGCGCATGGATGGAAAATTTATACCACGGATGGTGTGGATAATTTGAAGAGATAAGGTATGAATACACATATAGAAGATTTAGTGCGACGTTATCCACAGTTGGATTGTTGCAAAGATGAGATACTCAAGGCTTACCAAATTTTAGAGGAAGCATATACGGCTGGACAGAAACTACTTGTGGCAGGGAATGGGGGGTCTGCCTCCGATTCAGAGCATATTGTTGGTGAGTTGATGAAAGAGTTCAAACTGAAGCGCAAAATTTATGCTGCCCAGATCGACCGCCTGATGCAGATCGACCCGGAGATGGGAACTGTTTTGGCAGATCATCTCCAAGGTTCTCTTCCTGCCATCTCGTTGGTTGGAGAGCCTTCGTTGACAACTGCTTTCATGAATGATGCGGTACCAGTATTGATTTTCGCACAGCAGGTCAATGGTTTGGGAAAGGCAGGCGATGTCTTCTTGGGAATTTCTACTTCTGGAAATAGTAAGAATATATTGTACGCGGCTGTTGCTGCAAAGTCGAAAGGTTTAAAGGTTATCGGACTGACAGGAAAACATGAAAATCAATTAGAAAGATTTGCTGATGTTTGTATTCATGTGCCGGAAATTGAAACTTACAAGATTCAGGAATTGCATCTTCCTGTGTATCATTGTCTTTGCTTGATGTTAGAGGAAAAATTCTTTGGATAATTGTTTGATTCTGAGGAATGTGAGGTGAGGGTGATGTCTTTTTGTTGCAAATCTAAGGTTGAATAAGGAAAATATGTTACATTTGCAATGTTTATGACATACATAGATGAAGCAAAAAATTTGTAAATTCATTCTACGGTTAGCCGGTTGGAAATATGAACTGGCTTTCCCTTTACCTATAAAATGCGTGTTTTGTGTTGCGCCTCATACGAGTAATTGGGATTTAGTTCTTGGAGAACTTCTCTATTTTGCTGTGGGTGGAAAGAGGAGAGTCTCCTTCTTTATTAAAAAAGAGTGGTTCTTTTTCCCATTGGGTTTCTTCTTCAAGTGGATAGGAGGGATTCCTGTCGATCGTCAGAAGAAAACCTCGTTGGTAGACCAAATGATTGAAGAATTTGAAAAACGGGATGAACTCTGTTTGGCAGTTACTCCGGAAGCAACACGTAAGGCCAATCCGAATTGGAAATATGGTTTTTATCATATAGCAAAAGGTGCAAACGTGCCTATCGTACTTGTTTATTTTGATTACTCACAGAAAAAAGCGGGTGTCGAGCGTCAAGTAGTGCCTTCGGGAGATGTGGAACGTGATGTGAACGAGATAAAGCAATATTATACCCAGTTTAAGGGACGTTACCCAGATCAGTTTGCAGTTTAGTTCTTGTTGAAATTGTTGTTGATAGTCGTAAGTTTTTGATTTTTAATAGATAAAGCTATGAGAGTTGCAATGTTTCAAATGAATATAGTGTGGAAAGATGTCAACGCAAATTTGCAAAAATTGAAATCGTGGTTGATGTCGCATAGGGGACAGACAGATTTGGTGGTTGTGCCGGAAATGTTTTCAACCGGCTTTTGTGTCGATGCTTTGGATTTGTCTGAAGACAGTCGCTTTCACACGATTTCAATGCTTCAAGGTTGGAGTGATGAAACGAATATTGCCATCGTTGGTAGTTTGATGTATGCCGAAGGTGATACGCATTATAATCGCGCGTTTTTCATCGCTCCTTGCCAGTCGCCTGTCTACTACGACAAGCGTCATCTCTTTCGTATGGGTAGTGAGAGTCTTTATTTTTCTTCTGGAGAAAAGCGAGTGATTGTTGAATATAAAGGTTGGCGCTTTTTGATGCAAGTCTGCTATGACCTTCGTTTTCCTGTTTTCTCGCGCATTCGTGATAATGACTATGATGTGATTTTGTATGTGGCGTGCTGGCCACAGTCAAGAGTCGGTGCTTGGAATATTCTTTTGCCAGCGCGGGCTGTCGAAAACCTTGCCTATGTCTGTGGCGTAAATGCCTCGGGGGTAGATGATGCGGGTCGAATGCAGGCGGGACACTCTATGCTCATTGATATGCGGGGGAATGTCCTTTCTATGTTAGGAGATGCGGAAGACTTCAGTATTGTTGAACTGAGAAAAGAAGATTTGGAAAAATTTCGTGCGAAATTCCCAGTATGGAAGGATGCGGATGAATTTAAATTGAAAAATATTTGAAATTAATCCTTAAAAAACTTGCATAAGTCAAATAAAAAATACGACATTTGTGGTCGCAAACAAAATAGGTAGATTTTTCATAGTTAAGGTTTAGGTTAATGGATTGAGGGTAGTTGTGAAACTACCCTCAGTTTTTTTATTTTTGTGTGTCCTAAGAATAGAAACAATAACGGTTGAACTTATGCAAGGATTGTTCATCATATATGGAGAGAAGCCTATTGCTTCTTTCAATTTGGAATGTTCTGATGAGAAAATTCAGAAGAAGGAGGTATCTATCGGTCGTTTGACAGTTCTGCAAGTTACGTTGCGAAAATTCGAAAATGAGAAGTTGTTCATTCGGAATGATCGATTCTTTGTTGCGATTGAGGGTTTGGTCTTAAATTGGGATGAACTGAAGGAAAAATATGCTGTCGCAGATAATGAAAGCTTGGTTGAGGCTCTTTTTGAAAAAAACGGGAAGACTTTTTTCTCAGAACTGAGGGGTACATTCTGTGGCGTTTTCTATTTGATCAAAGAAGATCTTTTGCTTGTTTTTGAAGATCATATCGGTTCTCATTTGCTTTTTTATCATCAAAATAGAGAAACCTTTTTCCTCACGTCCGACTTGAATGTTTTGTGTGGCGTCCTGAAAGAATGTGGAATGTCTTTATCCTATCGGAAGGGCGCTTTCTATGAGTCTTTGAACGGAGCGGGTTATGTTCAGCCTGGTTTAACCTATCTGAATGAGGTGCTACGGTTGGACGCAGGCGAATATCTATCGAATCAGAGTGGAAGTTTTCAGGTTTCTCGTTATCACAGATTTGAAAATGTGCCAAAATCTTATTCTGAAAAGGATGCTATTCAAGGTTTGGATATGCGCTTTAAACAGGCGGTAAGCAGGATAATTCGTATTAATAAAAAATATGGTTACGTCAATTATATCTCTTTGAGTGCAGGCTTGGATTCTCGAACGGTAAACTTTGCGGAAAAAGGTTTGACGAAGGATGTCGCTGTTAATGTAACTTATTCACAGAGTGGATTTTACGATGAAAAAGTGCCAAAAGAAATAGCAGAACATATAGGAAATCAGTGGATTTTTGAGAAATTAGATGGGGGACCGTTTGTTTATGAAGATTTTGAAAACTCATTGAGAATAAATTTTGGATTGGTCTACTATTCTAGCGTCGCCTTGGTGTTGCACGGACTTTCGTCTATAGAAAAAAGTGAGGTTGGTTGTATGGCGACGGGAAATTTTGGAGGTGAGATAATGGGCTATTCCACAGATTCATTGGGGACTATCAGCTCGTATGGCGAACCATGGTTGCTTAGGTTGAAACACTTTTTTCATTTGAAAAACTATCCCAATCACGAGTTGAAATACCTTTATGGCGAGTTGTTCCCTACTGGGATGGGCTTGTTTTATACGGTTTCGACATTTGCTTACGCCTATTCTCCATTCATTGATGTTGATTTTTTGAGTTTTGCTTTGTCTATACCTAAATATAAACGTTGTAATTATAAGATTTACGACAAATGGGTGCAGTCTTGCTATCCAGATGCGATGCACTGGTTGCATAATGGTACGGAAATTGGAAATCGCCCTTTTTGTCTCGAATTTAAAGGTCGATCTATTCCTCTCAGAGACGTGCCGATGCGGATTGTCCGTTATTTGCTAAAGAATCTTGTCTCAAAGAAATATGGAGTGAAAGTGACGAAGGCTATTTCAATGAATCCGTATGACAGTTGGTTCGAGGAAAATTCTAAGGTTCAGACCTTTGTGGATGGATATCTAAGAGAAAATCTTTCTTTGTTGGATGTCCTCAAGGATGAACAATTGAAACAGAAAGCATTGTCTATGAGCGAGGGATCTATGTTAGAGAAAATGCGTGTGATGACGATGTTGGGAAGTCTGAAGAATTTAAATGTCTATTTTTAGATATCCTTATTGCGAACAATATGCAAATACATTAAATTTGCGGTGTTTTTTATTATAATTAATTATTTCTTTTCAGGAAGATGAGAAAAATTGCTTTTACCCTTTTATTTGCAGCGGTGTCTTCGATAGCCGTGGCAGACGATTTAGTAAAAACCGCTGAGACATTAGAGAATGGAAAGGTGATTTCTGAGTCGGCCGATAGTGCAGTTTGGAAATTTCCAGGATCTGTTGGAGTAAATGCCAATCAGGCATATTTCAACGATTATAGTACGGACGGAACGGGTGCGAGTGTGTCGCTTGACGCATTTCTCAATTTGAATGCAAACTACCAGAAAAAGCGTACGTTGTGGGAAAACGCTTTGGCCGCGAAGTATGGTATGATTTACTCCACAGAGTTTACTGGGGATGATAAGGTCAGAAAGAACTTAGACGAGTTTAGCATCAATACGAAGTATGGTTTCAAAGTATCAAAGGCGTGGTATCTTTCTGCTTTCGCAAATTTGGAGAGCCAGTTTACGGAGGGTTACGAGTATAAGGAGGACGTGAATGGTAAGGATTCTGCTGTCGCAATTTCCAATTTCTTTGCTCCTGGATATGTGAAAGTCTCTCTTGGTATGGAGTGTATTCCTAACAAGTATGTTTCTGTGTTCGTTTCTCCAATCACAGCTCGTTTAACGTTCTGTCGTTTGGATGAACTTGGTGATAAATACGGTATGAAACTGTTGCATGAGGCTGAATATGACGCAGATAATAATTTGATTCGTGAGGCCGAATATGAACATAACAGATCTGAGTTGGGAGCATACGCTAAAGTAAAATCTGATTTTGATATTACGAAGATGTTGCATTTGTTCAGTACGTTGGAAGGCTTCTATGCTTACAACAAAGCAGTTGAGGAGTATACGGACGCTTATGTTGATTGGTATGGTAGCAATTATGAGTTGCCTACTTTCAACGAGGCTAACTATGGAGAGTCAAAGACGAATTCTGTTCATGGATGGTATTTAAAATGGAAATTAGAACTGCTTTTGAAAGTTTCAAAGTATGTCAACGTCTCTTTCAAAACTCAGTTGAAATATGATAATGCGGAAAGAAAGGCTGTCGAAGACAAAAATTACGGATTGCCTCAGGCTAAGATTCAATTCTGGGAGACGACATCTTTGGGGGTTGCCTACGCTTTCTAATTTTGTAAATGACAGATAAAGTTATATGATAAACGAGGAACAAAAGGAGGCTCTCAGGTCGTTGGACTTGAGAGCGTTCTTGTTTGATATGGATGGTGTATTGTATGATTCAATGCCCCATCACGCTTTGGCTTGGATTTATGCTTTCCAACAGGTTGGCATTGAGTATGATAAATATGGTGTATATCTTCATGAAGGGATGACAGGTGATTCTACCATTGAAGAGTTGTATCAAAAAGTGTTGAAGTTCAAACCCACGAAAGAGGAATGTAAGCGCGTCTATAAGATGAAGGCCGATTACTTTGAAAGTTTGGGTCCTGCGAAAGAAATGCCCTATGCGTTCTCTATTCTCTCGTATCTAAAAGAACAAAATGTTGATCGTTTTATTGTCACTGGTTCCGGTCAGCAATCTTTGTTCAATAAATTGGAACATTCGTTTCCCGGAATGTTTTCACGCGAGCGTATGGTGACGGCTTTTGATGTGAGGAAAGGGAAGCCTGATCCCGAGCCATACTTGATGGCTTTGCAAAAGGGAAATTTGAAACCCAATCAAGCAATTGTTGTTGAAAATGCACCTTTAGGAGTGAGGGCAGGCGTGGCAGCAGGTGTTTTTACGATTGCGGTTAATACGGGAATTTTAGAAAAGGAAGATCTGTTGATTGAAAAACCTAATATGCTATACCATTCAATGTATGGTTTGTATGAAGACTTGCGAGAAATCATTGAATTGGCAAGAAAATGACATAAATCTTTGATTTTGGGGACGGAAAAGAATGACACAATTTTTTTTTAAGTATTTTTAACCTATATTTGTTTGTGAAGGTCTCTTGAAGACACCATGAAAAACGCAACAAGATGAGAAAACTGAGGTGGATATTGTTTCTGCTCCCTTTGTTGTTCGCTTGTGTGAAAAGTGACACGGGAACTTTCGATTCTGATTTAGAGAGAATTAAGAGTCGAGATACTCTTCGTGTGGTAACTTTATCTAGGTCTACAACCTATTTTGATTATAAAGGAAAAGAGATGGGCTACGAGTTTGAAATGGCTCAACGT
The DNA here is from genome assembly GCA_963619325.1 of Bacteroidaceae bacterium. Taxonomy (GTDB): domain Bacteria; phylum Bacteroidota; class Bacteroidia; order Bacteroidales; family Paludibacteraceae; genus UBA1181. The sequence goes on along the minus strand of CAVEVQ010000003.1, from coordinate 91,798 downwards.
TTGGCTGCGTATTTAGGAGTGAACCTAAAGATGGAGACGGCTCGCGATGTGGATGAAATGGTTGAAATGCTTGATAATGAATTTGTTGATGTAGTTGCTTATCCTGTTACAGTCTCAAATGAGATGAAAGAGAAAGTTGATTTTTTGGAACCTGTCTATAGAACAAAGCAAGTGCTTATACAGCAACGTAAGAAGAAGAAAGAACTGAATGTAACGGAGGCGATGGATTTGACGGGCAAAGAGGTCTATGTGGTTGAAAACTCCAAATACCATAAGCATCTTATATCGTTGGATGATGAAATCGGAGGTGGAATACAGATTCAGTTAGTCTCTAATGAAGAAGATGAGGAATCTCTCATTGAGAAAGTTTCTAAAGGAGAGATTGAATATACCGTGTCAGACAATACGATAGCAATGCTCAATAAAACGTATTATGACAATATAGATATAAGCGTGGTTTTAAGCCATTCTCAGAAATCAGCGTGGGTCGTTCGGCATGGAGCGGACGATTTGAAAACAGAAATCAACAATTGGTTTTCAAAGATTCAGGGAGACTTTACTTATCAGTATCTTTATCATAAGTATTTCGAGAAACAAAAAAACTATTCAAGGAAAAATCCGAAGTATATCGACAAGAAAACGATCTCTAAATTTGATCCATTGTTCAAAAAATATTCTCAGATAATTTCGTGGGATTGGAAGCTGTTGGCCTCTATGGCGTATCAAGAGTCTAGGTTCAATCCTGATGCGAAGTCGTGGGCGGGGGCGATGGGGTTGATGCAGGTGCTTCCGTCGACGGGTGTGAGATATGGAGTGGACAGCATCGGTTTGTCAATTCCCGATCAAAATGTAAAAGCGGCGGCAAAATATTTGAGAAAAGTGGATGGAATGTTTGGTTATATAGAAGATAAGGACGAGCGAACGAAGTTTGTCTTGGCAAGTTATAATGCTGGTGTTGGGCATATTCGTGATGCGATGGCCTTGGCAGAGAAGCACGGACGAAATCCGGATAAATGGAGTGATGTGCGAACTTTTGTGCTAATGAAATCAAAACCAGAATTTTTCAATGACCCTATCGTGCGTCATGGCTATTTGCGTGGGGAGGAAACTGATCGTTTTGTCTCTGAGATAATGGTAAGATACAAGGAGTACGATGAGGTGATAATTGATTAGTAAAATATGTGTAAAGTCCTATCGTTTTGTTATCTTTGTAAGAATGTAGGGGCGTTCTGTTGAAGCAAGTTTTTGAGTTATGCCTTTGCTTGCTGTGGCTTAGAAAAGAAGCTGTGGCAATTGAATTATGAGGAGATGGATGATTTGATATTTTACAGCATGGCAAGTGGAAGTAGTGGAAATTGCTACTTTATCGGAAACAGACAATATGGCTTTCTTATAGACGCAGGCATAAGTGCGCGTCTAATGTTAAAAAACTTGAGAGCGATAAATATTGATGTCCCGCAGGTTCGTGCTTTATTCGTTACACATATTCATAAGGACCATACCCAGTCTATGAGTGTGGTGGGTAATCGTTGGAAAATTCCCGTCTTTACTACGAAGAAAACGTTCTTAGAGATAGATAAAGCCTCCTACATAAGAAAAAGGGTTGAGTATATGAATCGTCATTTTTTGGAGCATGGAGACCGCATACAGTTGGGAGATTTTTTCATAACGTCTTTCTTCGTTCCTCATGATGTGGATGATAATTCTGGATTTGTTATTGAATATAAAGGGAAAACAGTTGTTCTGATAACGGATGCGGGACGTCTCACTCAGACAATTCTTCAAACGATTGGATGTGCAAATTACCTTATCATAGAGTCTAACCATGACAAGGAAATGTTGTTGAATGGGTTGTACCCATACGATTTGAAACAACGTATTGCAAGTTCAGAAGGTCATTTAAGCAATGATGAGGCGGCATACGCCGTGGCTAATTATATGAATGAGGATTTACGTGCGTTGTTTCTATGCCATTTGAGTGAGAGTAACAATACACCCGAGTTGGCGATTAAGACAATGCAGAGGGAATTGATCTATCATGCTTTGTCAAAAGCAATAAAAAACCCGAAGTTCCCTATAGTCGCCTTAGATCGCAAAGAGGCTCAATTATTTGTGTTGGACTAAAAAAATTGAAGATGTTTACATTGCTGAAAAAAGAGTTCTGTAACTTTTTTGCCTCTCCAATGGGTTACATTGTGATTGGTGTCTTTTTGGTTATCTCAGGCTTGTTTTTATGGGTTTTCCCAGGAGAATTCAATGTGTTAGAGGCTGGTTATGCCAATCTTGATGGATTGTTCTTTTTTGCTCCATGGCTATACTTATTCTTGGTGCCAGCCGTGACGATGCGCCTGATTTCAGAGGAAAGGAAAACGGGAACGATAGAGTTGTTGTTGACCCACCCCATAACAAAGTTGAACATTGTCTTGTCAAAATATTTTGCAGGTGTACTATTGGTTCTGTTTTCTTTGATTCCGTCTTTGATCTATTTCCTTTCTGTATGGATTTTAGGAGACCCGATGGGAAATATTGATACGGGAGGCACTTGGGGTTCGTATATTGGACTTTTTTTCTTGGCTGCAATTTATGTTTCCATCGGACTTTTTTCTTCATCACTCACTGATAATCAGATAATTGCGTTTATCGTGTCGGCTGTTCTGTGTTTTTTCCTATATACTGGATTTGACATTATTTCTGGATTAACTAGTAATGGGTCGTCTGAGAGTTTGATCGCGTCATTAGGAATTATGGCGCATTATGATTCAATGAGTCGCGGTGTGATTGATAGTCGTGATGTTATCTATTTCTTGGTTGTTACATCTATATTCGTTTTTTTGACTAAGGAAGTCTTGGAAAGAAAGGGCTGACTTTTAATGGTTTATGAACATAGAAAGGCGAAAAATATCGGATAACGTTGAGTTGTTGATTGGAAGATTCCCAGATGATGAAGAATCTATGTTACAGAATTTTTCAACGCTGCAGGAGGTATTAAGGGCGGAATTGTCTTTTGTAAGTAATAGACAAAGAAAAATAGAAATATTAGGGACTCATCTACTATTAAAGTTTTTTTTCAACGAAGAAAAACGAATATATCATGAGGATAATGGAAAACCTTATGTAGATGATAGAAACTTGAAAATCAGTATCTCACATTCATCTCATGAAGAGGTTGTTGTTGCGATTATTATTGGAAAGGCTAATTCTTTAGGCATTGATATAGAAAGGAAACGTCCAACTTTGTTTAGAGTAAACCATAAATTTTTATCTGAGAAAGAACAAAAACAGATTTTCCAAATGCCTACCTGTTGTCAATTAGATTTGCTGGCGTTGTATTGGTGTGCAAAGGAGACTGTTTACAAGATGATGCCTGTTTCTCTACCAAATTTCGTTGATGAAATCATAGTAGACCCTTTTGAAATGTCTGAAAGTGGGAAAATGACAGTCTGGGCTGATATGAGGGGGGAGAAGAAAAAATTGATGTTAGAATATGAACTAACGGATGAGTATGCATTGACATATTCTGTAATATAAAATTAGGTGAAACAATGGAGATAAGATGTATGCAAGAGGCAGACCGTAAAGAGGTATTGTCAATGATGAAGGTTTTTTATAATTCTGCTGCTGTTTTTACAAATGGAAGTTATGATATTTTTGTTGCTGATATAGATGCGTGTTTGAGTAACTCTCCTTTTTTGGAGGGATATGTTTTTGAGGAAAATGACGAGGTTTTAGGGTATGCTATGGTGGCAAAAAGTTTTTCTACGGAGTTCGGTAAACCTTGCGTATGGTTGGAGGATCTGTATCTAAAGGAGTTTGCTCGAGGACGGGGAATCATCCCTTCATTCTTCAAATTCATAGAAACGGAAAATCCGAATGCGGTCTTCCGATTAGAAGTAGAAAAAGAAAACGAGCATGCGGTACATGTCTATAGAAAGGCAGGTTTTACCGAACTTCCTTATATTGAGATGAAGAGATAGTATCTACAACAACCAATCGGTCGCTTTTGATGCGTTCCATATATTGCTGTATGATGGCTTTCATTTCACGCTCCATTTGTGGTTGAACTTCTAACTTGCCATTCAAATCTTCCTTCATGGTAGAGTCTGAAAGCGCATATACTGCGGTTGTTTTTGTGCCGTCAAACTGAATGTAGTAGCCGTTTTTGACAAACTGATAGATGCCGTTGTTGTGATTGATTGCGGAAAGGTCTTCTTTTGGAGTGTTGACGAGGTCAAACCCAAAGGCAAGATAGGGGTTGTCGTAGTGAAGTAAACCCAATATAGTCGGCATAATGTCTGTTTGTTGGGCTATTTTATCTTGTATGCCTGTCGGCGTTTCTCCTGAAGGATCAAAGAAAATGACGGGAACACTAAACGCTCCTAAGTCGCTGTTGTAGTAGTCATGGTTGCTCATGTTGGAATGATCTCCGGTGATGACAAAGATTGTGTTCTTGTACCAATCTTGTTTTGAGGCATACTCAAAGAATTTTTTGAATGAGTAGTCTACATATTGGATGGGTTTGTGAATGGCCAAGTCTCCTCCTTGGAATTTATCTTCATACTCTTTGGGTATTACGAAAGGGTGGTGGGAGGTGGCTGTAAAAATACTGGTCATAAATGGTTGTTCAAATTCGCTCATCTTAGTTGCGTAGTATTGTAGGAATTTCTCGTCCCAGATTGCCCAAGTGCCATCGTAGTCCGACTCTCCTCCAAATCTTTCGTCAGCGACATACTCTGACATGCCGTAGTAGTCTTTGAAGCCTGTTCTTCTGGCGAAAGACTGGAATCCCATTGACCCATTGGGTGCACCATGGAAGAAGGCTGTGTAGTAGCCTTTTTTGTTTAGCTCTGTGGCCAATCCTCCTATTCTGTCAGAATAGTAGGGAGAGAGAACTATGGGTTCAATAAAACGAGGAATACTAGATAACACAGAGGGCATCGCATCAATACTTTTTCTGCCTGTGCTATAGGAATATTTAAAAGTCAAACTTTTGGTTATCAGAGAGTCTATAAATGGGGTGTAGCCAATATATTCAGGACCGAACTCTGTGTTTAATGCACCTACATATTCGCGGGCTAAACTCTCCCATATAATAACGACGACATTCTTTTTTTCAAATTGTATTGTGTCGTTAGGTTGATGCACAGGAGAAAATATTTTTGTCAAGTCTTCTCTACTGAAATATTTACAATCAGGGTAAGAATGTTTCCCGATTGTACGAATCATTGAAAAAGGTGTATTTAGCACCAGCGTTGTTTCTGTCGCCTTGGATGTGTATTGGTTGGCGTTGCTAAGAGTGATTGGCCGGACGAACGAACCAAATCCGCCACGTATTCCATTAACAGTTAGGAAGATTATCAATGCGAATAGTGGAACTTTATACAAATAATACACCTTTAGATTGTTAGGTTTGTCGATCTTAGGTGCTTTATAGATGAAGAATAGGAAGAAGAAAAAGACGAATGCTGTGAGTACGAGATACCAGTGGTTTATTAATTCCGCCTTTAGAATAGACAGTAGGTTGTTTTCTCCTTCAAATTCTTGAAAGACCGTGCAGGTGGTTCTTCGTCCCGTAAAACGAAAGTACACTGTGTCGCAAAGGTTCATCACGACACCTAATCCATTGAGTATTACATAGTAAATTCGTCCGATGTTGTTGGACAATTTATATTTGAGGTGGCACGGAATGGCAAGTAATAGAATTAGCAGAATATTGGTATAGAGTACGGCGGTTAGGTCGAAACGCATTCCTCCTATAATGATTTCTAACCAATGGGAGTACGAAATATCTGTGTAGATTGCGTGGTTTTCAAAGAAAAACACAAAACGACAGGCCATGTAAACAAACATGGCCCAGAAAATATTCCAGATTAACGAAACGGTTTCTGAAGAAAAGCATCTGGAAAGCGATTTTTTCATTTCTTAAATATTTACGATTCCTATTCGTTGTTGCTTAACATTGACTCTAAAAGCTCGTCTAAATTAGGACTAAGAATAATTTCTGTTCTTCTATTTTTGCTTCTTGACTCTGTTGTGCTGTTGTCGTTGATAGGACAAAACTCTGCACGTCCAGAAGCTGATACTTTAGCAGGATTTACACCTTTGTTCTCTAATAGGATACGGACGATTGCAGTTGCCCTTTTAGCACTTAAATCCCAGTTGTCAAGGATATAGCCGTTCCCGCGATAGGCGAGACTGTCAGTGTGTCCTTCTACGACAACGTCAATGTCTCTGTTCTCTGATAGGAATTTTGAAAGAGTCTTGAGCGCGGCACCTCCTTTTTCATCCACTTCCCATTTTCCTGATTTAAACATGAGTTTTTCGTCCAAACGAACGTAAACTTTGCCGTTTTTGTTCTCAACTTCAATGCCTTTACCCTTGAAATTCTTGAATGCGGCCGCCACTTTTTCCCGTAAACTTTTCAAAATACTATCCTGTTTACTGATGGTTGCATTGAGTTCATTAACTTTTCTCACTTTTTCGGAGAGCTGTTGCTCTTTTAGAGAAAGTGATTTGGAGGCTTTGTCTAATTCTTCTTGAGAACTTTTTAGCTTTTTTTCTGAAGAGATGAGCTCGTCCTCTCTTTTCTGAAGTTTCTCTTGTGTCTTTTGAAGATCTGCCAAAAGATTCTTTATTTCGTTTGAATTGGTTGAGTTTGTGAGCTTCTCTGTCAACTGCTTGTTGGCTGTTCTAAGGTCTTCAATCTCCATTTCTGCTTGGTGTAGCGTCTTTGACTGAGAAATGGAGTCTTCCATAAATTTTTGAATGGCAAGCTGAGCCGCTGCGGAGTCGTATTGTAGCTGAGAAATCTTCCGACGGAGTGCGTTGATATTCTGACTTTGCTCTTCTGACGTAACTTTGCACTCGTTGAGTTGCGCTGTTGCATCCGTCAATTCTTTCTTGCTCACACAAGAACAAACAATAAAACTTATGAGAAAAATAGAAGCAATCTTCTTCATGTTGAAAAATGAAATATCAAGAAACTTATAAACGCAAATTTAGTAAATTATCCTAATTAAATGAATGTTTATATATGTGGAAAAAAGAAGACGGTTGAGTGTTTTTTGCACTCAACCGTCTTCTTAATATTCAATTGCTTCCTAATTCTGCAGTGCGGAAGCACCTCCGACAATATCAAGCAACTCGTTGGTAATCGCTTGCTGACGGGTCTTGTTATACAAGATGTTCAGTTCGTTAATCAACTGAGTGGCATTATCAGAGGCAACCTGCATTGCTACTACACGAGCACCATGCTCTGAAGCATTGGAGTCGAGTAGGCAAGCGTACATTTTCGTCCTTAAAGCTTTGGGTAACAAAGCCTCCAAGACTTCCAACTTGCTTGGCTCTACAATGAAATCTCCGCAAACGCTATCTTTTGCGTCTTTCCCGGTATCTAATTTGATAGGCAGAAAAGTTTCTGTTTGCAATTTTTGAACAGCGGTATTTTTTAAGTGATGATAGATTAATATCACTTTATCATACTCCTTTGTCAAGAATTTATCCATCAATTCGTTAGTGATAACGCTGATTGTATCAAATGTAGGATGGTCGGCAAGGTCTGTGTCAATGTCAACCTTTTTCACATTCTCAATTTTTTTGACAGCGTCTTTCACCTTCTTACCGATAGGGTAGAGCGTGATAGCAACTCCTTTACTACTCTCTTCTTTGACAACTCTGTTCAACTCCTTGATTACGTTGGAATTGAATGCACCGCAAAGGCTTGAATTAGAAGAAAAGGCCACAATAGCAACTTTCTTAACTTCTCGAACCGCAGAAAAATCAGACTTGAAATCGGTCTCTGTCGCCAAGAAACTTTCCAATATGCTATTCAGACGGTTTTGATATGGCAGAATATTTTCGATAGCCATTTGGGCTTTCTTCAATTTTGCCGATGAAACCATCTTCATCGCACCCGTAATCTTTTTAGTGGAGTTTACCGAGGCGATTCTTGCTTTTACTTCCTTTAATGATGCCATTTGCTAAGCTCCTTTCTTGATTTGTGAGATAACAGTCTCGGCTTCTTGTTTCAAGATGCTCTTGATATTGTCATCAATCTTACCTTGTTTCAAATTATCCAAAACATCTGCTCTGTGAAGGTGTTCCAATCTTTCAATGTAGACCTTCTCGAACTCGTGAACTTGCTCAACTGGTAATACGTTCAAGATTCCTTGCGTTCCACAATAGATGACAGCAATCTGATGCTCTACTGGATATGGAGAGTATTGAGGCTGCTTTAGCAACTCTGTGTTGCGTACACCCTTGTCAATCGTCATCTTTGTAACGGCATCCATGTCTCCTCCGAACTTCGTGAACGACTCCAACTCGCGATATTGCGCTTGGTCTGTTTTCAAAGTACCGGCGATAGACTTCATTGCTTTAACCTGCGCACTACCACCCACACGAGATACGGAAATACCTACGTTGATGGCAGGACGGATACCTGCGTTGAACATATTCGTCTCCAAGAAAATCTGACCATCGGTGATTGAAATCACATTGGTTGGGATATATGCGGAAACGTCGCCTGCTTGTGTTTCGATAATCGGAAGTGCTGTCAACGAACCTCCTCCTTTCACTTTCCCTTTTAAAGACTCAGGAAGATCATTCATCTGAGCAGCCACGCTATCGTTACCGATAATCTTTGCAGCACGCTCCAACAAACGAGAGTGGAGGTAGAACACATCTCCTGGGTACGCTTCACGTCCTGAAGGTCGTTTCAAAATCAAAGAGACCTCACGATAAGCTACTGCTTGTTTTGACAAGTCATCGTAGACTACCAACGCGTGCATACCTTGGTCGCGGAAATATTCTCCAATCGCTGCTCCTGCGAATGGCGCATAGTATTGCATTGCTGCAGGATCTGATGCTGTCGCAGAAACGATGATGGTGTAGTCCATTGCCCCATATTCTTTCAAGGTGTTCACGATATTGGCTACGGTAGAACCTTTTTGTCCTACAGCAACGTATATACAGTAAACAGGATTTCCTGAAAGGTATGCTTCTTTCTGATTAATGATGGTATCTATCGCAATCGCAGTCTTTCCTGTTTGGCGGTCTCCAATGATTAACTCACGTTGACCACGTCCAATAGGAATCATAGCGTCGATTGCTTTCAAACCTGTTTGTAAAGGTTGTTTTACTGGCTCTCTGAAGATAACTCCTGGAGCCTTTCTCTCTAACGGCATCTCCAACAAATCTCCTTTGATTGGACCGAGACCGTCGATAGGAAGACCGATAGAGTTCACAACTCTACCAACCATGCCTTTACCCGTCATGATGGAAGCGATTCGCTTCGTACGCTTCACTGTGTCACCTTCTCTGATTTGGTCGGTAGGACCGAGCAACACAGCACCTACGTTGTCCTCCTCCAAGTTCATCACAACGGCATTCATGCCGTTCTCAAACTCGAGAAGTTCGCCCGCTTCTGCATTCTGTAGTCCGTAGATACGAACCACGCCATCGCTGACTGACAGCACCTGGCCAACCTCCTCAAACTTGACTTTCGTGTCCAAGTTCTGGAGTTGCATTTTCAGCACGTCGGATACTTCACTTGCTTTTATTGCCATAATAAAATAATTCTTAAAATTTGAATACTAATGCTTGCTACGCCTCTGCTGAGTTGTTGCTCAACAATGTGTTTTTCACGTTGCGCAACTGACTTTTGATGCTGGCGTCCAATTGATAAGTCTCTACATTCAAGACAAAACCACCAATCAAATTCGGGTCAACTTCTTTCTCAAATTCAATGTCGCCGTCTGTTACAGACTTAACTGCCTGTCTCATACGATCTTCCTCTGCTTGAGTGATAGGAGTCGCCGTGACTAATTTGCTTGTGATGATGTTCTTTTTCTTGCGATACATATCTTGGAATACCAAGCAGATGGTTCGGAAGTATTCTTCTCGTTTATGCTCGATGACCAAATCTACAAATCGACTAAATTCGGTGCATACTTGGGTACCAGCAGCAGTGATTACCAACTCTCTCTTTTTCTGGTTTGATATTGTCGGATTGTCCAACGCCTCACTTAACTGCGGCACTAACGAGAAATTATCAGAAAGCGTCTTCACATCGTTGTACACCAACTCTTCGTGCTTGCTGTCTTCTGCAAACATATAGAGTGCCTTGGCGTACCTTGCTGAAATTTTACCTGTATTCATCGGCTCTACGATTTAGCTATGTTTACCTCATCCAAAAGTTTGTTTATCATGTCGAGTTGAGCGCTCTGGTTGTCTAATTTGCTTCGCAATACCTTCTCTGCTATGTCTACAGATAGGGCGGCAACCTGAGAACGAATCTCTTTAACGGCATTGTCTTTCTCCAATTGGATGCTTTCTTTCGCATTTTCAATGATCTTGTTTGCCTCCGCGTTTGCTTGTGCTTTTGCATCCTCGATCATTTTATCTTTTAATTTGGTGGCTTCTTTCAACATTTCGAGTCTCTCATTCTTTGCCTCTGCTAACATCTTCTCGCTTTCAGCCTTGATGTTGGCCAATGCAGCGTTAGCTTCATCCGCCTTCTTAAGAGATTCTTCAATGTAGTTTCCTCTGTCTTCTATCATTCCGACGATAGCAGGCCACCCCCACTTACCAAGAATGAAGACGACAATAAGGAAGCATAGAAGCATCCAGAATAAAAGTCCAAAATCTGGTGTCAGTAATGACATAATTTTATCCTTTTAAAAATTATACGAACAATGCCAAAATAGCAACGATGATAGCCAAGAATGCTGCTCCCTCGACCAAGGCTGCTGCTACGATCATGTTGCTTCGGATGTCACTTGATGCTTCTGGTTGACGACCGATTGCTTCCATTGCAGATCCACCAATCTTACCGATACCGATACCTGCTCCAATTGCTGCGATACCTGCTCCGATAGCTGCACCTAATTTTGCAGTCGCTACACCTGCAGCTGCTGCTTGCAATAAAATACTCATCATAGTTTCTAATTTTTAATTGTTATTTGAATTTTGTTATTTCTGATTTTTTTTACTTCGTTTATTCGTGTTCCTCTACTTGCGCCATTCCGATGAACAGAGCCGATAGCGTCATGAACACGTAGGCTTGGATGAAGCATACCAAACATTCCAACAACGACATAAATACAACCAACAACACTGATATGACCGACACTCCTGCTCCGGCAACTACATTCATTTGCCCAAACACGAAGATTAATCCAATCAATACCAAAACCATCACATGCCCAGCGAACATATTCGCAAAAAGACGGATGCACAATGCTATCGGTTTTGTGAAAATTCCCATCACCTCGATGAACTGCATGATCGGCACTGGTGCTTTCAACCATACTGGAACTTCAGGCCAGAAAATCTCTTTCCAATACCCCTTGGTTCCGCATACGTTCGTCAATAAGAACGTTAGTGCAGCCAATACGAAAGTGATTGCAATATTTCCTGTCAAGTTCGCTCCTCCAGGAAAGATAGGAATGATACCCAATACGTTGTTGATGAAGATGAAGAAAAACGCAGTCAGCAAATAGGCCGAGAATTTCTTGTAGTTCTTACCAACACTTGGTTTAATGATGTCGTCGTGCAGTGCTACGATGAGTGGCTCTAACAACGCCTGTAATCCCGTAGGTCTTGTGCGAGGATTCTCACGGTATTTTTTTGCAATTGATAGGAAGATGATAAGCAAAAGCGCGCAACTGATGAACAAAGACATTACATTCTTTGTGATGGAGAAGTCTAACGGACGTTCTCCTGTCGCCACCTCGATTATCTTTCCTGCATTGTCGCCTTCCTCTGCAATCTTGTATCCTTTGTACTCAACGTAGTGTCCTTCGTGCCCAAGTTTGTTAGAGCAGAAAACATCCAACCCGTTTTGTCCATAGACGATGCAGAGTAGAGGAATAGAGACATGCACATCTCCAATTGTCGTGATATGCCAATCGTACGCATCCCCGATATGCCCGAAAATCATCTCCTTCATATTCAGAGATTCTCCCTCTGAAGTATGCTCGGACTCATTTTCGGACGTGGCTCCAATAGCGTCTATCGTTGCCATCTCGGTAGTGTTTTGTGCTTGAAGTGAAAAACTCATCATCAAACAAAACGCTACTAAGATTGCGTCTGCAATTCGGCTTATCATTTTGTTTCTGGACTGTCTCATTTTTCTTTTTGATAATCCTTGTTTAATTTTAAGAGGGCTGTTGCCTCGAATACCGAATATGTTATGTAGTAAACTACAAACATCGTGATGAACGGAATGACGAGCGGTTGGTGAAAAAAAACGTAAATAACCGCACCGATTATGGTTATGAACAGTTTCAACCCCTTGAACAACATGAACATACGTCCATATTTGTTCCCCTCGTCTTTATTCTTGTCCAAAGTGAGTACCGTTAGGATTCCGAAGAGTGAGAAAAAAACTGACAACACGTTTGCCGCTACGTTCAATTCCTTATATTGGGGAAGAAGTCTTGCAAAAACGACATTGGCCACGATTGCTAAAATCAACATTGTAATGGTTAATAAGCAACACGCTTTTTTTGTCTCTTTCTCCATTGAAACTATCGTTACGCTAAAACATTTTCAATACAAACAGAAATCACATCGTTTTTGATTTCTGCGAAACCTCCATCTACTTTGATTACGGTCTGTTCTCCTCTTGAAAGAAAGGAGATATTTCCGTTCTTCAACGATGAAATCATTGCGGCGTGGTGGGGTAGGACAGTGAAACTTCCTGCGCTACCTGGTAGATTTACTTGCTCTACCTCGCCTGCAAAGACCAACTTGTCTGGTGATATAATCTCCAATTTCATACTATAGAATTTTTAGACCGTTAAGCAGTTGCTTGAGACATCAGTTTCTTTCCTTTCTCGATGGCGTCGTCTATTGTTCCTACGTTCAAGAACGCCTGTTCTGGAAGATCGTCAACCTCACCGTTGATGATAGCGTTGAAGCCTTTGATTGTTTCTTCTATTGGCACCATGACACCAGGAAGACCAGTAAACTGAGAGGCTACATGGAAAGGTTGTGACAAGAAACGTTGAATACGACGAGCGCGGGCAACGACCAATTTGTCATCCTCCGACAACTCTTCCATACCTAAGATGGCGATGATGTCTTGCAACTCCTTGTATTTCTGAAGAATTTGCTTTACGTTCTGAGCACATTCGTAGTGAGCCTTTCCGATTACGTTTGGATCCAAGATACGAGAAGTGGAGTCCAATGGATCAACCGCAGGATAGATTCCCAACTCGGCAATTTTACGGCTTAACACAGTCGTTGCGTCCAAGTGAGAGAATGTGGTTGCTGGCGCAGGGTCTGTCAAGTCATCAGCAGGCACATACACAGCCTCCACTGCGGTAATTGAACCATGCTTGGTTGATGTGATACGCTCCTGCATTTGACCCATTTCGGTCGCAAGGGTTGGCTGGTATCCTACGGCAGATGGCATACGTCCTAACAACGCTGACACCTCGGAACCGGCCTGAGTGAAACGGAAAATGTTGTCCACGAAGAACAATATGTCTTTACCTCCTTGTCCAGAATCACGGAATGTCTCAGCTACGGTCAAACCAGACAATGCGACTGAAGAACGTGCTCCAGGTGGCTCATTCATCTGTCCGTACACAAGCGTAGCCTGTGATTTTGCAAGTTCGTTGTAGTCGATTTTGCTCAAATCCCAGTCTCCTTTCTCCATTGCCTCTTTAAAGGCGTCTCCGTAACGAACAATGTTAGATTCAATCATTTCACGGAGTAGGTCGTTACCCTCACGAGTACGTTCTCCAACTCCCGCAAACACTGAGTAACCGTTGTATCCTTTGGCGATGTTGTTGATCAACTCCATAATCAACACCGTCTTACCCACACCGGCACCACCGAACAAACCAATCTTTCCACCCTTCAAGTAAGGAACCAAAAGGTCTATGACCTTGATACCCGTGAAGAGGATTTCCTTGGATGTCGCTAATTCGTCGAACTTAGGAGCTTGACGGTGAATAGGCGATACATCAGCGCGATCGAACGTTTTCATTCCGTCGATAGGCTCACCCACGACGTTCAACATTCTACCTTTAATCTGGTCGCCCTTAGGAACTGCGATTGCTCGTCCTAAAGCCTCTACCTTCATGCCTCTTTTCAAACCATCGGTTGAGTCCATCGCAATCGTACGGATTGAGTTCTCTCCGATGTGCTGCTGACACTCAATGATGAGGCTGCTTTGTCCTGGACGTTCAATCTCCAACGCATCGTGAATCTGCGGTAGAGATTCCTCCATGTTTGGAAAACTTACGTCAACAACAGGTCCAATCACCTGTATGACTTCACCAATTACTTTTGCCATGTTAGCTATTTTTGTGGTATTAATATTTAATTTCAAATGTTTTTCTCCTCGGTTGCAAGTGTTTTCGTTCACTTCGAAACTCCCCATCTTTCAAGAGTCCATCGTGAGCAACCTTCTATGCAAATATAGTGAATTTTTTATGCGGTGTAATTTATTTGAGATTTTTTTTACAAAAAGTTTTTACTTACTTGTCGCTTTATGAATGGTTGTAAATGAAATTTCGTGATATGCAGCAATTTGTTAGTCTCTCTAAGAATATAAGTATTGATTTCCTCCTTAATGTAAGTCTGTAGCTTCCATTTCTTTAATAAATTTTTTATTACCTCTCTTAATTTTTTTATTTTTGCGGTATTGTCTTTGCTCATTTCTGAATGTACAAAGTATCTAATGACAGTAGGCAAGAATTTTGAAAATAAAAGAATAATATATGAATATCTCGTACAATTGGTTAAAAAGATATATCAATCTTGATATAGAACCAGAAGAAGTATCGAAAATTTTAACTTCTATTGGTTTGGAAGTTGGCAGCGTTGAAGAGGTTGAGTCAATCAGAGGTGGATTGAAGGGTTTAGTGGTTGGAGAGGTTTTAGAATGTGAAAATCATCCAGATTCAGATCATCTGCACGTTACAAAGGTGAATGTGGGAGAGGGAGAGCCTTTGCAAATCGTATGTGGAGCTGCAAATTGCCGTAAGGGCTTAAAGACCATTGTTGCCACTATTGGTACTAAATTGTATGATGGGGATCAATCTTTCACTATCAAACGTTCTAAATTGCGTGGAGTTGAATCTTTCGGTATGCTATGCGCAGAGGATGAGATAGGTGTGGGGTCAAGTCATGATGGAATCATTGAGTTGCCTTCTGATGTTAAGGTTGGTACCTTGGCAAAAAACTATTATAAGTTAGAAAACGATTATGTCATAGAGGTAGATATAACTCCGAACAGGATTGATGCAGCCTCTCATTATGGTGTGGCAAGAGATTTAGCGGCTTATTTTAAATTACACAATGACAAATATACTTTGACGAAGCCAGATGTTTCTGCTTTCAAAGTGCAGAACAACGACTATCCCGTAAAGGTTACTGTCGAGAATGAAAAAGGCGCCCCTCGCTATTCTGGCGTCGTTATCGCTAATGTTACGATTAAGGAGTCTCCAGAGTGGATGCAAACGCTTTTGAGGAATATTGGCTTACGTCCTATCAACAATGTGGTGGACGTTACGAATTTTATGCTTCATTCTATGGGGCAGCCTTTGCATGCTTTTGACGTGGATAAGATTGCCGGTCGACATATCATCGTAAAGAATTTGCCAGAGGGAACAAAATTTGTTACTTTAGACGAGGTTGAACGTACGTTGAGTGCGGATGATTTGATGATTTGTGATGAAAATGGACCTGCATGTCTGGCTGGAGTTTTCGGAGGTTTAAATTCAGGTGTGTCGGAGAATACGAAGAACGTGTTCATTGAAAGTGCCTATTTTAATCCTGTCTCAATTCGTAAGTCTGCGCGTCGTCATGGTTTGAATACGGACGCTTCGTTCCGTTACGAAAGAGGTTGTGATCCTAACAATACATTGTATATATTGAAACTGACTGCACTCTTGGTTCAAGAGGTCGCAGGAGGAACAATTTCTTCGGAAATCTTTGATAACTATCCTGAAAAGATAAATCCGTTTCCAGTGTCATTGAATTATCAGACAATTAATTCTTTAGTAGGGACGGAAATAAAGAAGGACGAGGTAAAGAAAATTTTGAACGGATTGGAGATTGAGGTGAAGAGCGAAACAGAGGATTCTTTACAAGTTGAAGTTCCAACCTATCGTGTGGATGTCCAGAGAGAGTGTGATGTTATAGAGGATATTTTGCGTATTTACGGGTATGATAATGTAGAAGAGGGAAGTTCTTTGCGTTCGTCAATTTCATATTCAGAAAAGCCCAATTCCTTGAAATTGCAGAATTTGGTGTCTGAGCAGTTGACTGCGTGCGGTTTCCATGAAATTATGAATAACTCCTTGACGAAGCTCTCTTATTATGTCGAGGAGAATGGTTTTCAGGAAGGAACGACGATTAATGTTTTAAATCCATTGAGTGCAGATTTGGGATGTGTTCGACAAACTTTGCTGTTTGGAGGTTTGGAGAGTATTGCATACAATATCAACAGAAGAAATGGAGATATCAAGTTCTATGAATTTGGTAATTGTTATCATAGAGATCCTTTGAAGACATCTACGAGTGAACAGCCGTTAGCACCATATTCAGAGGAGATGCATTTAGGAATCTGGGTGGCAGGAAATAAGACTGCTCAAAGCTGGGTTCATTCGCAGGAAAAGACCTCCTTTTATTTTTTGGCGGCGTACGTCAAAAATATTCTTGCAAGATTGGGCATCAATCAAAAGAAGTTGATTGTTGGCGAATATGCTGATGCGTTGATTTCCGAGGGTTTGACGATGATGACAGCATCGGGCAAGAGATTGGCAACGTTGGGTGTGGTTGCAAAGAGCTTGGCTACTAAAATGGATATTGAGACAGAAGTTTACTACGCAGATTTGGAGTGGAAGAATGTTCTTTCAGAGTTGCGGAAACATAAAGTGGCGTACGAAGAGATATCTAAGTTCCCTGAGGTAAAGAGAGATTTGGCTTTGTTGTTGGATGCAAATGTTGAGTTTTCTCAGATTGTGAAAGTTGCAAACGAAACAGAGAAAAAACTTTTGAAAGAAGTATATTTGTTTGATGTGTATGAGGGTAAGAATTTGCCAGCAGGAAAGAAATCGTATGCGGTAAGTTTTATCTTGCAGGATATGAATAAAACTTTGGCGGATGCGCAGATTAATGCGATTATGACCAAGATGATAAAGAATTTTGAAGATAAATTAGGAGCATCTATTCGATAGCGTATGAAGAATATAATTTATGTGTTAGGGTGTACCCTATTGTTGGTTCTTTCGGCTTGTACGAAAAATGATTGTAATTGTACATATTACAATGAGAATGGTGAGACGATAGACAACTACACTGGAGATTTTGAAGATATGGATGTAGCCTCTTGTTCTGATTTGACCACAATAGAGGAAAGTCAGATTGGAGATAAAGAACATGCGGGATATATCTGTAAATAAAGCCTAAAGATAGAATTGAGAGAGAGGCGAGAATACTGCTCGTCTCTCTCTTTGAATTGTGTTAGAGAAGATGAAGAAGAGCGAAGAAAACGAGGTGGAACCAGTAGGCACTTTGTTGCAGCAAGTAGAATATCCAGATGATTTGAAAAGATTGTCAGAAGATGAATTGCCCCGATTTTGTGAAGAATTGAGGCAGTTTATCATAGAGGAACTTTCGCATAATCCAGGACATTTAGGAGCTAGTCTAGGTGTGGTGGAGTTAACGGTTGCTCTTCACTATGTTTTTGACATGCCGAAGGATAATATCCTTTGGGATGTGGGACATCAGGCGTATGGACATAAGATTCTGACAGGACGTCGAAAGGTTTTCCATACGAACCGTCAGTTGGGAGGTTTGTCTGGTTTCCCAAATCCTGCTGAGAGTGAATATGACTCGTTCATAGCGGGGCACGCCTCCAATTCTATTTCTGCGGCTTTAGGTATGAATATCGCGGATTTATTGAAGAAAGAGTCTGATCGCCGCACTGTTGCGGTCATTGGCGATGCTGCCTTTGGTGGAGGTTTGGCTTTTGAGGGTTTGAACAATACGGCCTATTATAAGAATGATTTGTTGATTGTTTTGAACGACAATCACATGGCCATTGATAAGCCTGTTGGGGGAATCAGTGAATATTTGGTAAGGCTAACTACATCAAAAACCTACAATCGTTGGCGTTACAAACTATCAAAGATTTTAGAAAAAATAGGATGGGTTAATGAACATAATAAGGCAAATTTTATTCGGCGGAATAATTCGCTGAAGGCTGCGTTGACTAATCAACATAATATCTTTGAAGGACTTAATATTCGATATTTTGGACCGATAGATGGGCATGATGTAAAATTGTTGGTGAAAATCCTTCGAGAAATTAAAGACTACAAAGGTCCAAAAGTGCTTCATATAAAAACGGTAAAGGGAAAGGGATTCAAGCCTGCGGAAGAGGCGGCGACAGAATGGCATGCACCTGGAAAGTTTAATAAAGAGACGGGAAAGCGTGTCATTGCTCCGAAGACGAAGGATGAACCACCTCTTTTTCAAGATGTTTTCGGGTATACTTTGTTAGACTTGGCGAGGGACAATGAGAAGATAGTTGGTGTAACCCCTGCGATGCCTTCTGGTTGTTCTATGATTTATATGATGCAGGAGATGCCCGAACGTGTCTTTGATGTAGGTATCGCAGAGGGGCATGCGGTAACCTTTTCCGCAGGTTTGGCGAAAGAGGGAATGATGCCGTTCTGCAATGTCTATTCTTCTTTCCTGCAACGTTCGTATGACAATGTGATACACGATGTCGCTTTGCAGAATTTGGACATGGTTTTGTGCATAGATCGTGCGGGTTTGGTCGGTTCGGATGGAGCGACACACCATGGCGCTTTTGATTTGGCCGCCTATCGTTGCGTGCCTAATTTGACGATTGCTTCGCCAATGACGACGATTGAATTACGTAATTTAATGTATACTGCGTCTCTTCCAGGGAATGGCCCTTTCTTGATTCGTTATCCAAGGGGAAAAGGAAATGTGGGCGAGTGGCATTTGCCTTTCCAAAAGATGATAGTTGGAAAGGGGTATTGTGTATCAGAAGGAGATGATCTGGCAGTTCTGACGTTAGGTCCTTTAGGAATGAAGGTGCAAAAAGCGGTTGGAAAAGCAAGAGAGAAAGGCCTTTCTGTCGCCCATTATAATATGTTGTTTTTGAAACCTTTAGATGAAGATTTGTTAGGTATAATCTTGAGAAAGTTTAAGAAGATTGTGACTGTGGAAGATGGCTCGATAAGAGGAGGTTTCGGTTCTGCAATATTAGAGTTCATGGCGGACCATCATTATACAGATGTGAAAGTGGAAAGAATCGGTTTGCCAGATCTCTTTGCAACTCATGGTTCGCAGGATGAATTGTATAAAATGTATGGTCTGGATGAGGATAGCATTCTTGATAAAGTTCTCAAGTTTGCCAGTGCTGATTGATTTATATTATAATGAAATTGAATGAGAAAGAAAATTTCAGTAGAAAAGATTGCTTCTGTAATAGTTGTGGTAGTAGCTGTTCTAACATTGCTATTTATGTTTGTTTTTACGGAGACGGTGGATTATTTTTCGGCTGTGAATGAAAATGCTGTGCCATCGTATGTTTCGTTTATGAGACAGTATCCTGAAAGTCGCCGCCTAACGATGGTGAAAGAGAAGATGAAACCATTGGAAGCATCGTATTTTTGGAGGAAGAGGACGAACAACACGTTAAGTGCGTATGAAGAGTTCTTGAGAGCCTATCCTGATGGAGAATATACGAGAGAAGCCACACGTTTAAGAGACTCTATTCTGCAGGTTGAATTGGATATTGAAAAATATGGAAACAACGTTTTAGAGCAGGGCTCTCTGCCGTATGAGCGTTATTATGGCACTAATCAGACTGCTAAGACAAAATACAACGCTGATATAGAGGTGACGGCGCCCATTGCTTTTGACGTGGTGGCAGTGGTTCGAAAGGAGAATGAGTTAGGAGAAGTTGTTTCGCATGCATATATCAGGGCTGACAGCAGTTATACTTTTCGTGTTGACAATGGTAAATACCAGGTGTTCTTCTACATCGGCAAAGGATGGATGCCGACTAAAAAGATGGAGAATGGTGTAGAAGGTGGGTTTGTCAGAAATGAGACATTCTCAAAAGACGATCCTGTATCACTTGCTAACGAGGTGATAACCTATCGTGTAAGCATGATACAAAAGAGTAGACGCTTTAAGCAAAGCACTCGCTTAGAGGTTCTGCGAAAATAGAGGTTTGAAACGTGTCTCTCTTCTTATTGAAGTTGCAGACTACAGCAGATGACAGAGAAGATAATCGTGTAGAGAACGATGATAATCAGGTGAATGTCTTTCTTTGCAAAGCCTGAGTGCGTGTATTTTACTGAGTTTAATCTTGATGATGAATTGTTGTATTTAAAATAACGTTCATGCAGTTTTTTGTAGATAAAGTGGAATAGGAATCCAAGTCCTATACCTAAAAGTGTGCCAAAGAAAATATCTCCGGGAAAATGTACTCCCAAGTAAATCCTGGAGTATGCGCAAAGGATTGCCCAAAGAATAGCACTGAATGTGTAGAGACGATTTTTTAATAATAGTGCGCTAAACACGGCAAAACCGAAAGAGTTGGCGGCATGGGAAGATGGAAATCCGAATGCGCCACCATGGTAGTCAAAAACATATCGTAGGGAGTCTTCTATTAAAGGATCGTGGCTTGGTCGTGGTCGGGCGAACAGAGGTTTTAAGAATCCTGAACTAACTTGATCGCATGCAACGAAGACTAAAATTACAAGACCTGCAATAAGAAAAGCCTCTTTCCCCTTATTTTTAAACAATACGTATAAAAAGAAGAGGATGACGGGAGTCCAAACGAGAATTTGGGAAGTCATCCAGAAAAAGAAATCAACGGAGGTGTTGTGATATTCAGGAAAATTGAGAGCGACCATAGCGGCGTGGTCGAGATTGTTAATGAAATCAATCATAGGGTTACTTATTTAAAATATATTACAAAAGAAATGAAAATCGTTGAAAAAGAGAAGAAAAGAACGACGAAGCTGATTATAAAAGTAGATGAAAGTATTGCGAAAAAAAAGTGATTTTGTAAATTTGTGCAGTGTTTCTATTCGAGGGTGAAGTAAATCGGTATAGTGTATATGAGTATTAAAAAAACATATTTCTCGATAATTCTGTTGTTCTCTATGTTGCAGATGATTTCATGCGGCGATGAGGGTTCGTCGATAGTGGAAGAGAAGACATTTACGGCAGGGCAGCGGATGGCGTTGGACTCATTGTCGGGGCAATGGTCTGCGAATAAGGTTACTTGGAGTATTACGATCGTTGATACTGTGAGTTTTGATGTGTTTTCGGAACCTACGATCTTGAAATCTAGCGGTAAGCAGCAGGAGTTTCATGGAAAGATGACAAGGAAGTCTATTCAGACGAATGCAGCCAGAGAGGATTCTGTGATAACGGAGCGAGAGGAGGAGGTGATTTTCTTCTTTGTGCAGCCTTCAAGTAGGCAAGTTTGTGGATATAAGCGGTTGTCTAACAGCAAATATGATAATACAGAGGCTTATATGTATGATTATGAGTTCTTCAATGGAGATAGCTTGGAACTATCTCCCGTGACTACGACGCAACGGAATGTTAGAAAGTTCGGTAGGGTAGATGAAGTTGAGTGATGTTTATGAATGTTGCTGATTTTCTTGAGGAGTGGAACAATGATAATACATTTGTAGAGGTTCATACTTCGGGTTCAACAGGAAAACCTAAAATAATAAGAGCAGAAAAAGAAAGGATGGTCGCAAGTGCAGAGATGACTTGCGACTTTCTTCATTTAAAGAAAGGTGATTCTGCGCTTCTTTGTATGGATTTGCGACATATAGGGGCGAAGATGGTTGTCGTTCGCTCTATCGTCAGAGGGTTGAGGTTGATCGAAGTGGCTGCTTGTGGCCATCCTTTGGCAGGTTTGTCTGAAGTGCCTGATTTTGCGGCGATGGTGCCTTTGCAGGTGTATAATAGTTTGCAGAACGAGATAGAAAGAGAGTCATTGAAGAAAATCAAAAATCTCATTATAGGAGGTGGCGCGATAGACGATCGAATGTTGGCGGAGTTGAAGAGTTTTCCCAATGCGGTGTGGTCTACTTATGGTATGACGGAAACTTTGTCGCATATCGCATTGAGGCGTTTGAACGGGGCTACTGCCTCTGATTGGTATACTCCGTTTGAAGGGGTGCGGTTGAGATTAAATGAGCAAGGTCGTTTGTGTATCTATGCACCGAGCGTGTGTGAAGTAGAATTGATTACGAATGATGTGGCACATATCAATGAGAATGGATGTTTTCAGATAATCGGAAGATCGGACAACACAATTAATAGTGGTGGAGTCAAGATACAGATAGAAGAGGTGGAGAAATTATTAGGTCAGACACCCACATCTGAATTTGCGATAGGTGCGTTACCAGATGAGAAGTTTGGGCAAATAATTGCTTTGTTGACGACAGATTATGCTTACTCAAATATCCGGGATAGAATCAATATTCTGCCAAAATATTGGATTCCTCGAAAAGTTGTTTTCTGTGATGTTTTGCCAAGGACTATTAATGGGAAGATAGACAGAAAAGGAGTAGAGGAGTTGCTTAGAAAGGGTAGCCTATAGCGAAGTGGAAAGCACAGTCCTCATCCCAATTAAGACCTTTGAAGCGCCATTGTTCGCTCTTCGTACGGGTGGGATTGAATGCTTTGATACCAATGTCGAAACGAAGAAGGAAATAAGAGAAATCGAAGCGAATACCGCCACCGTATGCGAGGGCGATCTGTTTGTAAAATTGGTTGAAAAGGAATTGACCGTTAGGCTGTGATTCATAGTCGCGGATAGTCCAAATATTACCGGCATCGACAAATAGTGCCGCTTCGACTTTCCAAAATAGTTTTGTACGGTATTCAAAATTCATCAGTAGTTTAAGGTCTCCGCTCTGTTTTACAAAATCGTTAAGGTTTTCGGAAGAATAATTTCCTGGTCCAAGTGTTCTCACAGACCAACCTCTTACACCATTCGCGCCACCTCCGAAGAATCTTTTTTCAAAAGGAACAACGGAACCATTTCCGTATGGGAAAGCCGCTCCTATGTTGATGTGATATACCAGATGGTTTTTTTCATCTAATGCTTGATTGTAGGAATAGTCAATTTCTCCTTTCACATATTGTGCGAAGGGAATGCTCGCAACTTCGTATAGGTTGTCTTCGTTCTTTTTTAGTTTGAATATGTTGCCTACTGCATATAATATATTGCCTGCTGTTTCAACAGAGGCTTTGTAGACGGTTTTGTTGGGCTTTAAAGAAGATTGGTTATTGTATGTGTAGGAAAAGCCAGTACTCATCACTAAATGGTCAGAGTAACTTTCCCGAAGGACAGAGTATTTATCTGCGCTATAGACGGAGTCAAAATTGGCAGAAGTCGAGATGTTGATGTAGTTGAGGTCGATTAGGTCGATTGTATACTTGTAGAAACGGCGACTGTTGAGAGTGTATTTCATACCAGTGGAGATAGTCGTTCGTTCATAGGTGTTAGGTCGTATCTGGTAGTTGTAGCTGAGTTTAAATTCCGTGTGGGCATCAATTCTTCTTTTGAATGGGTTTGATAAGAATGGGAATATAAAACGGGGAAAATTTATTGTTATCTCACCGCCGATGTCTCTGACATATTTGTGGAGAATGTCAGATAGTCCTGAGTACGCTTCTTGAGCGTATTTTGCTTTTATTCCGAGAACTTCTGAACCTCGGAATATGTTCTTGTGGGCATATCCAAAATTGGTGGCAAATCCAAGATCTCCGTTTGAGTTTGTTCCCTCTAAGTCAAATGAGAAAGATTGAGGCTTAGCAGAATATAGAGATATATTACAGTCTAATTCATTATCCTCGTTGTGGAGAGACTCAAATTTGATGTTTGATTGGCGTAATATTCCGAGAGTGTTAAAGCGGGCGTAAGTTTTTTCTACCAGGAAATCGCTATAACGACTGTTTGGGGTAAGACGAAGGTCTTCTTCCAATATTTTAGGGCGCATTAAAGGCTTCCCGTTAGAATATATGGTGATGTTGTCGTTGTAGATAAGTGTGTCAAGTTTCCCTACATTGTACATGTTTGTTCTTGAACCGTTGTAAGTGTAGAAATTGATATGTTTTATTTTGTATTGTTGATGGCTTTTTTCAACCTCTGATCCGTCTGGCATCACTTCTTTAAAAGGTTTCAGTATCATTTTCACATCCACTTGACGATTCCCTACGGTACTGTCGGCTTCAAAAGTCAAATATTCTTTGGTGAAATTGTAATAGCCACGGTATCTAAGATTGGTGGTGATGCGTTCCCTTTCGTCGTCTAAGACGTTTATGTCAAAAAGGTCTCCCGATTTTATGAGTGTCTGTGCATATCCAAAACGACCATGTTGTAGAATTGAGTCGATGATAGGGTCAACGTCTGCAAAGTTATTCTCGAAATTGCGGATGGTATATGGCTTATTGGGAGTGATGTTGTAGGTGACAGACATCTTTTTTTTCTTGGATGAGTAAGTGGTAGATGAGACTTCAGCTTGCATATACCCTTTTGTTTTCATATACTTTTGCAGCTCTTTTTCTGATTGAAACGTGAGGTAGGGGTCAAAAATGATGGGACTTTCGCCAATCTGTTTGAGTTTACGGTTAATGCGCTTGGTGGTGTCTCTTCCCGATAGGTTGTAGACACCTAAGTAGATGCGGAACAATCCGAACGCTTTAAAATTTGGTCGTTGGCGAACGTATTGCGAGAGTTCGTTGCTGTTGACTGCGTTGCCCTCTACGTTGATGTCTACTTTGTCAAGGAGGTATTGGTCGTCTGGAACATATTTGACAGTTGAACAAGCAGAAAAAAAGAGCAACAAAATTGCCCCCAAAATTAACATACCGAAGAATTGACTTCCTGCGAACTTGTTCACTTTTTTCTTTGTATTTATGCGCAAATATAGCATTTGTTATGATACAAAAAAAGAAGTCGCTCATGTAGAGAACGACTTCTTTTTTATTTTATGTTAAAAGAATTACCAAGCGAACAATGGGAAATCTTTCATGATTGAGTTTACTTTTTCTCTAACAGAAGAGATGGTCTTGTCGCATTCAGGGGCTGAGAGGACCGTGTCGATCATTTCAACAATGACAGGCATTAAATCTTCTTTAGCTCCACGAGTGGTGATAGCGGCTGTTCCGAAGCGCAACCCAGAGGTTTGGAATGGAGAACGGCTATCAAAAGGCACCATGTTCTTGTTTGTGGTGATATCTGCTGCTACCAATGCCTTTTCTGCGACCTTACCAGTCAACTCAGGGAACTTCGTGCGGAGGTCAACCAACATAGAGTGGTTGTCAGTACCATTAGAGATGATTTTGTAACCTTTGTCTATAAAGGCTTGAGCCATTGTGGCTGCATTGACTTTCACTTGTTTTTGGTAAACCTTGTATTCTGGTTGAAGTGCCTCGTAGAATGAGACAGCTTTGGCGGCGATGACGTGCTCCAACGGACCGCCTTGGATTCCTGGGAATACTGCGGAGTCGAGAAGAGCAGACATTTTTTTGATTTCACCCTTAGGGGTCTTCTTTCCGAATGGATTGTCAAAATCTTTGCCCATCATTATGACACCACCACGAGGACCGCGGAGAGTCTTATGAGTAGTTGTGGTAACGATGTGAGCATATTTAACCGGATTGTTAAGCAAACCTGCGGCGATCAAACCTGCTGGATGCGCCATATCAACCATGAAGATTGCACCAATCTCGTCTGCCACCTTACGAATGCGGGCATAGTCCCACTCTCTTGAGTAAGCGGATGCTCCAGCAATAATCAATTTTGGATGTTCAGTACGCGCAACTTGTTCCAATTGGTCGTAGTCAACACGACCTGTCTCCTCGTTGACGTTGTATTCTAATGCGTGAAAAATCAAACCTGAAAAATTGACGGGAGAACCATGAGAGAGATGTCCTCCGTGAGAGAGATTGAGTCCGAGGAATTTGTCTCCTGCGTTAAGGCACGCCAAGAAAACAGCGGCGTTAGCCTGCGCTCCAGAGTGAGGCTGAACGTTACACCACTCAGCTCCGAAAATCTCCTTTAAACGGTCTATCGCCAACTGCTCGTTCAGGTCTACTACTTCACAACCACCGTAGTAGCGATGTCCTGGAAGTCCCTCTGCGTACTTGTTCGTTAAAACCGAACCCATTGCTTGCATAACTTGGTCGCTGACGAAATTCTCAGAGGCAATCAATTCGATACCTCTCAGCTGACGTTGACGTTCCTTTTCGATGATGTCGAAAATAGCTGTGTCTCTTACCATAGGAATTTTATTATGTTTAGTATGTTGCAAATAGAAAATACTTTTTGCAAAGGTAGCGAATTCATAGGTTATAATAGAGAAAAACAAAGGGAAAAATCTGTAACCCTTTCTGAAAATAAAAAGAGGAATCCAAACCATTATAGTTTGGATTCCTCTTAGTGACCTCGGCGGGATTCTAACCCACAACCTTTTGATCCGTAGTCAAATGCTCTATACAGTTGAGCTACGAAGCCATTTTTCGTAGCAACCGACTTCTTATTCCCGATTGCGGTTGCAAATTTAATGCGTTTTTTTGATTTTGCAAACAATGTTGAGACTTTTTTTTCTTTTTCTCCGCAAAGTTCATTTTCCCCTATTATTAGGTACTTCCTTTTTGAACAATAACCTTAAAATCCGAAGAAACTTTTTCAAATCTGCTTTAAAAATAGGCGAATTTCTCTATTTTTGTAAAAAATATCGTGTTATGGAATTTTCTGCACAACAGATAGCGGATTACCTTAAAGGTAATGTTGTTGGTGACCCTAACGTTAAGGTCTCCAATTTCTCGAAGATAGAGACGGGTGAACCAGGAACGCTAACTTTTCTCTCAAACAAGAAATATACTGAGTATATCTATACTACCAAGGCGAGTGTCGTCTTGGTGAACAATGATTTTGAGCCAGAACATGAGATTGCGGCTACGCTCGTTAAGGTGTCAAATTCATATGATGCTTTGGCTTCTTTGCTTCAGTTAGTTGATAGTTTCAAACCAAAGAAGAGTGGTGTTTCTCCTTTGTCCTTTGTGTCTGGTAAGGCTACGGTTGGCGAAAATCCATATATTGGTGCTTATGCCGTTATTGAAGATGGTGCAAAGTTGGGCAATAATGTTCAAATCTATCCTCAAGTTTATATTGGTGACAATGTGAAGATTGGCGATAATGTGATAATATATCCTGGGGTTCGTATCTATAAGGAGTGTGTCATCGGTAACAATTGCATTCTTCATGCAGGTTGTGTCATCGGAGGTGATGGTTTCGGGTTTGCTCCGACTCCAGACGGACACTATGAAAAGATACCTCAAATAGGTATTGTTATTTTGGAGGATAATGTTGAGATTGGTGCTAATACCACTGTTGACCGCTCCACTATGGGGGCAACGGTTGTGGGTAAGGGTGTTAAATTAGATAATTTGATTCAAATCGCCCATAACGTTGAGGTTGGTGCTGATACGGTGATGGCCGCTCAGTCTGGTATTGCGGGTTCGACGAAAGTCGGAAAACATTGTATGCTCGGAGGTCAGACAGGTATCTCGGGACACTTGAAAATTGCAGATGGAACCATTCTTGAGGCGCAATCAGGTGTTACTAAAAACATAGAGGAACCCAATAAAATTTTCTTTGGTACGCCGTTTATGGATGCGATGAAGTTCCGTAAATCGTACGTTTGTTTCCGTAATTTCCCCGAATATCGTCAGACATTGTTTGACTTGCAAAAACAAGTGGCAGAGTTACAACAAAAGTTAAATGATTTAAGTAAATAAGATATGCCTAAACAAAATACGCTAAAAAGTGCCTTTTCGCTTTCCGGCAAAGGATTGCATACAGGTTTAAACATTGATGTTACGTTTAATCCGGCTCCAGAGAATCACGGAATCAAGTTTCAACGTGTTGATTTGGAAGGGCAGCCGGTTGTTGCTGCTTTGGCTGAGAATGTTGTTGAAACTTCAAGAGGCACTGTGATTGCAGACGGAGATGTAAAAGTAAGCACTATTGAGCATATTATGTCTGCGTTGTATGCAATGCAGGTAGATAACTGTCTGATTCAAGTCAACCAACCTGAAGTCCCAATTTTAGACGGTAGTGCAATCTGTTATGTAGAGGAAATAGAGAAGGTGGGGTTAGAAGAGCAAAAGGCAGAGCGTGAGTATTTTGTTGTTACAAAGAAGTTGGAATATAAATCGGCTGATGGTGTTTCGACTTTTCAAATCTTGCCAAGCGATGATTTCCAGGTGAGTGTTTTGGTGTCGTACCCATCTCCAATCCTGTCCAATCAATATGCTCAGTTATTTTCGTTAAGCGATTATAAAAAAGAGATAGCTGCAAGTAGAACATTTGTTTTTGTTCGCGAGATAGAGGTTTTGTTAAAGAATAATCTGATCAAGGGTGGTGATTTGGATAACGCAATTGTTATTTATGACCAGCCTATGGAGCAGACTCAAATTGATAATTTGACATCTCTGCTTGGAATGCCAAGCATTCAAGTTTCTGACCTTGGTTATTTGCAAAGACGTCCTTTGGCTTTCAACAATGAGCCGGCACGACACAAATTGTTGGATGTGATAGGAGATTTAGCTTTGATTGGTAAGCCTATCAAGGGACATATCATTGCAACGTGTCCGGGACACACAGTCAACACAGATTTCGCCAAGAAGGTATTTAAGAAGTTGAGGAAGCAGGAGATCCTTTTCCCTGTGTATGACCCTACGGCTGAGCCATTGATGGATGTCAATAGGATTCGCCAACTTCTTCCTCATCGTTGGCCAATGTTGATGATTGATAAGATTATTGAATTGAAGGAGCGTGGAGTCGTTGGAGTGAAAAGTGTATCCAGCAACGAATCGTTCTTTTGCGGACACTTTCCTCAAGAGCCTGTTATGCCAGGTGTCCTTTTGGTAGAGGCGATGGCCCAGACAGGAGGTATATTAGTGTTGAACACCGTTGATGAACCTGAGAAATACTCAACTTATTTTTTGAGCATCAACAATGTGAAATTCCGACACAAGGTGGTTCCGGGGGATACGGTTATCTTCAAATTAGATTTGACGACAGATGTTCGCAGAGGATGTGCGTCAATGAAGGGATATGCGATTGTCGGAGACAAGATTTGTGCAGAGGCAGAGTTTTTGGCTCTTATTACGAAAAATAAATAAATGTCTATGATAAACGAATTGGCTTTTGTTCATCCCGAGGCAAAAATTGGTGAAAATGTAGAGGTTGGAGCGTTTGCTTACGTTGATAAGAATGTAGAAATTGGGGATGGCACTGTTATTATGCCACATGCCACTGTTTTGAGTGGCGCGAGGATAGGAAAGAACGTGAAAATTTTCCCTAATGCCGTTGTTTCCGCAATACCTCAAGATTTGAAATTTGTCGGTGAGGAAACAACCGCCGTAGTAGGTGATAACACAACCGTTAGAGAGTGTGCTACCATAAATCGTGGAACAGCATCGAAAGGAACAACGGTTGTAGGATCAAACTGTTTGTTGATGGCTTATACGCATATTGCACATGATTGTAGATTAGGGGATCACATTATCATAGGCAACGCCTCTCAAATTGCGGGTGAAGTCGTTATTGATGATTGGGCAATTCTTTCTGGTAGTGTACTTGTTCACCAGTTTACTAGGATTGGTGGTCATGTGATGATTCAGGGAGGATCGAAGGTAGGTAAGGATGTGCCTCCATACGTTATGGCAGGGCGTGAGCCGTTGTCGTTTGAAATGCTCAATAAAGTAGGTCTTACCAGACGTAATTTCACCAACGAGACGATTGAAAAAATTATGAACGTCTATCGTATAATTTATATGTCTGATTTGAACACGACTCAAGCGATTGAGAAGGTTGAGGCAGAATGTGAGTTGATACCTGAAGTAAAGTACATTGTTGACTTTATAAAGGGTTCACAACGCGGAATTATCAGAAAATAATAGTACCTTTAAAGGTCAATTATTGACTGAAAAAAAAACTATCAGAAATTTTATTAATTATAGTTATATGTCTGAGGTGATTAGAATTAAAAAAGGTCTTGACATTAACATGAAAGGAAAGGCAAAGGAAGTGTTGGCGAAGGTTGGCACTTCTGAGTCGTTTTCTGTCAGACCTGATGATTTTCACGGCATCAAACCGAAAGTGCTTGTCCGAGAGGGGGATAAAGTGAAAGTCGGGACGGTTTTGTTCCAAAGCAAGACAAATCAGAATTTGAAATTCGTTTCCCCAGTAAGTGGCGAAGTTGTCGCGGTAAATCGTGGGGATAAGAGAAAGGTTTTGGACATTCGATTGAAGTCGGATGGACAATTCGTTTCTGCAGAATTTCCAAAGGGTCGTCCTTCTGAATTATCGTCCGAGAAGGTTAAGGAGGCTATGCTTAACGCTGGCTTCTTCGCTTTCATCAAGCAACGTCCTTACGATATCGTTGCGGATCCGGATGATAGTCCAAAAGCGATTTTTATTTCTGGTTTTGACACGGCTCCTTTGGCGCCCAACTACGAGTATGTTTTGGTAGGACGTGAAGAGGACTTTCAGTATGGTGTTGACGCATTGTCAAAATTGACATCAGGGAAGGTTCACATTAGTATCAATGCGGAGAGTGCTTCAAACATCTACAAGAAGACGAAAGGTGTTGTGTTGCACGAGTTCATTGGTCCACACCCAACTGGAAACGTAGGTGTTCAGATTCATCATATTGACCCTATCAACAAGGGGGATATTGTTTGGACTGTCAATCCTCAAGATGTTGCTATGATCGGAGCAGCCTTCAAGAACGGACAGATTTCTTTCGCCAAGAAAGTGGCTTTGACGGGTTCATCCGTAAAAACGCCTCAGTACTATGATATGAAGGTGGGAGAGTCTATTGCAAATGTGATTGCTAATAATATCGACGGAGATAATGTTCGTTATATCAGCGGAAACGCATTGTCTGGAACACAGATTTTGGCAGATGGATTTTTGGGATCTTTTGATTCTCAGATTACTGTTATTCCGGAAGGTGACCACAACAATGAGTTTTTAGGATGGATTGCTCCGCGTTTGAATAAGTTCAGTGTGAGTCGTTCCTATTTCTCGTGGTTGTTAGGAAAGAGTAAGGAATATGTTTTCGATACGAACATCAATGGAGGTGAACGCGCATTCATCATGTCTGGCGAGTACGATAAAGTATTCCCAATGGACATTTATCCAGAGTATCTTGTGAAATCGATTATGGCGAAGGACATTGATAAGATGGAGCAATTAGGAATTTACGAGGTTGCGCCAGAGGATTTCGCTTTATGTGAGTTTGTCTGCACGTCGAAGATAGAGACGCAAAGAATTGTTCGCGAGGGATTGGACTATCTTCGTAAGGAGTTGGCTTAGGTCTAAATTTGTGTAATAACTAAAATAATATAACATTGAAAGCGTTAAGAAATTTTCTCGACAAAGTGAAGCCGTCTTTTGAAGGGGACGGAAAATTTCACGCATTTCGCTCTGTATTCGACGGATTTGAGTCGTTCTTATTCGTTCCGAATACGACAGCGAAGAGAGGAAGCCACATTCACGACTGTATCGACTCGAAACGTGCGATGTCCATTGTTGTGATTGCTTTGTTGCCTGCGTTGCTTTTCGGTATGTACAACGTGGGGTACCAGCACTTTTTGGTGTATGGAGAAACGGCTTCTTTTATTGAAACTTTCATCTATGGTTTCTTGGCTGTATTGCCAAAGATTGTCGTGTCATACGTTGTAGGACTTGGAATTGAGTTTGTTGTGGCTCAGTGGAAGAATGAGGAAATACAGGAAGGATTCCTCGTTTCTGGTATGCTGATTCCTATGATTGTTCCTGTAGAATGTCCATTGTGGATTTTGGCTGTGGCTACTGCTTTTGCGGTTATCTTCGCCAAAGAGGTATTTGGAGGAACGGGATATAACATATTTAATGTTGCATTGGTAACTCGTGCGTTCCTATTCTTTGCTTATCCTACTAAGATGTCGGGAGATTCAGTATGGATTTCTTTGAACAACTTCTTCGGATTAGGTCAGAGCGAGACATTGGTCGATGGATTCACTGGTGCGACACCGCTTGGACAGGTAGCGACTTCAGGTTCAGCGGATGTTATTGTCAATGCGGTAGGTAGCAACATGTCGGTTATGGACATGATCGTTGGTTTGTACCCTGGGTCAATCGGTGAGACGAGTGTTATTGCCATTGCAATTGGAGCCTTTATCCTTTTGTGGACGGGTATTGCAAGTTGGAAGACAATGTTGTCTGTTTTCGTCGGAGGTATTGTAACGGCGTTGATGTTTAACGCAATCGGAGCTAATTCAGTGATGCAATTGCCTTGGTACGAGCATATTTTCTTAGGTGGTTTCTGTTTCGGCGCGGTCTTTATGGCCACAGACCCTGTAACGTCACCAAGAACAGAGTGTGGAAAGTACATTTTCGGATTCCTCATCGGATTCATTGCAATTGTGGTACGTTGTTTGAATCCTGGATACCCAGAAGGTATGATGTTGGCAATCTTGTTGATGAATGTTTTTGCGGCGTTGATTGACTACTGCTTCGTACAGAGAAACATCAAGAGAAGGTTAAGTCGAGTTGCTAAATAATAGAAGGCTATGAATACAAATAGTAACGGTTATACTATCGTATATGCTTCGATAATGGTAATTATCGTCGCATTCCTCTTGGCGTTTGTTTCTTCTTCCTTGAAAGAAAAGCAAGATAAGAATGTAGAGTTGGACAAGATGAAGCAGATTCTTACTTCTTTGAATGTATCTGAGGAAGAATTGAAAGGGGATGTTGAGACTACTTATAACAAATACATAAAAGAAGACCGCCTTTTGGATTTAGAAGGAAATGTAGTTTCAGCAACAGGTGGTTTTGATGTTGAGTCTAAGAAGCTTAAGGAAGATAATGTGACAAAACTTCCGCTTTATGTTTGTGAGGTGAATGGAGAGACAAAGTATGTTGTTCCTCTTTATGGGGCAGGGCTTTGGGGTCCGATTTGGGGTTATGTCTCATTCAACGCAGATAAGAAGACTATCTACGGAACATATTTCTCACACGAAGGAGAAACTCCAGGATTGGGAGCTGAAATTGCTATGCCATTTTTCCAATCTGAGTTTAAAGGAAAACTTTTACAGGAGAATGGTGAGGTAAGGATTTCTGTAGAAAAAAATGGTAAGGTATCGAACCCTGAGTATGAAGTAGATGGTATCACAGGAGGTACAATCACATCAAAAGGAGTTAACCAAATGTTGCATAATTGCTTAGGTAGATATGCTGAATTCTTCAAACAAAGTGAGCTTGTTGTCGCTATGGAGAGTGTTGAATCTGCAACTGATTCTGTCACAGTAGATGCGAGTCTGGATTCTATGGCAGCAATTCAGGATTCTTTGGTGTCTGTCGTAAAGCAAGTGGCTGATTCAATCCAAGCACAAGTAAAGTAAGGAGGAAACAGATATGGAATTATTTTCAAAGAAAAACAAAGAAGTTCTTTTGAGTCCGTTAGGATTGAATAATCCTGTTGCGGTTCAGGTTTTAGGTATCTGTTCTGCGTTGGCGGTTACCTCTAAGTTAGAGCCAGCGTTGGTAATGGGATTGTCGGTTACGGTGATTGTCGCTTTTGCCAATTTGGTTATCTCGTTATTACGCAACACGATACCTAATCGTATACGTATCATTGTGCAGTTGGTTGTATGTGCCGCATTGGTGACTATTGTAAGTCAGGTATTGAAGGCGTTTGCCTACGATGTAAGTGTGCAATTGTCTGTTTATGTAGGATTAATCATCACAAATTGTATTTTGATGGGACGTTTGGAAGCTTTTGCAATGTCTAACGGACCATGGGAGTCGTTTTTGGATGGTATTGGTAATGGTTTAGGTTATGCGTTAATCCTCGTTATCGTGGGAGTTTTCCGTGAAATTTTAGGATCTGGAACATTGTTAGGATTCCACATCATTCCGCAATGCGTGTATGATTTGGGATATATGAATAATGGTTTGATGGTTTTGCCTCCGATGGCTTTGATCCTTTTGGCATGCATCATTTGGTTCCAGCGTTCTAAGAATCCAGATCTTCAAGAGAAGAGCAATTAAAATTCCTAATAGAGATTAGAATATGGAATATTTAAGTTTATTTGTGAAGTCCATCTTTGTGGACAATATGATTTTCTGCTATTTCTTGGGAATGTGTTCCTATTTAGCAGTATCAAAGAATGTCAAGACTGCCTTGGGTTTGGGAGTATCCGTAACATTCGTGTTGCTCGTAACCGTTCCTCTGAATTATCTGTTGGAGAATTATGTCTTGGCGCCTGATGCTATCGTTAAGGGCGTTGACTTGAGTTTCTTGAGCTTTATCCTTTTCATCGCGGTCATTGCAGGTGTTGTACAAATATTGGAGATGGCGATTGAAAAGTTCAGTCCGTCTCTATATGCGTCGTTAGGAATTTTCTTACCGTTGATTGCTGTAAACTGTGCTATCATGGGTGCATGTTTGTTTATGCAACAAAGGCATTTCGAGAATGTTGGGTATGCGGCGACATACGCTTTAGGATCGGGTATTGGTTGGGCTTTGGCTATCGTTGCTTTGGCTGCGATTAGGGAAAGACTTCAGTATTCAAATGTGCCTGCGCCTCTTCGTGGTTTGGGTATCACCTTTATCACAGTTGGTTTGATGGCAATGGCGTTTATGTGCTTCTCTGGTTTAACAATTTAATAGGAGTATAAACAATGGATATAACGTTGATTTTAACTAGTATTGTAGTATTCCTCGTCATTATATTGGCGCTTGTAATACTCCTTCTCGTTGCCAAGAAGTATTTGGTTACATCTGGGGCTGCGAAAATAACTATTAACGACGATAATGTTGTAGAGGTAGAGTCGGGTTCGTCGCTACTTAACACTTTGGCTGTTAATGGCGTTCATTTACCTTCTGCTTGTGGTGGAAAAGGTTCTTGTGGACAATGTAAATGTCAAGTTTTAGAAGGAGGAGGAGAAATCCTTGATTCTGAAAAAGGTCATTTCTCAAGAAAAGAGCAACAGAATCACTGGCGTTTGGGTTGCCAAACAAAGGTGAAAGGCGACATGAAGATTAAAGTTCCAGAGTCTGTTATGGGTGTTAAGGAATGGGAGTGCACCGTTATTGGAAACAGAAATGTCGCAAGCTTCATCAAGGAGTTTAAGGTTGCTCTTCCTAAGGGAGAACACATGGATTTCTTGCCTGGTTCATACGCTCAGATTAAAATCCCTGCATACGACATCAATTACAACGATTTTGATCGTTCCTTGATTGGAGATTTGTATGTTCCATCTTGGGAGAAGTTTGGTCTCTTTGGATTACATCAAAAAAATACAGAACCAACTATTCGTGCCTACTCAATGGCTAATTACCCAGATGAGGGTGATATTATTACATTGACTGTTCGTATTGCAACGCCTCCATTCAAGCCAAAACCGCAAGTTGGTTTCCAGGATGTGCCATGTGGAATTGCTTCAACTTATATCTTTAGTCTGAAGCCAGGAGACAAGGTAACTATGTCTGGTCCTTATGGCGATTTCCATCCTGTGTTTGATTCTAAGAGAGAGATGATTTGGGTAGGAGGAGGAGCAGGAATGGCGCCACTCCGTGCACAGATCATGCACATGTTGAAGACTTTGAACACTCGTGATCGCGAGATGCATTATTTTTACGGTGCAAGGGGTATTGATGAGGTCTTTTTCTTGGACGACTTCTTGGAATTGGAGAAAGAATTTTCTAACTTCCACTTCCATTTGGCGTTAGACCGTCAAGATCCAAAGGCGGACGCTTTGGGTGTTAAATATACCCCTGGATTTGTTGCACCTGTGATGGGCAACACGTACCTTAATAAGCACGAAGCTCCAGAGGATGTAGAATACTACCTATGTGGACCTCCAATGATGTCGAAAACTGTGCTTGATTTGCTTCATAGTTTAGGAGTCGAGGACGATATGATTCGTTACGATAACTTCGGTGGCTAAATACAAGCATGATATAGAGGGAGAGGGAGAAAGAATATTACTTCTTTCTCCTTCTTTTGACTAAACAAAAAGAAAGATACTAAAAACGTTTGAAAGACGTTTCTTATAGAGAAGCGTAGATTGATACACACCGTGAAAATCAGGGTAACTGCATCTGTGGTGACATACCAGAATGATAAGGAGGAGTTGAGCAAATGTCTCAATTCTTTGGCAAACAATGATGTGAGTTTAATCTATGTGATTGATAATTCGCCAAAAGATGATTTGCGTGAGTTATGTTCTGAGTTTTCGAATGTAGATTATACGTTCAATGATAAAAATTTGGGATATGGAGCAGGTCATAATGTGGCAATCCGCAGAGCGGTACGGTTAGGCGTTGATTATCATTTAGTTATCAATCCAGATGTCTCGTTTGGAGAGCAAGTGATTGAAAGAATTATGGGGTACATGGACGAAAATGAGGATGTCGCTCAGCTGATACCCAACACGATATACCCGAATGGGGATCTTCAGTATGTTTGCAGGTTACTACCCGATCCAATAGTCCTTTTTTTCAGACGATTTATGCCAAAAAAATGGACTGAAAAGATTAATTACAGATACTGTTTAGAGTTTAATGACCATAAACTCCCGATGAATGTACCTTATCATATGGGTAGTTTTATGTTCTTCAGAGTGAAATGCCTTGAGAAGGTAGGTTTGTTTGACGAGCGTTTTTTTATGTATCCTGAGGACATAGATATCACGCGAAGGATGCATAGATACTACCGAACCATGTTCTGGCCAGAAGTTACGATTGTGCATGTGCATCGTTCGGCGTCGTATAAAAGCAGAAAAATGTTGCGTATTCACCTTGTGAATATGATTAGATATTTCAATAAGTGGGGATGGATTTTCGACAGGGAACGACGCCAATGGAATCGTCAGTTGTTGGAAGATTTGGGTTACTACAAAAAGGAATGATATGAATTTTTTTATTACTGGAGGATCTGGCTTTATTGGAGTTCATCTTGCGAATTTGATAAGGGAGGAGTATCCTACTTCAAAAATTTACAACTTAGATATTGAAAAGCAGGAAGATAAACACTTGCGGTTAAAGAATTATAATTCTCCATTAATAAAAGAGTCTTTTATCTCTTCCGAATACATATACTGTGATGTAAGAAAGAGGATTGAAAATTTACCTGTATCTGTTTCAGAAGAAGATGTTTTGATTCATTTAGCTGCAATTCATCAAACTCCAGGATATGAAGATTACGAGTATTTTGAGACAAATATAAAAGGGGCGGAAAATGTTGTTGATTTTGCCGAACGGCACGGAATATGTACAGTTGTGTTTATGTCGAGTATTTCTATCTATGGAACTTCAGAGGCAATGAAGGAAGAAGAGGATTTGCCGATGCCGAATACACCGTACGGAATTTCAAAATTGATTTCTGAAAAGTTATTTTTAGGCTGGCAGAAAGGGAACCCTCATCGTAAGTTGGTTGTCCTTCGTCCGGGAGTCGTTTTTGGAAAAGGCGAAAATGGAAATTTCACTCGTATGTATTGGGCGATACGGAAACATCGATTTGCTTATCCTGGAAGAAAAGATACGACAAAAGCGTGCATTTATGTTAAAGACCTCGTCCGTTTTATTCTTTTTTGTATAAAAAGAAGTGAAAATAATCAACTTTTCAATTGTGGTTATGAGCCATCCTTTCATTTGGAGCAGATCGTAGACGCAATGAAATCTGCCACTCGTATGAGTGCGTTTGTCCCATATCTTCCGAACATTCTGATTATGCCGGCCGCTCTTATTCTCGGAGTATTGGGTTCTCCAATGGGTATTTGCAGAGATAGAGTTGTAAAGTTGCAGATATCAACAAATGTATCTGGAAAAAAAATGAGTGAGACTGGTTTTGAATACAAATGGACTTTACAGGAGGCTCTGAAAGATTGGTTTTCAGACAATGAAGAGAAAGGATTATGGTAACTATTTGAAACAATTGATAAAAAATAAGGTATATGAATGATATAGTAAACGAGTATAATGTAAACGGATTAATAGTGGGTTTGTTGACATTTCTGATGATAGGAATATTTCATCCGTTAGTAATAAAAGGTGAGTATTATTTTGGAGTGAAAGTATGGTGGGCGTTTCTTATTGGTGGAATTTTTGGAGTCTTGATGTCGCTTTATTGTGAGGACTTGGTAAGTTCAATATTGTGGGGTGTTTTTGCATTTTCTTGTTTTTGGAGTATTTTGGAGGTCTTTGAACAGAGAAAGCGTGTAGCAAAAGGTTGGTTTCCAAAACGTGAAAAGAAAGAGGAAAAATAACACAATAGATAAATGAAAAGACTGTTTTGTGTAGTGTTGTTTTGTGTTTTTGCGATTCTTGTTGTGAATGCACAAACAAGAGGAAGAAAATATACAGAATTTCAATATGAGAAGATGAGGGAGGAAGGGGTATGCCCGTCTAAGATTGTGTCATTGGAGGGTGATACCTTTTTAGGCTTTTTAAAAATTATGGATTTGCCATCTCCTCGTCAGCTTGGTGCTGGTGTAACCAAAGGTACGGTATACGCGCAGCCGTGGGTACAGACTCATTTTGGCACGAAAGTGAAGTTTATATTTGTTTATGATTTCAATTCAAAGAAGATAAAAAGCAAAATGTATAAGTATTATACACCAAAGAAAATAAAAGGGTATGTGTATGATTATGAAGGAGATAATTTACATTTTGAGCGTCATTATGTAAAAACGAAGAATAGCAGATATCGAGGATACTCGTTTTTAAGGATGGAGGACACTCTTTCGAATGGAGATGTGCAATGTGAATATATATATCCGTTGGTTACCAACCAAGATTCAGAACTCTCAGAAGAAGAGGTGGATTTGCTGACGACTATTCATGCGGCTGTTTATTCTCCTTCAGAAGATAAGGTGTATTTGGTAGAAGAGGAAGACCCGTCTGAATTTTATGTCAATCGATCAATAGAATTGGTAAAGCGTTGGAATAGTGGCTACTACCATAATCTTTGGAAAGACGAGTTGGAGAGAATGGATTCAAAAAAAACTGGTAGGGAAAGGAGGGAAAGGTTTCTTCGTCAGGTCATTTGGACTGATTATTTGAAGGAAGAAGAGTCTAAATAAAGATTAGTCTTTCTTCCTGTAAATATGAAGATAAGCTTCGTTGAGCCAATAGAGAATCTCGTCGAATGTTTGTTCTCGAACTTTAGATTTGAGTTGACATTCCCACACGATGAGAGTGTTCCACCCTAGTTCTTTTAGTTCTTGACGAACTCGAATATCTCGTTCATGGTTGCGTTGAAATTTAGCAGTCCAAAATTCTTGATGTGATTTAGGAACGCGCCCTTGAAGGCATTCATGACCATGCCAGAAACAACCATGGATAAAAATCGCGGTGCGGTATTTCTTTAAAACGATGTCTGGTTTTCCAGGAAGAGTGGAGACATTTACTCGATAACGATAACCGTTGGCATATAAGAATTTACGCACTATAAGTTCGGGTTTGGTGTCCTTTCCTTTGATGCGGCTCATCGTCCAACTTCTTTTTTCTTGAGAAATCGTGTCCATTCTGTATTTTTGAGAAATCAGAGCAAAATTATAACTCTTTTTTACATCTGAAATGGTTGGAGGAAGGCTTTTTTCGCTATATTAGTACAATATTAATTAGTTTGGAAGTCGTTATGGATGAAATAGAAAATGTGTTTTATTTTGTGATAATCGTTGTTGCGATTATTACGAAGGTTATATCAGCTAAAAATGCTGAAAAGCAGGCTCGTGAGCAG
Organism: Bacteroidaceae bacterium; assembly: GCA_963619325.1. GTDB lineage: Bacteria > Bacteroidota > Bacteroidia > Bacteroidales > Paludibacteraceae > UBA1181. Next base: position 51,949 of record CAVEVQ010000003.1, on the reverse strand, counting down.
AAAAATGCGGAGACGCAGGAGGTGGAAGATCAAAATAGGGGAAGAAGAGTTATTGTTAACCCTGACGGAACGAGAACTATCGTCTTTGATCGTCCGCAGACTGTAGAGACAAGTCGGCAGAATGACTCCGAAACACGGGAGGATACTATACAAAAAGCGTTAGAAGAAATAAAACGAAAAACAGAGGCAGAACGTAATGAAATAGAGAAAAGGCAAAAGCGAGAGGCGGAATTAAAACAATCACAGATAAGAGAAAAACAAAAAAAATATGAGACGAAAATGAGTACTTTGAATACAGAAGAAGGCGTCTCTTCTACGGGATTCAAACCATCCTCTTTCTCTAAAAAAAGAGAGGAGGAAGAAGGATCAATGAATATATCGCTTGACATAACTGATATGAACGAGGTTCGCCGTGCCTTTATCTATTCTGAAATATTTGAAAGGAAATATTAGTAGACTATAATGAAAAAATTAGTTGTTCTGACTGGAGCTGGAATTAGTGCAGAGAGTGGGATTAGTACGTTTCGAGATGCGGGAGGACTATGGAATCAATACCGAATAGAAGACGTATGTACTCCAGAGGGTTTTATGCGGAATCCAGAATTGGTGCTTGATTTTTACAATAAAATGCGAAGAGAGAATCATACGCATCAGCCTAATTATGGTCATATTGGTTTGGTCGAATTGGAACAGAATTTTGATGTTCAAATAATTACGCAGAACATTGATGATCTGCATGAACGAGCAGGAAGCAAAAATGTCATTCATCTACATGGAGAAATAATGAAAGTATGTTCTGTTAGAAATGTGGAAAAAACGATAACGCTAACAGATGAGAATTGCGAGATTCATGTTGGAGATAAAGCACCCGATGGCGGTCAACTGCGACCTTATATTGTATGGTTTGGAGAGTCAGTTCCCAATATGGAACCAGCGATGGAGTTGGCATCGCAAGCAGATATTTTCGTGATAATAGGTACGTCCTTGAATGTATATCCGGCAGCGTCTTTGATTAGTTATGTCCCTTTGAATGTCCCTGTATATATCGTAGATCCGAAGCCAGTGTCTGTGAAGACCTCGCATAAGGTGACGTCGATTAATAAAGGAGCTACAGAGGGAATGAAAGAATTGAAGAAAATTTTGGAGTTTAAAGCTGTGTAGAAAAAAAGAAATTGATGAGAAAATTAGAAGTAACCGAATTAAATCGAATAACGGCAGAAGAGTATAAAAGTGCGAAAAAGCTTCCCTTAGTGGTGGTTTTAGACAATGTGCGAAGTATGTATAATGTAGGCTCTGTGTTTAGAACAGCAGATGCCTTTAGAATTGAGCAGATTTTTTTGTGTGGAATCACATCGACACCACCGCATCCTGAGATACATAAAACGGCGTTGGGAGCTGAGATGTCTGTAGACTGGCAATCCTATGCCGACGCTGTCCAAGCCGTCAAGGATTTGAAAGAACAAGGATATTATGTATATTCTATAGAACAAGTTGAGGGAAGTGTGAAACTGCCCGATTTGGAATTGGATAAGGGGAAGAAATATGCTGTTGTTTTAGGAAATGAAGTGAAGGGAGTAAATCAACAAGTAGTAGATATATCCGATGGATGTATAGAGATTCCGCAATATGGCACGAAACATTCTTTGAACGTTTCAGTAACTGCAGGCATTGTAATGTGGACATTTTTAGAAAAAATGATATGATTTTAGAAAATACCCCCTTAAAAATAGGGGGTATTACTTTTTAAATCGCTAATTTTGGATTGCAAACCTAAAAATGAGAGGGTTTGTTGCTAAAAGTTATATTTCTAATAAACAAAAAAAGTCCGTGCTATGGCAATCATGAGATTTAGTGCGTTAAAAGAGTTGTATAATAGAAAGCCATTGAAGGTGGTAAAACCTTTGGGTAATCTATCCGACTATTACGCGATCAATGTGTTTACCAAAGACAAGATGAGAGATTATCTGTCTAAGGATGTTTACAAGGCCTTTATTGCAGCTGTTGAGAAGGGAGTTCTTTTCGACAGAAACATAGCAGACCAGATTGCGACTGGAATGCGAAGATGGGCGAGTGAGAGGGGAGCAACACATTACACGCACTGGTTTCAGCCTTTGACGGATGGTACGGCAGAGAAGCACGATGGTTTTGTCGACTTTGATGATAATGGAGAGGTGATTGAGCATTTTTCCGGGAAGGTGTTGATTCAACAAGAGCCAGATGCATCGTCTTTTCCTAATGGAGGTTTGAGAAACACGTTTGAGGCGCGAGGGTATACTGCGTGGGATTTGTCTTCTCCTGCATTCGTTGTGGGGTCGACACTCTGTATTCCAACAATCTTCATTTCATATACTGGGGAGGCATTGGATTATAAAACACCTTTGTTGAAAGCAATTTCAGCGTTGGACAAGGCTGCGGTCGCTGTGTGCCAATATTTTGATAAGAACATATCGAAGGTTCAAACGAACTTAGGTTGGGAGCAAGAATATTTTTTGGTTGATTCTGCTCTTTTCAGCGCGCGGCCTGATCTATGTATGACTGGTCGCACGTTAATGGGGCATGCTTCGGCGAAGGATCAGCAGTTGGATGACCATTATTTTGGATCTATACCGGAGCGGGTAACGTCGTTTATGCGAGATTTGGAATTTGAATCCCATAAATTAGGTATACCTTTGAAAACTCGTCACAACGAAGTTGCACCAAATCAGTTTGAGTTCGCACCTATCTTTGAAGAAGCCAATCTGGCGAACGATCATAACCAGTTGGTGATGGACTTAATGAAAAAAATCGCTCGTAGACACTCGTTCCAAGTGTTGTTGCATGAGAAACCATTTGCATCTGTGAATGGGTCTGGTAAGCACAATAATTGGTCAATGACAACTGATACAGGGATAAACTTGCTTTCTCCGGCTAAGAATCCGAAAGGTAATATGTTGTTTATCACTTTCTTGGTGAATGTAATGATGGCGGTCTATAAGCATCAGGATCTACTTCGCGCATCCATTATGAGTGCTAGCAACACTTATCGATTAGGTGCAAATGAAGCTCCACCAGCAATACTTTCCGTTTTTTTGGGCAAGAGTTTGTCGTTGATGTTAGACAACTTGGCAGACCAAGTAGGAGACAACAAGATGACTCCTGCAGAGAAGACAGCTTTAAAGTTGGGAATCGCCCGTATTCCAGATATTATGTTGGATAATACGGATCGAAATAGAACATCTCCATTTGCATTTACAGGAAATCGTTTTGAATTCCGTGCGGTAGGATCTTCTGCCAATTGTGCCGCTCCGATAATTGCATTAGATTCAGCCGTAGCGCATCAGTTAAATCTATTCAAGCAAGAAGTAGATAAGTTGATCAATGATGGTAAGGGCAAAGAGGAGGCGATTTTTCAAGTTTTGAAGAGACTAATAGTAGAGTCAAAACCAGTTCGTTTTGATGGAGATGGTTATTCAGAAGAGTGGAAAAAAGAGGCTGCACGCCGTGGCTTGACCAATATCACCAGTGTTCCAGAAGCAATTTCAAAGTATTTAGATTCTGCATCTAAGGAGGTACTTTTGGGAGAAGGAATTTTCTCAGAGGCTGAGATTCACGGTCGTGTAGAGGTAGAGTACGAGAAATTCTCTAAGAAAGTACAGATTGAGTCACGTACGTTAGGAGATATGGCGATTAACCATATCGTTCCAACAGCGGTAAGTTATCAAAATCGTTTGATTGAGAATTTATGTGGTTTGAAACAACTATTTCCTGCGGAAGAATATGAAGTGTTGGCGGAGGATCGTAAAGATTTGATTCGTGAAATTTCTGCGCATGTAACGGCTATCAAGAAATTGGTAAAGAGAATGACAGAAGAGCGTCATAATGCCAATCACAATTCTGCCAATGAAGAGGAGAAGGCGGCGGCATACGACAAGACAGTACGTCCTACGATGGAGGAGATAAGGGAGCATATAGATGCGTTGGAATTGGTTGTAGATGATGATATATGGCCATTGCCGAAATATCGTGAAATTTTCTGTGCAAGATAGTTGGTGGCTCGGAAAGTTAGGAAGTAAAGTTTTTTAATTAATGAATAAAAGAGAAGACGGGAACAAATACCATGTTCTCGTCTTCTTGTTGACTTTTGAAAGAGTATGATACTTGATACGATAGAGAACTTGAAATTGTACAAAGGATTGTGCGGTATTTCTGAGAAGGTAATTGATGAAATTAACAGAATTGATATAAAAAATTTCAATCAAGGAATTGGAAAGATTAAGATTGACGAGGACATATTTATCAATGTAAATGAAGAGAAATTAAGGCCTTTTGAAGAGGCAAGATTGGAAGCACACAACCAGTTTTTAGACATTCATATTCCATTGACGACAGAAGAGAAAATTGGGTATAAGAATAGAAGCTCTTGTGAAAAATTGTCAGAAAGTTATCCTGAAAAAGATTTGCTTTTCTATGACGATAGATTCGACACGATTGTTTCTGTTCCCATTGGATCTTTTGCTATTTTTTTGCCATTTGATGCGCATGCACCGATAATAGGAGAAGGTTTTATTAAGAAATTAGTTGTAAAAGTAAGATTTACAGATAGATAATCAACACGTTGTAATTATTCCTAATTAATGTTTGTCATGAAGATGAAATTGCAACAATTATTCAGAAAGATTGGGAAAAGTGTATTATGGTTATTTGTTTCGTTGCTTGTTTTGTCTGTTTTTAGTGCCTTTTCGCTGCGATATGTTTCGGTGAGGGTAACGCCATTGATGTTAATTCGAGTTGTAGAGCAATGGAGTGAAGGAAAGTCAATGAAGCTGGAACAAGAATGGATATCCATAGACGATATGTCGGCACAGATGATTACAGCGGTGATAGCGTCGGAGGACAATTTGTTTTTAACCCATAATGGATTTGACTTTGAGGCGATAAAAAAAGCTCGGAAATTGAATGAGAAAGGGAAAAAACTTTATGGTGCGAGTACAATTTCTCAACAAACGGCAAAGAACGTCTTTTTATGGCCGTCACGTTCATGGGTTCGCAAGGCTATAGAGACCTATATGACTTTTTTATTGGAGATTTTTAACAGTAAGCAACGGATTATGGAAATTTATTTAAATGTTGTTGAGTTAGGAGATGGAATATATGGGGTAGAGTCGGCCTCGCGGTATTATTACAAACATTCGGCATCTAAGTTAACGCGGTCGGAAGCTGCGATGTTGGCAGCATGTCTTCCAGCACCGTTGAAATCTGATCCGAAAAATCCCTCATCAAAATTGTATAAAAAACAATTGAAGATAATGAAATTGATGACGAAAGTGAAAAAAACAGGATGGGGACGTTGAGTGAATAAGGAAAACAATCAATAAGATGAATGTTGTTTCTTTTTAGAATTATTTATAAATTCGCCTGCTAAATATTACTAACCTATAGTATAAATTGAAAGACGAAAATATAATGATTAAGAAGATTTTTTTTAGAAGATTTGCGTATGCTTTTTTGGCGATGTCGTTGATGATTGGATGTTCGTCAGAAAACAAGGATAAAAAGTCGAGTGAAGCAAAGGGGAAGACAGAAGTAAAATCAGAAAAGTCTTCTCCATTCGGAAAGGTGACGCCTGAATCAAAAGAAGTTGAGGTTTTGATGCCTTATGAATATCCCAAGGGTTCTCCAGTTGCGAAGTGGGGAAAATTACAGGTAAAAGCGGATGAAAATGGAGTTCGTCGTTTGTGCGATGACAAAGGGAATCCTGTTCAGTTGAGAGGTATGAGTTCGCATGGAATGCAGTGGTCAGGCGTTGCTAATATTACGGAGGAGAACATTAAGTCTCTTAGACAAGATTGGAATTGTAATGTTTTTCGATTGGCTGTATATGTTGATGAGGAGGGAGGATACGCGTACAACGCAACCCACAGATCGAGACATTTGGAAAATGTTGTGAAGTGGTGTGCTGAGAATGGAATGTACTGTTTGATAGACTGGCACGTTTTGAATCCTGGTAATCCACAGAATGTTCGCTATCGTAAACATCCTGTATCAGGAATTGATTTGGCAGCAGATTTTTGGACTTATTGTTCACAGCGTTTTCAATATCAAAAACATGTTTTGTATGAGTTGTGTAATGAGCCAAATTCCAGTAAGGGAAGTGTTACATGGAAGCGACACATTAAGCCTTATTGTGAAAGTATGTTGAAGATTATTCGTGCGAAGGATAAAGATGTTGTTTGTATATGTGGAACGCCAGAATGGTGTCAGCGTCCGCAGGATGTAATTGGACAAGAGCCTCAACAGCCTAATGGCGAGGTATATGATAATTTGATGTATTCTTTCCATTTTTACGCTGCGTCTCACAATGATGGGACGCCTATAGACACTACGTTTGGATGCGTGGGGGCTGATTTTATGACGCCAATGCAGCATGGAGATTCGGCATTAGGTGTTCCTTGTATATTAAAGGCGTTACCAATCTTTGTAACGGAGTTTGGTACGACAGACGCAAGTGGATTGACCAACTTCAGTCCGGCGATGACCGACAAATGGTTAAAGATTTTTGCGGGAGATAACGATGGGCACCAGATCGTTAGTTGGTGTAATTGGAGTTATAGTGCGGAAGGTGGAGAATGTGCGGCTTTGAAATGGAATGATGGAAAGATGTATCCTTTTGATCAAAAAATCTTAACGGAGTCTGGAAAATTCATCTTCAAGAAATTGCATAGTTACAAAGATTAAGAGTTGAGAGAAAGAGGTTGTAGGTGCATGAGGAAAGCGTTTTTATTCGTCGTTTTATCATTAATTCCTTACTTGTCTTTTCCTGAGGGAAAAAGAGAGATGAGAGGGGCGTGGGTTGCGACGGTAGCCAATATTGATTGGCCTACGACAAAGGGAAATAAATCAGAAATCCAGAAGCAGGAGCTGATTTTGCTTCTGGATTCTTTGTGTAGTCAGGGCATCAACACAGTGATTTTTCAATGTCGTCCGACGGGAGATGCTCTGTATAAATCGGACATAGAACCATGGTCGGAATGGTTGACAGGGACGCAAGGAGAGTGTCCGAAAAATGGTTTTGACCCATTGGAGACAGTGGTAGAAGAGGCACATGAACGAGGAATGGAAGTCCATGCATGGATAAATCCCTATCGTGTAACAAATAGTGAAAAGGCAGTGCTGTCGAAAAAACATCTTTACTATGAAAAGCCGGAATTGTTTGTTCAATATGGAGGCAAGATTTATTTTAATCCAGGATTGGAAGATACAGAAAAGCATTTACTGAGGGTGTTGAAAGACATAGTTATGCGCTATGATGTAGATGCTTTGCATTTGGATGATTATTTCTATCCTTATCCAGTAAATGGAAAGGATTTCCCCGATGATGAGACATTTAAGAGAAATCCGAAAGGGTTTAAGAATAAGGAGGATTGGCGCCGAAATAATGTTAATGAGACTGTGAAGAACATTCATAAGATGCTGCAAGATACGAAACCTTGGGTTCAGTTTGGTATTAGTCCGTTTGGTGTATGGAGAAATGCGTCAAGAGACATTCGTGGGTCGAAGACAAGGGCAGGTGTAACCAATTATGATGATTTGTATGCCGATGTGCTGCTATGGGCGAAAGAAGGGTGGATTGATTATATAGCGCCGCAGCTTTATTGGGAGATAGGCAAGAAAGAGGCGGATTATGCCGTAGTGGCACGATGGTGGAGAGAAAACATACCATCAAGTTGTCATTTGTATTTTGGATTATATGCATCGGGATTGGAAGTCAATTTTCCGAAAGCGTGGAAGAAACCTAATGAGTTGGTGCGCCAAATGCGATTTAATGATGAGCAATCGATCAACATAGATGGGATAATGTTCTATAGTACACATTATTTTCTAAGAAACCCGCAAGGTCTGTTGGATAGTCTGAAAAATGATTTTTTTCAATGTCCTGCAATTCCACCTGTTAAGAAGAATGTGCCTGAGGCATTTTCTCCGATTAATCTAAGAATAGAAGGGGACACCTTGCGATGGGATAAAGTAGTGGCGGATGAAGGGGATGTTATATCCTATTATTTAGTGTATGCTTATCCAGAGGAGGTTGATTGCGATTTTGAGTCGGTTGATGGGTTAGTTGCGAAAACAACAGACACGCAGTATGTCTTTGACAGAGAGACTCTTTTGACAGACGACCATTATACGATTACAGTAACTGCGGTTAATCGATATCGCAGTGAAAGTGAACCATACGAATTTGTTACATACTATAGAACGGATGAGGAAACACCTGCAATAGAAGATGGAGGCACTTCAGTAATCGCTGTGGATGAGGAACAGGAGACAGTGAAAGAGAAGAAACATAAGAAAGAAAAAGTCAAAAAAGAGAGAAAAAAGAAGCGAAGAAGGCGGTAGTTTATGGTTCTTCAATAGGATTAGGAAAAAATTAAAATGCGGTTCACAGCACAGAAGTTCAGTGAGAAATGCTGAATTTTTTAAATCTACAAAATTTCGCCCAAATTGGGTTGTTTCTTTGTGTGCAAGAAAGATTGGTTTCTAAAAAGATTGTAACATGAAGAAAGTTTATGTGGAGCGCGATTTGAGTTGGATGTTCTTCAACCATCGAATTTTGCAGGAAGCTGAGAAGAAAGATATCCCAGCATTGGAGCGTCTATCGTTTTTAGGCATTTACTCAAACAACTTGGATGAGTTTTTCCGTGTGCGAATGGCATCCCTAAACAGGGTAGCGGCATCGAAAGATAAGATGTTGAAGAGTGAACGGAAGGAAGCTGAGAAAACCGTCAAGGAGATAAATCGTCTGAATGTGGCATACGCAAAGGAATATGAAGAAGCCACAAATGATGCCTTTTCGGATTTGAAGAAGCAAGGCGTTCGTATTTTGTTGGAGGATGAGTTGAACGATGAGCAGAAGTCTTTTATTAAGAATCTTTATATAGATCGTTTGAATGGTTTGACGAATCCTATATGGCTTTCTCAACTGAAAGATATAAGTGAAGATGGAATCTACCTTGCAATCAAACAAAACAAATGGGTTGATGGAGAGGCGAAGCCTAAAATCAATTTTGCGTTGATTAAAATTCCAGATAAAGAAGCTGGTCGATTTATTGTAATTCCGTCAAGTGAGAACTTCAATAACATTATGTATCTTGACGATGTCATTCGTTTTTGTTTGCCGTTAATTTTTGCAGGAGAGGGTACCTGCACATACGACGCCTATTCATTCAAGGTGACGAAGGATGCAGAGATGGAGTTAGATAATGATTTGGATGCAGGTGTTCTTCAAAAGGTGGCAAAAGGAGTGAGGAGTCGTAAAAGCGGTGAGCCAATCCGTGTTATTTATGACAACAAGATGCCGAAAGACCTGCTGAAGAAGGTGATGCATCATTTGAATGTTGATCAGTTGGATACAATTATCAATGGCGGACGATATCAGAATCATAAGGATTTGATGTCATTTCCAGACTGTGGAAAGAAGGAGTTGAAGTATCCTAACTGGACTCCTATTCTGAGGCCAGAGTTGGAGACAGACGACAGCATTTTGAGTACGATACGTAAGAAAGATCGATTTATTCATGTCCCTTATCACTCATTTAATAGTTTTATCAGAGTTCTTCGAGAGGCAGCTATTAGTCCGGATGTAAAAGAGATAAAGGCTACACTCTATCGGTTGGCAAAAGATTCGAAGGTGGTGAAGACGCTTATTTGTGCGGCACGAAATGGCAAGAAAGTTTCTGTGGTCATTGAGTTGATGGCACGGTTTGATGAAGAAAGTAACATTAAGTGGAGCAAGCGGTTGCAGGAGGCTGGCATTGACGTCATTTTTGGTGTAGAAGGTTTGAAAGTTCACTCTAAGTTGGTGTATATCAAGTCGAAAGGTGGAGATATTGCATGTGTAGGTTCTGGAAATTTTCATGAAGGGAATGCAAAAGTCTATACAGACTATATGTTGATGACAGCAAGACCAACCATTACGCGTGATGTTGAGCGAGTATTTGAGTTCATTGAAAAACCATTCAAACCAGTTCACTTCAAGGATTTGTTGGTGTCGCCTAATGAGATGAAATCGAAGATTGTTCGCATGATTTCAGATGAAATCAAGAATGTAAAAGCAGGCAGAGAATCTTGGATTAAGATGAAAATCAATCATATAACTGATGAGGATGTGGTTGAGAAACTATATGAGGCATCGCAGGCAGGAGTTAAGGTAGACATTGTGTTGCGAGGAAATTGTTCAATCGTTCCCGGATTACAAGGTGTTAGCGAGAACATTCATGCGGTAGGTATTATTGATAGATTTTTAGAACATTCAAGAATTTTGATATTTGCAAATGGCGGAGACCCTAAGTTCTATATGGGTAGTGCCGATTGGATGCCTCGTAATTTTGTAAGTCGTATAGAGGTTCTGACACCAGTGTACGACAAAGACATGCAGCAGGATTTGCTTCGTACGGTGGAGTATGGATTAAAAGATACGACAAATGCACGACTCTTAGATGGATGTGGAGGAGATAAGTTGCAGGAGGGTGAAAAATTCAGATCTCAAGAGCAATTATACCAGGATTATCTTAGAGAATCACAAGTAATTGAAGATAAAAAAGTTAAATAATATGGAGAACGAAAATTTTGCAGCGATAGATATAGGTTCGAATGGAGCCCGTTTACTTATCAAGAATGTGAATGAGGATTCTGTAGGAAACTACGAGTTCAGTAAGGTTTTGTTTTTGCGCATACCTTTGCGATTGGGTAAAGATGTGTTTACTTTAGGAAAGGTGTCGAAAGAGCGAGAACGAATGATGATGTGTATGATGAAGAGTTTCAAACAGTTAATGAAACTCTATCGGGTAAAGACTTATCGTGCGTATGCAACGTCGGCTATGCGTGATGCTGAGAATGGCAAAAAGATCATAAAGAAGATTAAGAAGGAGACGGGCATTGAGCTTGAAATAATTGGTGGACAAAAGGAGGCTCAGTTGCTCTATAATAATGCTATCGAGGCGGCAGACGTAATGAGTGGAAACTATGCGTATATGGATGTCGGTGGTGGAAGTACGGAGATTACAATGATGAGTTATGGTAAGAAGGTTGGCAGTTGCTCATATAATGTTGGCACATTGCGTATGTTGTGTGGTGCTGTTGATGAAGGGACTATTGAACGTCTGAAGAGTGATATGGCAGAGTATGCTAAAAATTATAAGGACATAACGATTATTGGTTCTGGAGGTAATATCAATAAATTGTGCGAACTCTATAATAATAAGACGGTAGGACCGCACAAGGATATTTTGCCAGTTGCCAATCTTATCAAACTACATAGTGATTTGAAACCGCTTTCGCTAAAGGATAGAATGGAGAAGTTTAATTTGAAATCAGATCGTGCGGATGTGATTGTTCCTGCGGCAGAACTCTTTATGATTGTTGCAGAATCGTTGGATAGTAAGAAAATTCTTGTCCCTAATATCTCATTGGCAGATAGTATAATCGATGGGTTATACAAGGACAGCAAGGAACAGAACGAGGAGAAGCAGTAGATTAAATCTATATATAGTTTTCTATTTTTGGTTGGTAGTAAGGGATGGTGTTAAATGCTGGAAATCGGCGATTAACACCATTCCTTTTTTTTCCATAGAGAAAAAGGCTAAAATCCTTTTAACCAAAGTTTTTCACCCTGCACTTGTAATGGTCGGTCAATATTGTTGGTGTATAGTCCGCCGGTTCCTAATCCCTGAGGAACGTCGATATTGAGTGTGGCCGCCCATTGGGCAATAGCCATCAATCCGATGTTTGACTCTAATGCGGATGTTATCCAATAGCCGATGCCTAACGATTGGGCGATATGGATCCATTCTTCGCAGCCGTAGATGCCACCATGTAGAGAAGGTTTGAGAATGATGTATTGAGGACGTATGGTCTCCAAAAGTTGTTTTTTCTCTTCAAGAGTGTTTACTCCGATTAACTCTTCATCTAAGGCAATAGGGATAGGGGAAGAGCGACAGAGTTCAGTCATTTTGTCTACTTGTCCGGCTTTGATGGGTTGTTCAATTGAATGAATGTCTAAAGTGGCGAGTTTTTGCAATATCATGGGTGCGTCATCAGATGAGAAGCCTCCGTTTGCGTCCACCCTTAGTGTAATTTTGTCTGCTGGGTATTCTTTGCGAATGAGGGAGAGCAGATCAAATTCTTTCTCAAAGTCAATAGCACCGATTTTAATCTTGATGCAGTGAAATCCTGCGTCAATCTTTTCTTGAAATCGTGTTTTCATCTCCTCGTAAGTCCCCATCCAAACTAATCCGTTGATGGTGATTCCTTCTTTCCCCCAGAAAAAAGGAGAATCCCACATTTCAAATCCCATTTCGAAATTCCTTATGGCAGTCTCTAATCCAAAAAGAATGGACGGATAAGGGCGGAGTTTGTCGTACGGAATCTCTCCGTTAAACTCATTGCAGAATTTCCAGATAATCTGTTCAAACTCATCTTCTGAATGATTGATTAACTCTTGGCTTAGGTTGGGAAGGGGGGCTACTTCACCCATACCATAACTAACCATTCTTTTGTCGGTTATGGTAATAAACCAAATACGATGTTCTGTGTAGACACCACGAGAAGTACCTGCTGGATGTTTGAATTGCAGCGTGTAGGGGTGAACTTCTAATTGAATACCCTCATTTAAAAAAAAATCTCTTGTCATCCTGGAAATTTTGGGTAGTTTTGAAAATTAGGTTTGCGTTTCTCCAAGAATGCTTTCCCTCCTTCTTGGGCTTCGTCTAAGCAGTAGTAAAGCATGGTCATGTCTCCTGCGAATTCTTGGATTCCAGTCTGTCCGTCCAACTCTGCGTTGAGTCCTCTTTTGATCATACGGACGGCGAGGGGTGAATATTCCATCATTTTTTCCGCCCATTCAACATAGGTGTCCTCCAGTTTGTCTAACGGAACGACTGTGTTGACCAACCCCATGTCTAAAGCCTCTTGTGCGTTGTATTGGCGACAAAGAAACCAGATTTCACGGGCTTTCTTCTGACCAACGATTCGTGCCAAGTAGGATGAGCCAAATCCTGCGTCGAAACTACCCACTTTGGGGCCAGTCTGACCGAAAATAGCATTTTCAGATGCGATAGTGAGATCGCAAACCACATGCAGAACGTGTCCGCCCCCGATTGCATAACCGTTGACGGCTGCAATGACAGGTTTCGGAATCGTTCGAATCTGCTTCTGAACGTCTAAAACAGAAAGGCGAGGGTAGCCGTTGTCGTCTATGTAGCCACCTCTCCCTTTGACGTGCATATCACCGCCACTGCAGAAAGCCTTGTTTCCTGCCCCTGTAAAGACGATTACGTTGATGTCTGGGTTCTCACGGCAGATAGCCATTGCGTCGCTCATCTCCGCGGTAGTCGTGGGGGTGAAGGCATTGCGGTAACGTTCACGATTGATGGTGATACGGGCAATGCCATTGTAAAAATCAAAAAGTATCTCTTTGTATTCCTTGAGAGTAGTCCAATTCCTGTTCATTATAATTTTATTATTGATCGTTTTTACTTTAAAAGGTTTTCATTGTGATAGATCAGATTGTAAGCCTCTGTTTCATCGTTTGTAAAGAATTCTGCAACAGTACATTTTTGTTCTGTACATAATTGTATGATACATTGATTTGCACTCTCTTTATCGTTTGATGTATAGTAAGATGCGCCTATACTTTCAACCCAACCTTTAGCGGATGTGTGATGTTTAGCGAAGACATACTCAAGGGCTTCCGCAGTTGCAGTCAATCCCGGTAGATTCCTGAAAATTTCTCCTCCATTGTTATTGAGTAGCGCAATTCTCAGATTGTCAGGAAGATTGGTGTTCCACAATGCGTTCATATCATAGAAGAAACTAAGATCTCCGATAATCAGTAGCGTCAACTCTTTTGGGTGTGCAAGGGCGATACCGACTGCGGCCGACATTGAACCATCAATGCCATTCACACCTCGGTTGCAGAATATCTTGCTCTGTATTTCACCTTCTCCATTTAAAAATAGTTGCGCATACCGAATCGTACTACTATTGGCTAATATAATATTCTGAAAATGAGAATGTTGCTTGCTTAGCAGTTGAATGATGTAAAGAGATGAGAATGGTAGAGATATGCTATTTAATGTATTTCTCGCTTTCTCGTTATAACTTGTCCAGACTTGTTTGTAAGAAAGGTGTTCTTTACATTTATGGAGTGATTTTAGAAAGTCAATCGCTTGTAATTCAATGATATTCGTTACGTTTTGGAAGGTATCAGAACATTCCCCCAATGGGTCTACGCGCCACACTTCCGGTCTCACTTGACGTATCCATTTTTTGAAGCGTTTCGATACAATATGACCTCCGATATAAACAACAAGGTCAGGTTGCAGTTCTTTTGCAACCTCATTATCTTGAATGAAATAATTTAGAATTATATCAAATTCTTCTATATATTCTTTATTTATAACATTTGATAAACACTCACAAAATACAGGGCATTGTATATTTTTGAGGTTTTCTTTAATGGCTTGAGCCTCGGAGAAAGTCATTTGACCAATAATGACAATAGGTCTTTGGAAGGTTCTCCAACGTTCGGTGTAGGATTGGTTTCTACGGATTACACGTTCGTTGGGAAGTGAAGAGGCGGAACAATTGAAGAATGGTTCAGAGATGGGAACGTTGATGTGAACTGGCCCTTTTGCATGGTGGTGAAGTTCTAAAAGAGCCTCATTGATGAGTCTGTTGCAATACCAATGATCGGAGTCGACTTTAGGTTCTGGAAGGGAGACACTCTTTCGAATGAGTTTGCCAAAAACATTGGCTTGAGGTAGTGTCTGACCGTCCAACTGACCAATCCACGCCTCGGGACGGTCGGCTGAGATGACGAGCAATGATACTTGTTGGTAGTAGGCTTCAGAAACTGCGGATGTAAGATTGAGTAAAGCGGAGCCAGAGGTAACACACACAGCGACGGGTGTATCCAATGCGACAGCTAATCCGATGGCGACGAATCCTGCGCTACGTTCATCCGTTACGGGGTGGCAATGGAACTCGTTGAGGCTTGCGAACGATTGCGCCAAAGGCATATTTCGCGACCCTGGGCAAATGACTATTTCTTTGATGTCGTGGGCGAGCATCAAGGAAAGTAGTTGTTGGATATTTGGTTTGTTTGAGAGCATGAGGGCTATGGTTTGTATTGTTTTTCCCAGGAGGTAACTATATCGTTTATGTGAGGTAGCCAGGCTGTGGAATTCTCATTTATTAACGTAACACAAAAATAATCTTTCTTTATTGTCTTTTATGTTTGAAAGTCCTGCTGAAAATGCTTTGTAATCTTTTTCAAAGATTTTCAGTTCTCCCTTGTTTGATAAAATACGTTTTATATCGTTGTCTGATATTTTAGAAATAGTCTCTCGTCGTCTCAAAGTTAACAATTATTTGTTTCCCTGAAAAATTAAATGTTCAGGCTTTCTTTACTCAAACGAATCCAATCCTCGCAAGGTTTCCATCTTCTCCTCTGTTTCCCTCCATTCTTGCTCTAATGTTGATTCAGGTAGAATTCCACCTCCTGCCATCAACTGAACGGTTTGTGTGTCTATCCACCTCATACAGCGAAGATTGACATAGAGACGTGTCTCTTTCTCGGGTTCATACCACCCTAAAAATCCGGCATAATAGGTCCTCGTTTTACTTTCATTGTTGAGAATGAAATCAATGGCCGACTCTTTGGGTATGCCGCAGACGGCAGGGGTAGGATGCAATTCCTCTATGATATCACATATTTTTTCTGCGGAAACGCTGAAATAGAGGTCGGTTCGCAGATGTAAAAGTTGTGAATTTCCATAGGAATAAGGACCATTCTCGGTCTCTATCTTACAAAATTTTTGTATGCGTCGGCGCAAGTACTCCGTAACGATTGCTTGTTCTTGTTGATTTTTCTTGCTCCAAGAAGGTAGAGCTCGACTCTCGTCTTTTTTCATCGTTCCTGCTAATGCGATGGTGTGCATTTTACCATCTCTTCCCTCTAAAAGTATCTCTGGCGTCGCACCCAACCATACCCCCGTCTTTTCTGAACTGAATAGATAAACCATCGCGTTGGAATAGGTATGGCAGGCTTCTAAAAAAAGTTGTATCGCATTGGGCGATTTTGATATCTCCTCGGTTCTGGATAATACTAATTTCTGAAATTGTTGCTTTACGCCTGCGTGAAAATGCTGAAAATCATTGGCATACGAGACTGAAACAGACTTCTTCATAATTGAGCAAGACTTTTTGTGTTTAGGAAAGTCTTGCTCATTGTCTATTTTTATTTCTTGCTCATTGTCTGATTGTAAGATGATTATTGGCTGATTCTTTGTTGAAAATGGGGCAAAGACAAATGAGGAAGGGTACTTTCGCAAATCTTCTATCTTCTGTACTATAATGCTTTTTTCCACCTTTATTATTCTTGCATTTTTCTCATTAGGAAAACGAAAGACAGCGAAATTCTTAGCATCAGTTAGACAATTCTGCAAAAGTTTGATTTCTTCCACATCCATTTCTCTCTTCACTCTTCTTTAATCTCAACTCTCAGTTCTAAATTCTCAACTCAGACTACTAATAGCCTTTTTTCCGATTTTTTTCAATCTCATCCAATAAACTTTGCGGAATTGTCTCTTTCCCTTCTCTTTGCACACATTTCAAGCATGCCATCTCGCGTGAATACATTCGACCAATGCAGTAGTTAGAATGGTCGCAGTTGACGCGGTAATGTTCGTCTGCCATCATTTTGTTGACGAACTCAGGGTCGTTCAAAACGGCGCGTGCCATTGCTACAAATTCAAAACCATCATCCAAGACCTCGTCGATCTTATCTCTTGAAATCAAACCTCCAATGTAGCACAACGGCATTTTCACTGCGGCGCGAAATTTCAGGGCGTCCTCTAAGAAATAGGCTTCCTTGAATGGCACGCTTGGCACCATAAACTTTCCTCCGATACGCGCCAGGATAGGCATCAAGAGTCCTTTCATGTAATAGGACATTGTGCGGAGAGGCATAGCCCCACGCATCACATTCATTGGCGCACTGCTCACGAATCCACTGCTCAACACCAAAGCATGAGCTCCGCATTGTTCCAAAGTCTTTGCCACTTCAATGCTTTCGTCTATTTCCATACCGTGTCGGCAACAGTCGCGCATGTTCATTTTCACCAAGATGGCCATATCGTCTTTGGCGGCACTCATCACGCTATCCATTGACATTTTCATAAAGCGCATACGATTCTCTAACGACCCTCCATATTCGTCATGGCGATGATTGGTAGATGGTGAAAGAAACTGGCTGATCAGATAACCATGTCCAGCATGTAATTCCACGGCATCAAATCCAGCTTCGCGCGCCAGATTTACACCCTCACCGAATGATTTTGCGACATGCTCGATTTCGTCTTTCCTCATGCCTCGTACAAATGTAGGCGAGTAAAGATTGAATCCTGTTGAGGCTGAGATAGGGGTACATCCACAGATGGCGCGGTGAGACATATTTCCACAATGTCCGATTTGAATACTAACTGCGGCTCCTTCCTTGTGGATGGCATCTGTGATTTTGCGTAGTCCCTCTATATTCTCTTTCTTCAGCCAAAGTTGGTGTGGAAAAGACAGTCCACTCTGTTCAACGGATGCGTACGCTAAGGTAGTCATTCCGATACCTCCACGGGCGACGGAGACGTGGTAATTGTAGAGCATCTCAGATGGTGCGTTGTTCGGACACATGCCCTCGAAGGCTGCTGATCTAATGGTTCGGTTGCGCAATGTCAGCGGACCGATTTTTCCAGGTGTGAATAATGTAGACATTTTTATTTTTTAGTGAAATAAATCTAAGTAGTATTATGTGCGAATGTCCCTTTAATAGATGAAAGGAAAGACTCTTTTCAGCTTGAGATTTGCCATTTCAGGAAACATCATACGGTATTTTTTGTGGATTGTATTGGCACGAGGGACGAGATTAGCGAAAGTCCAAATGAAGAAAACTGCTCCTGCCCATGACCATGTGAGTATAGCCCATCCTAACCATTCGGTTAACTCTCCGAAATAGTTGGCGGAAGTCACATAGTTATAAAACCCACCTTTCGGAAGGTAGTGGTTGTGGTCACCTGGCTTACGCAGATGCCTTACAATGTAGTCGGAATGCAGGTTGATGGACATTCCTATGAAGAAGATGATGGTCCCGACAAAAAATTGAGGTGAGAGAAGCCAATCATTCGTGTAATGGTTGGCAGGTGAAAAATGAAAAATCCAACCGCCTTGCATTAATCCGTTTAAAGTGTTGAAAACGACACCCATTAGCATAATAGAGATAGGCATTCTACTCTTCGTCTTGAAAAGTAGGGGGAAGATAAATGATCGTTGGAAATAGTGGGTTTGGAAAATTAGAAACATTATCAATGGTGTTGCTTGGAAAGTGCGTTCAGAGAACCACCAACAAAGACACATCACGATAAAAACAGGAGCTTCCATTAATATCCAGCCCAATCGATTATTGACTGTTACCCCCCATTTTTTGTTGTACATTATACCGTAACCAGCGTCAACAAAATAGAGTGCTATAAAAACAATGACAGCTATCCCTGTCATAATCCAAAGAAAAATGGAAAAATTTTCTGCGTTAAGAATGTCCATAAAAATTAACTGTATTTAAGTATTTGGCAAAGATACATTTAAAAAGTGTGAAGAGGTAAAATAGAGAAAAAGAAAAAAGTTTGAATATTACTTTTAAAGGCTATATTTTTGTATTTGGTATCTATTTTTTTAGTTCACCGCATCTAAATGTTTAAAATTAAAATACTTAAATACAATGTTAGATTCTTTGCAAGTAGCGCAGCATGATTCTATTATGGCTGCACAGACGAAAGAGGCTTTGGCAAATGGTGATTATTCAACAGCGATTGAGACGATACTCCAAAAAGGTATTGAGATGTCTATGGGGTTGGCTTCTCGTATATTGTTAGCTGTTGTCGTCTATTTCATTCTTCGTTGGATAGTTCGTAAGTTGAACAAGGTTGTTGTCCGTACGTTAGAGAAAAGAGAAGTAGATGCCAGTTTGTCGACCTTTTTGAAGAGTCTCACAAATATTGTTTTGAACTTCATTTTGATTATCGTCGTTATTGGTATTCTGGGTATTGAAACATCGTCGTTCGTTGCCTTGTTTGCCTCCGCAGGTGTCGCCATTGGTATGGCGTTGAGCGGAACTTTGCAAAACTTTGCAGGTGGAGTGATGATTTTGTTGTTTCGCCCATTTAAAGTTGGTGATTTTCTGGAGGTTACGGGTGTCTCAGGAACAGTTAAGGAGATTCAGATTTTCAATACTTTGATTTTAACTAACGATAATAAAATGGTGATTATGCCTAACGGAAACCTTTCAACGAGTGTTGTGACGAACTATTCCAAAGAGCCACGTCGCCGTGTTGATTTTGAGTTCGGTATCGCCTACGGAGATGATTACGACAAAGCAAAGGCTACATTGATCAGAATCATCAACGAGAATCCTCAGATTATCCAAAACGAAGCAGGATATGAGCCATTTATTGCATTATCCAAATTGGACGCAAGTTCAGTGAACATAGTTGTTCGTGTTTGGTGTGATCCTGCCAACTACTGGGA
Organism: Bacteroidaceae bacterium; assembly: GCA_963619325.1. Classification (GTDB taxonomy): domain Bacteria; phylum Bacteroidota; class Bacteroidia; order Bacteroidales; family Paludibacteraceae; genus UBA1181. The sequence goes on along the minus strand of CAVEVQ010000003.1, from coordinate 32,344 downwards.
TATCTTCTTCAAAATGAATGAAGAGGTCTATAAAGTATTTACCAGAGAGGGAATCAACATACCTTTCCCTCAGATGGATGTTCATGTCCACCAGGCATAAGTTTCTTACTATCAGCGTATGAAAGTCTTTCGTTCTTTGTTGATTGTTTCGTCAGTGCTGTTGCTGAACTGTTTCTCTATTTTCTCACAGACGGATTATTTAGGCCTTCAAAAAATTTCTTTGGAAGGGACCGACTATCTTTTGCGTTGGTCGTCTAAGACGAAGTCGGGTAGATATTTAGAGGAATTTTTAAGGAAGAGCGAAAGTATGGTTCGTTTTGAGAGTAAGGTCATTGTAGAATGCACACCAGAAGGAGCAGAGGTTGAGAAAGAAGAGAACCAGCTGATGACAAAGTTGAGTCTTCAGAAAGAGCAGAACATTGTTTTCAGTTTCAAGAAAATTGACCCATTGAAAGATGGTGAGTTGTGGATTGAGTATGTTCAAGGCAATGTGCAGGGCGGTCGGACTTTCATCTTAGAGTGGAATATTGCAAGAATTCGTCAGGTAGGTGAAAGGGTAGTGTTCTTTCGTTACCTACATAGAACTTATAAGGACGAGTTGGACGCTTTTATGAAGAATGTTGAGAAGAAGAGAAACGAATGGTTGAAAAATGCCGCTGATTTTAGAATAGAGTCGGTGAGTGTAAAAAATTGATTTAGTCGAAAGACGTAATAAATTAGATAAAAGCCAATAATAAAGGTATATGTTTGAAAGTTTAGGAGAAAGGTTAGAAAGATCTTTTAAGATATTAAAGGGAGAAGGAAAGATAACTGAAATCAATGTTGCGGAGACATTGAAAGACGTTCGTAAGGCATTGTTAGATGCTGATGTCAACTATAAGGTAGCGAAGAACTTCACGGATATGGTGAAGGAAAAAGCGTTGGGACAGAACGTTTTGACTGCGGTGAAGCCTAGTCAGTTGATGGTAAAGATCGTTCATGACGAGTTGGCCGAGTTGATGGGAGGAACAGCAACTGACATTGATCTTTCCAGTAAACCTGCGGTCGTTTTGATGTCGGGTTTGCAAGGTTCTGGTAAGACGACCTTTACGGGAAAGTTGGCGAACCTATTAAAAACAAAGAAGAATAAAAAACCGTTGTTGGTGGCTTGTGATGTGTATCGTCCCGCTGCGATTGAGCAGTTGCGTGTTTTGGCGGAGCAGATAGCGGTTGATATTTACACGGAGGAAGAAAACAAGAATCCTGTAGAGATAGCCCAAAATGCGATTGCGCAAGCAAAGGCAAAGGGTAATGATGTCGTTATCATAGATACGGCAGGACGTTTGGCTGTGGATGAGCAGATGATGAACGAGATTGCGGCTATCAAGGAGGCAATTAAGCCGAACGAGATTTTGTTCGTTGTTGATTCAATGACAGGACAAGATGCGGTAAACACGGCGAAAGAGTTTAACGACCGTTTGGACTTTAACGGAGTTGTATTGACGAAGTTAGATGGTGACACTCGCGGTGGTGCCGCTTTGTCTATTCGTTCTGTTGTCAACAAGCCGATAAAGTTTGTTGGAACGGGTGAAAAAATGGAAGCGATAGACGTGTTCCATCCACAACGTATGGCAGACCGTATCCTCGGAATGGGTGATATCGTTACCCTTGTGGAGCGTGCGCAGGAACAATATGACGAGGAAGAGGCTAAGAAACTTCAGAAGAAGATTGCAAAGAATCAGTTTGATTTCAATGATTTCTTGTCTCAGATTCACCAGATAAAGAAAATGGGTAATTTGAAGGATTTAGCGTCTATGATTCCTGGCGTTGGGAAAGCACTAAAAGACGTAGAAATTGATGATAGTGCGTTCAAGGGAATTGAGGCGATTATCTACTCAATGACCCCAGAGGAGCGTAAAAATCCGGGAATTTTGGATAGCAGTCGTCGTATGCGTATTGCGAAAGGAAGTGGTACAAATATCCAAGAGGTGAATCGTCTTTTGAAACAGTTTGAGGAGACACGAAAGATGATGAAGATGGTAACCCAGGGCGGACCGCGCAATTTGAAATTTGGTATTGGAAAGAGAAAATAATTGAATATGGAGTTGATAGATGGAAAAGCAATAGCCGATCAGGTGAAATTGGAGATTGCGGAAGAAGTTAAGCAGATAAAAGCTAAAGGAGGCAAGACACCTCATTTGGCTGTGATTATTGTGGGGCATGATGGAGGAAGCGAGACATACGTTGCCCATAAGGTTAAATCTTGTGAGCAGGTTGGCTTTAAATCCACGAAGTTGGCTTTTGAGGCCGACATCACAGAGGAGGCTCTTTTGAAGGAAATTGAAAAATTGAACAATGACGACGATGTTGATGGCTTCATCGTTCAGTTGCCTTTGCCAAAGCACATTTCAGAACAAAAAGTAATAGAGGCGATTGACTACCGTAAGGATGTGGACGGATTCCATCCAATCAATGTGGGACGAACTTCTATCGGTTTGCCATCATTTGTATCTGCTACTCCGTCAGGTATCATGGAGTTACTCAAACGTTATAAGATAGAAACTGCGGGTAAGCATTGTGTCGTCATTGGGCGAAGCAACATAGTTGGAAAACCCGTTGCTACTTTAATGATGCAGAAAGCGTATCCAGGAGATGCAACGGTGACTGTTTGTCATAGTCGCACGAAGAATTTGAAGGAGATTACTTTGCAGGCGGATATTATCATTGCTGCGTTAGGTTCTCCAAAGTTCTTGACTGCAGATATGGTGAAAGATGGAGTGGTTATCATTGATGTAGGAACAACTCGTGTGCCTTCAGATAAGACTAAGAGTGGTTTCAAATTGACGGGAGATGTTGACTTTGAGAATGTTGCTCCTAAGAGTAGTTATATAACGCCAGTTCCTGGTGGTGTTGGACCGATGACTATTTGCTCGTTGTTGAAAAACACTTTGTTGGCAGGCAAGAAAGCTATTTACAAGGATTAAAGATTTGTAAGGTTTTATAAAATTGGTGGAAGAATGATTTTTTTTGCTCCGAATATTGCCATAGAAAATCGGCTTTCAGAAGAGGAATCGCAACATGCTGTGAAGGTTCTTCGATTGGTTGAGGGCGATCAGGTAGAGTTGGTCGATGGTCAAGGGGGATACTATACGGCAGAAATTGTTTTTCCGCATCCAAAGCATTGTGAGGTGAGGGTTCTCTCAAAAGTGGAGAATTTTCATCCTCAACCAGTGCATATACATATTGCCATTGCTCCGACGAAGAATATGGATCGTTTGGAGTGGTTTGCAGAGAAGGTTACGGAGATTGGTGTTAGTGAGATTACACCGTTGTTGTGTGATCATTCGGAACGGAAAGTGGTGAAGTGTGAACGATTGGAGAAGATTCTTGTCTCGGCAATGAAACAGTCGAAAAAGGCTTTCCTACCAACCTTGAACGAGATGACATCGTTCAAAGAGTTTGTGAAAAATCATCAGGGCCCCGATTGTTATATTGCGCATTGCTATGAGCAAGAGAAGCGAATATTGTGCAAAGAATATCAATCTGGGCGAGACGCTGTCTTTTTAATCGGACCAGAGGGAGATTTCAGCGAAGAAGAAGTATGCCAAGCTCTCAATGCGGGGTATGTACCGATTTCGTTAGGAGAGAACCGGTTGCGAACTGAAACGGCAGGTGTGGTTGCATGCCATACGGTGCAGTTGATTAATCAGATGAAATAAAGATAATATTAGGAGAATATGAAAAAGTTAGGTTGGTCTTGCGTTTTTTTGTTTACGATTTTTTGTTCTGCGTATGCGCAGAAGACACAGTCATCGCCATTCAATATTGTTGAGGATGTTATGGTATGTGATACGGTTTGGAACTTACCAGACGTGCAAGTCTCCTATCCTGGAGGTGTCAATGCCATGTATGCTTTTTTCAATGACAATATGAAGAACAAGGGCAAAATCACGGTCTTTTCTGCGCAACGCATGATGTTGCGGTTGATCGTCGCTGCTGATGGCTCAATCGCTAAAACGGAGGTGCTGAAAGAAGTGTCGCCGGCAATCACCGATGATGTTGTTACAACGATAGCGAAATTTCCGAAATTGAATCCTGCTCAGAAAGATGGGAGAGACGTTTGTGGCTATTTCTTGATTCGATTGAATTTGGCTGAATAAAGATAATAGATAATAAAGAAGAAAGTCCAAATTGTTTTCACAACTTGGACTTTTCTTAGTGACCCCGGCGGGATTCTAACCCACAACCTTTTGATCCGTAGTCAAATGCTCTATACAGTTGAGCTACGGAGCCATTTCCGTAGTAATCGGTGTTATTCCCGATTGCGAGTGCAAAGATAATGCTTTATTTTATATTTGCAAAATAATAAGGAGTAAAAGTTGGAAATATTTTACTAATGATATAACTATTTGTAAATTAAATAGTTATATCATTAGTAAATATGGGTTAGGAATGTTGTTAATTGACCCAGTCAGTGTTAATGCCGATTTTGTTTAATTCTTCTATGGCTTTTTTCCCGGAAAAGTCAAGGAGTTGAAATCCTAACGTTTTTCTGCCTAAGTTAAACCATTTTCTGAAAAATTTGATATGTTTAGCGTTGATGATGTCGCAGTAGCAGACTTTTGAAAATTTCAGGTCGGAGAGTGTGGTTCCTGCCGAGGAGGTGTTATCATTGCGAATCTCATCTAAAGAATCTATTCGCATGCATCGTTTGCCCTTTTCGTCTTCGTAGACAGAGAGAATTGCGTCGTCTTTTTTCAACGGAGAAACAAAGAATGGCTTTTCTGCAAATACTTTAAATGGTTCGCTTCTTTCTTTTTTCAGTAACTGTGTTGTTTGGATTTTGTTGATTCTACCGTCGTTGTAGACGACAACTATGAAGCCATCTTCTTCGTCCTCGTGGATGGCGAGTGTGAGTAGTCCTTCTTCCCATTTAACATCGTTGAGCAACTCCCATTCGCTTTCAGAAAGGATGCGGAGGTAGCCAATCGTATCTTCCCCAAATCCTTCTGCCCAGTTGCAAGTAATATTATGGCGGATGAGGCTAGTTGAGATATGATCGGAATTGACTATTTGAAGGTTTTTTTTCGGTGTCGTTGTGGACGATGTTTCCTCCTTTGTTGTTTCCTCTGTGCTGTTGTTAGTGATGTTGGAAACTTTGACATTGTAGGAATCGAAGTTTCTGTTCGCCATTGTATGAGCTAGATCGTCAGGGTCGATGAGGTAGGTTGAAGTGCCTTCTCGTAGGAAATAGCCATAGGTTGAATAACCATCTCGTGTGGTGTTATGAAAATCCTTCAGTTGAACGGGAGTTTGGCTGGCTGGCACTTTGATGGCATAGACGAAATGTTCGCCAGCATCTGGGTATTCTGTTTGAATAGCTGAATTTAACCCATGCCCGAATGCTTGATAAATTTGATTGCGAACGTAATTGTCGAATTTGTCTTTGTCGTCGTTGAAAAATGCCAAGTCATCTTCCAAACCTTTGGCTGTACCCGTGTTGAAGACTCCTAAGTAGAGAGTACCACCATAGGCGTTGGCCATGCCGCAGATGACCTTCATTATGTTATAAGTTTGAGTATCTATGTTTGGTTTCATACCGTTTTCCGGAGGAAATACGATAGAAGTTTTGAACTCGGTGAGTTGGTCTTCTTCGCCGAACGAGTAGATTTTTGGAAGTTCAACGTTGATGTTCAACAGACTCTTCATTTTGTTGTTGATGATTTGTTCCTGATTTTGGAATCCAAATCCATCAGACATGTTATAAGAGAGAGTCAGGCGAGCTAATTTCTTCAATACAGGATTAGACTCTGGGTTGTTGATAATGCACCATAGCATGTCATTTTTGTCTTGTTTGCCGAACCAATTGACGATACGAATTTCTGCGAGGCGTTGCATTGGGTAAGGCGACTGCTCTGCAATGTCTTCGTAATCGTTGCAGATTTTTTCGATTTCGCTCTCGTCGACCTTGCCGTTTTCCTTGTAGAACTCGCGGATGGCAACTGTTTTTCTGTTTAAATCAATATAGTCTCTTAAATCGTCATTTTCAATCATGCGTGAGAGTATGCGTGAGAGAGAGAGGAAGGAGTAAGCGATGATGTTGTTTTCTTCTAATACTGCCTTGTGGGCGAAGATGTTGACAATTTCTCTGATACTTTCCTCGTCAAACTGTTCTTCTGCTACAGCCATGGCTTCCTCCTCCATCTCTTCAGGCGTTTCTTCGTAGAGATTGTCGTTGCAGTAGGTTGCTAATAATGATTCGGCCGCATCTTTTATGTTTACCTCGTCATCAGCATAGCCAATGACGATGCCTTGGATTTTAGCTGGATTAGAAACATTTTCTATGCGGACTTTTACGCAGAAACCTGCTTGAAGTTGGATATCTTCCTCTTTTGTCTCATCAGATACGAAGACACCAAAACCGTATTCTGTGATAGCGAGGAAGGTTCCTTTGTTTTCTGTTTCGAAAATTATCCTACAGTTAAAGGTGTAGTTGTAGCCGACATTTTCTTGGACGCAGTTGTCTATCTTAGAAAGGGCATCAAATGTGCAGGTCCTGTTTTCTTCGTTTGGATTGCTCAGAGAGTTGACACGGACATTGAGAAGCATAGGCTTTCCATCATTGTAGAAAGAGTCGAGTTCCAAGTCTGGGTTGTAGTGGAAGAGTCCGATAGCGCCTCCTTTTTGGTAGTAGTCGATCCACCCATAGCCCTCATGTACAGGGTGTTCAATCTTACAATAGAAACGGTAAGGGTGTTCGTTATTGCTATCTTTATAGAGAATTCGGATGGTAGTATCTTCGCCCACGTCGGGAAGTCTCTTTTTGATAGTAGATTTGTTGATTGCCTCTTTAGGAGCGAAGAGAGCGGCCTCAACATTATCCCAAAAAACTTGCCAAGTTTTAAATTTTGAATTTTTGTCAATGTTGTATTTGTTAGCAGAATCTAAGAATATTTGTATGTTGCGCCAATTGAAGACATTAGAGGGGAGAACGTTTCTCTCTTTTCCAGAGGAGATGGTTCTGGAAAGCGTGATTCCATTTGGGCTGACAGAGAATCTTGTGTTTTCTGTGATGAATGATTTTGCAGAGAATGTGCAGTTCTTAGGTTTAGAGGAGGTGAGTTGGTAGGCCAACATCTCTGTTTTGAAGAAATCTTTGCCCCATGCAATTTCTTGTATGTCGTCTTCTGGCTCCAAAAGAGTTGTGAAGGCGCGTTCTATCAGAGATTCAGATAACTCCAATGTTTTTTTTGTGTTTCCGAGTGCGTCTTTCCCACGAATGAAGGCCAAATAGTGGAAGAGCATAGCCTTGAAGAGTTGACAGTTGTCTTCATTTTTGTTTTTATCGGAAAGAAGAATGAAGTAGGATATGGAGCGAATCATCTTGTTAAGCAACTGTACACTTTGGTCGTTTTCGACGGTGGCAAAGCGGTTTGTCTTACTTCTGTTTCTGTTGATATAGACTTCGAGCATGCTACGGAAGATTTGGTTGATGTAGCTGTCTCTTTTCGTTCTATCTTGGTTTTCAATAATGTTTAGAATATCATCAATTTTCTCGTCTAAAATTTGAGGTTCCATCATAAGGATGGTGATAAGAATCCAAATCTTTTCTTTGAAATTGTAGAGATGTCCGGATGTTTGTATTTTCTTGAAAATGAGGTCTATTTCTTCTTTATGTTTGTTTTGTTCAATTAATTCAATGCATTTCGAACTAATTTCCGCCATCCAAATCTTATCCTCAATGTTATTTTGATAGGATTTTTTTTTGATTTCGAATTGATTAAGATAGTTGGAGTCTTCTATTATGTAGAGACAGATGCTTTTGTAAACTTTTAAAATTGAGGGAATGTCAGATCTTTTTATGTTTGTCCAGCTTTCGGCATCTGGGACGGATAAAAGAGCTTTGACTACCCAAATAGGATTGCCATGTTCTAAGTATTTCCGAGCCTCGTTGAAATTCTGAAGGGAGTAAAATGTTAGGGATAGGAAATGGGCGAGATTAATGTCAATATTGCTGTTGGATAGAAGTTCATGAAGAGAAATACAGCTTTGGACAGCGATAGATTCATTGTTTTTTTGTGGCTCGAGAATGATTTTGTTTTGCGAAGGTCTTACTATTTTACATTCTATCGGTTGATGAATTTTAAGTTTTTCTTTGCATTTTATTCGAAATGGGACGCCGTTGTTTTTATCCCATACCTCGTAATATAGTACATTAGGGAACGGTGATGGTGTTGATTTTGTGATGTAAAAAGTAATTATATGACCATCTGGGTAGATTTCTTTGGTCGTTTCAGCGATATTTTGAACAAAAACGATTTCATCACCGTGGACGTCCTTCACCATACAAGGAAGGGAGGTTAGGGATCTTACTTTTTCGTTTGTCCGTTGAAACTCAAACATTTTAATGGCATAATCGCGGCCATTGACATTTACGATAAAGAATGAACTTACATCTTCATCCTTGATACTTAGAATCGGTAGTGTGTAAAACTTACCTTTTTGATATTGGACTGTTTGCATAAAATATAAAAATGTTAGTGTTTTATTTTGTTTCAAAAAATGTTTGTATTCCCATGGGGCAACAAAAGCGTTGTTTATTGTCGTTGCGTCTTACAAAGGTATGCAAAATACATATCTATTCATTGTGTTCAGCGCGTGACTTATGAACGAATCATAAATTCAAGACTTTGCGGTAAATGTGTTAAAGCAGTTTAAAAACAAGTCTCTAATTTTTATAACTTTGCGACTTATTGTTTATTTTGTCAATTAGTATTTTTATGAGAAAAACTCTTCTCTTCGGTTGCGTGGCTTTTTTTTGTTCGTTGTCTGGTTTGAGTAAAGCACAGTCAATCGACTCTTCAGTTGTAGTTGACTCTCTCAAAGGGGAGGAGAACGCAAAAACAAAAGCGTGGGATAAGGAACATCCATTCGAGGTAAATACGAAGGCGGTGAAGATTGTACCATACGGTTTCGTTCGGAATGATTTCTATTATGATTCTCGTGAGAATTTTGAAACAGCGTCGGGATTATTCTATGTGATTCCGAAAGACGAGGATTTGAATGCTTTGGGAGAGGATCTGAACGATGTTTCATCGTCTCGGTTTTTAAGTATAGCGACGCGAATAGGCGTAAAAGTCTATTCTAATGTTCCCATTCTGAGATCTCAGTTGATGGCTCAGGTGGAGACTGATTTTGCCGGTTATTCGGGAAGTACAACAATGCTTCGTATCCGTCAGGCATTTGTTAAGATGGACTGGGAAAAATGGTCTATCTTGGCGGGACAGACATGGCATCCGATGTTTGGAACGGTTGTGCCAGAGGTGCAGAGTTTGGCGACGGGTAGTCCGTTTCAGCCTTTCAATCGAAGTCCTCAGTTACGCATAGACGCAAAGACGTTGGGGGCTAGAGGTACGGAGTTCAGAGTCTTCGCCTCGGCGATCTATCAGTTTCAGTATGCTTCTGTCGGACCCGATGGAAGTAGTTCGAAGTATCAAACGAATGCGAAGGTGCCGGAAGCCTATTTAGGGATGGAACTGAAGAATGAAGGATTCCTGTTTGGTGTTGGTGCGGAGATGACAACCATTAAACCACGAATTTATGAGATGTCTGTTGATAGCACTTGCACCTATATTACTGATAGAATCTCCATGTCAATGGCTTGGAATGCTTATCTCCAGTATGTTACGCCGAATGGTAAGTTTAGAGTCAGAGCGAAATCTATTTATGGAGGTAACATGTCGCATTTGCTTTTGCTGAGTGGATATGCAGAAATTGATGACGCGATAAACGGCAACCGTTACTACTACGATGTTAAAACGTGGACTTCGTGGTTGAATTTAGTTTATGGAACGAAGTGGCAGGTGGGTGTTTTCGGAGGATATATGAAGAATTACGGGATAGACCATCATATTTCATCACCCCTAAAGGTATTTATGTTTGGTTATAACAACATAGCAGGTGCCTATCGAATTTCGCCGATGTTGTGTTACAATTTAAAACATTTTTCATTCGGGGTGGAATATGAAATGACGGCGACCTCGTATGGAATGTGGGAAAACTCTAAGGATGTTTTTCGCTCAACGGTTGAAAATACACATTGGGTGAAGAACCATCGAGTTGTTGCTGTGATGATGTTGCATTTCTAAGTCCATTTTAGTTATAATTTGTGTGTGTTTTGAAGATAATGAGTAGAAGAAGGTGTCGTATGAAACAAAATAAATGCATTATACTTCTGTTGATAGTTTTGTGTTTCGCTGCTTGTAGTGGGAACACAGGGAAAACAGTTGGAGAATATAAAAGTTTGCAAGGAGAAATATTTGGAACTTATTATCACATAACGTATTCTGAAGGTAAGAATAGAGAGGTTACACAGGTTGGATTAGACTCTGTTTTCGCGGCGATTAATAATTCATTGTCTGTCTATGTCCCAACTTCAACTATTTCGAAGATTAATCAAAATGTGGATTCAGTAAGATTAGATTCTCTATTCATAAAAGTCTATCAGACGGCGCAGATAGTTTCCGAAGAAACAAAAGGGGCGTTTGATATGACGGTTGCACCGTTGGTGAACCTATGGGGATTTGGTTTTGAACGCAGCGATTCCATTACGGATGGAATGATTGATTCCATTATGACGACAGTTGGTTTTCATAAATTGCATTTAGTAGATGGTAAGATTGTGAAAGAGAATCCTAAGACGATGTTGGATGCTTCTGCCATAGCAAAAGGTTTTTCCTCGGATTGTGTGGCGAATTATCTGAGGGCGTGTGGGTCTGAGAATTTCATGGTTGAGGTAGGTGGTGAGATTGTTGTTAGAGGAATGAATAAGAACGGAGAGGAATGGTCAATAGGAGTTACGAAACCCTATGAGGGCAATTCGGTAGACCAGCCAGATATGCAGGCGGTTATCAAGTTGACAGATTGCGGAATGGCCACGTCTGGCAATTACCGCCGTTTCTATCATGTTGATGGAATGAAGATTTCGCATACTATTGATCCGTCCACAGGTTGGCCAGTCAGCCATTCTTTGTTGAGTGCTACGGTGATTATGCCCGATTGCATGACGGCAGATGCGTATGCTACAGCGTTCATGGTGATGGGCTTGGATAGTGCTATTTCTGTTGCTGCTAAGCATCCGGAGATGTCTACCTATTTCATTTATGCAGATAGTACGGACAATCAGCTGCATACGATTGGAACAGGACATTTAAGAGAGATGGTGGTTGAAGAGTATGAATAGCAAGATGTGTCGTATGGGTAGCAGAATACTGCAAATGAAAGTATTACTACTGTATTTGTGCTTACAAATTGCATTTGTATGTGCGAATGCTCAGTGGTCGACTCATACGAGTACATATACGGTGCAAGATGGATTGTCGCAGAACTCTGTCAAGGACATGCTGAAGGATGCGGAGGGTTTTCTATGGTTGGTGTCTAAGGATGGATTGAGCCGATTTGACGGATATGAGTTTAAGAACTTCAAAGCCAGCTCGAAAGAGTTGAAGAGAAGTGTGAGTAACCAGTTCCTTTTTTTGAAAAAAGATGGGAGTGGCTGTTTATGGTTGTTGAATGATATTGGTCAGGTTTTACGTTTTGACCCGAAGACGGAGGTCTTCTCTTTGTATCCATCTGCGGAGGAGAATAAAGGGCAGAACTATTTTATGACTGTTCGTTGGCGACAGATTACAGAGAACGAGATATGGTTGATGGGTGCGAATGCAGAGGGTGCGATTCGTATTATGATTGATTCAACATCGGACGTGCGGTTGAAGAGATACTGTGAGTCTTCAGATCGGCAGAGTGGGTGTGATGTTCGTGATGTGGTTCGAGATTCCAATAATCGGCTATGGATTTTGAGTGATTATGGGGTTTGGACGATTGACGATGGAGACAGCACAATGGTTTATTATAAATTGTTCGGCACACGCAATCGTTCTGTCTACGAGATGATGGAAACGGAGAACGAAATGATTTTTGCCTGTTCGAATGGCGAGATACATAAATATGACAAGACCCATAGGAGGGAGACTAATATTATTTTGCCAACGGAGGAAGATTTGGTTTCGGTAAGTCGGGTGGATGCCTCTTCATACGCAGTGGAGACAGCAAAAGGACTTCGTTTTGTTTTAAATCTATCCAATGACAAGGTGATAAAAGAGGAAAGTTCTCGTTCTTCCAACAAGGAGGATGATTTGATGGTGCTTCGCGACACGATGGGAGTTATGTGGAGTACGACGCATAATGCAGGAATTGAGAAAATTGTGTCGTTCAATGAATCTTTCAGACAGACGATATGCGATAAGGAGAGTGGTCAACGAAGAAGCAATGACATTTCGTCGGTTATGGAAGATAATGATCGAAGACTTTGGGTAGCTACGAAAGATGGTTGTCTTCGCTTGTACGATGAAAAAGAAAATTTTATCGGTTTCATTGACGAGAATGGAAATGTCTGCAAAAAAACTTCAAACTTTTGCGTTGTTTCTGTGATGTATCAAGATCGAGAAGGTAGGGTTTGGTTGGCAACTCAATGTTCCGTCCTCCGATTGGATCCTATTTCAGTGTCAAAGTTCAAGGTGACGAATTGTACGCCTGTTTCAGATCGCTATACTCCGTTGTCCTATCAGTTCACCGATATATTGGAGGATTCAAAAGGCCATCTGTGGTTGACCGCACTCAATGGTGGCTTACACTATCTGCAAGAGACACCGAATGGCTACCGTTTCATTCATAAAGAAAACGATTTCAAAGACCTTTATCCTCCGACAGTAGAACAGTCTCACGCCCTGATGGAAGACCATCTGGGCAATCTTTGGGTGGGGTCAAGTGAAGGATTGATGTTGCTTTCCACTGATTTTGAGTCGCCCGAGCAAGTTCGTTTCCTTTTCTACAATACGGAAAACACCACTTTGACTAACAGTTGTATCTACGATATATTTCAGGATCAGAAAAACAATATATGGTTGGCTTCGTATGGTGGTGGACTCTTCAAATTGGATGATAGTAATGGATTCGTCTTATTTCAGACACCGTCTTTCCTTTCCTTTAGCAGGCAAAATTCCTCGTTCCCATCTGATTTGTTGTTGAATATTACGGATGACTCTCAGCGTAATTTGTGGATCTTGACGGAAGAATCGATAGTTAAGTTTGATCCTGTACGATTTACCACAGAGTCATTTGGCCAGTTTAGAGGATTTCGAGCCGATGTCTTTGCTGGAAGATCCTTAATTCGTCGCTATTCGGGTGATTTGGTGGCTTCCACAAGTAGAGGTTTCTATTCGTTCTCTCCGACCGACATTGTAACAGACGATTATAGTCCGAACATTGTATTCACACGATTCCTTTTGTTTAATAAGGAATATCAGAAGGAAAACACAAAAGACTATGAAAACATCAACTATTTGCAAGAGGTAACGCTGAAACCCAATCAATCTGTCTTCTCAGTGGAATATGCCGCGTTAGATTTTCGTTTCCCAGACAATATACGATACGCCTACAAGCTAGAACCGTTTGAGACGGAGTGGAATTATGTGGGGTCGCAGCGAATCGCCTCCTACACGAATCTTCCCAATGGGGAGTATCGTTTCGTTGTAAAATCAACTAACAGTGAGGGTGTTTGGTGCGACAACGAACGGTCAATGAAGATTGTTGTGGAACCAACGTTTTGGCAGACAGGTTGGGCGTATCTAATGTATGTGTTGATTTTAGGTTTAGTTGTGGGAGTATTGGTTTATCTCTATAATATACGTGTGAAGATGCGTACCGACAAAGAGATTTCCGATTCGAAATTGCAGTTTTTTACAGATATATCACACGAGCTTCGGACACCACTCACGTTGATTAGTGCCCCGTTGGAGAATGTGTTGGAGCATGGCAGTGTTAATGAAGAAGACCGTCGACAGTTGGAGGTGGTGCGAACCAATGCCAATCGTATGTTGCGAATGATGAATCAGATTTTGGATTTTCGAAAGATTCAGAGTAAAAAGATGCGGTTGAGGGTACAAAAGACCAATTTGGGTGCGTTCATCTCTTCTTGTAGTTCCAATTTTTTGCGTGTGGCAGAGAACCGGCATATATTTTTCTCAATTGAAGACCATACTAATGGAGCCGCCTTTTGGATTGACAAAGACAAAATGGACATGGTGATGTTCAATTTGCTGTCCAATGCGTTCAAATTCACTAAGGAAGGGAAACGTGTCTCTGTCGACATATCTGTGCAGAATGATTATGGTGTAATTACCGTTTCCGATGAGGGTTGTGGAATGGAAAAGAATAAACTCCCAATTATCTTCGAACGATATGTTACTTTGCAAGACTATTCTCTTACCAAGCAGAGTGGTACGGGTATTGGTTTGTCGTTGGTGAAAGAGATTGTTGATATGCATAAGGCGACTATTGAGGTAGAGAGCGAGGTCGGAAAAGGGTCTAAGTTTATAGTAACGATTCGTCCAGGATGTGAGCATTTTGGTGAGAAAGTGGAGATGGTAGAGTCTGATATTGAGGCGTTGACGTCTGAAGAGACTGCCTCTGTGGATGGTTGTTCTCAAAAAGAGGAACTTACGATTTTGATTGTTGAGGATAACGATCAAATGAGAGATTTCTTGAAAAATGTTTTGAGCAAACAGTTTAAGGTGATAGAGGCGGAGAATGGTAAAATAGGTTTAGAGTGTGCTGTTCAACAGTTGCCGAACTTCATTTTAACGGATGTGATGATGCCTGTAATGGATGGAATTGAGATGACAAGAAAGTTGAGATCTGATAAAAGTACGTCTCATATTCCGATTATTCTATTGACGGCAAAAACAGATATGCAAAGCAAGATTGAATGTATGAAGATCGGTGCGAACGACTATATCACGAAGCCTTTCAGTATGGATTATTTAGAGGTAAGAATTAAAAATATTTTGGATGAGCGACGAAGGTGGCAAGATAGATATCGCAGTGAGTTACTTGGAATGATGGATGAAGATGGAGAAAAACAGCCAACAGTTCTGTCTACTCAATCTCAAACGCAGGAAGACAAAGAAGAGGTGGAAAATGTAGCGACGGCACCCGTATTGGAGAAATCGGATGATAAACTGATGCGGCGATTTATGGATGTGATAGAAGCCAATATGGGCAATGTTGATTTTTCAGCAGAGGACGTGGAAGCGATGCTCAAAATCAGTCGTTGGCACTTAATGTCTAAGGTGAAGTCTCTTGTCGGAATGACTCCGACGGAGTTCATTCGAGAGACACGTTTGGCACATGCCGCGAAATTGATAGATGAAGGAAAACTCTCGATGACACAGATTACATATATGATTGGAATGTCTGATTCTCGCTATTTCAGTCGCTGTTTCAAACAAAAATATGGCGTAACACCGACAGAGTACAAGAATAGGAAAAAAATATAGTATGTTATAATCGCTTAAATATCCTTTCATTTCGTGGAATTAGTATTTCCCTTAGCACTTGGTTTTTATCTTTGTTAAGGGATTTTTTTTTTCATAAGAGGAAAGTATGAAATTGTCGAAAAGTAGTGTTGTCAGTAACGATGGTTATGTTTTCAATAGAAAAACGGGGGAGAGTTTCACGTTGAACGCTCTCGCTGTAGAACTGTTGAGGCTACTTGAAGATGAGGATCGGAGCATGGAATGTATAGCCGATTATATTGTGGAAAATTATCAGATAGACGATCGTTCAATCATATATTCTGACTTGTCCGATTTCTTTCTCTATCTTAATCAAAAGGGAATTGTAGAGGAATAGAAAAGGAAGATTATAGTTGGCAAATCAGAAGGGCGGCAAATGACTGTAGAATACTGTTGGATATGAAAGAGGCAGAAAGACTGACGATAGCGGTAAGTGGCATGAACGCCGTGGACAATCCAGGTCCTGGTGTTCCTGTGGTTCGTAGCCTTCGTGAAGCATTTCGAGAGAGTGTTCGTATAGTCGGCTTGTGCTATGGTTCGTTGGAACCTGGGGCTTATATGAACAATATGGTTGACTCTTCTTATTTATTACCATATCCATCAGAGGGGGAAGAGGCGATGTTTAATCGTCTTCTTTATATACAGAAGAAAGAACACATCAATGTCTTGATTCCTAATTTAGATGCGGAGCTTTTCCCTTTCATTCAACTTTCAGATCAACTTCGTTCGTTGGGTATTCGTATGATTTTGCCGACGGAAGCACAATTTGATTTGCGCCAGAAAGATAAGTTGAGCTGGTTTGCTGAAAGTATGAAAATAAATGTCCCTCATTATTTTTCTTGTCATTCTTTTCAAGAATATCAGAATTATACTTTGAAATATTCCTCTGAGTTTCAGTATCCAGTTGTGGTGAAAGGTCGTTATTATGAAGCGTATATAGCATATAATTACGCGCAGGCAGAGAGTCTTTTCAATCATATAGCGATGAAATGGGGATATCCGGTGATTGTGCAGGAGTTTGTGTCAGGAACTGAGTTTAATGTTGTTGGCAATGGAGATGGAAAAGGAAACTTGTTGGCGATGGTAGCAATGCGTAAGATGTATGTTACGGAAAAGGGGAAAGCATGGTCGGGAATTTCTGTTGAAGATGAGGAACTGCGAACTTTCGCCTCTGATTTTGTGAAAGCAACTTTATGGCGCGGACCGTTCGAGTTGGAGTTGATGAAAGGGGAGGATGGCGTATTTTATCTTATTGAAATAAATCCGCGATTCCCGGCATGGATTTATTTGGCTACGGCTGTCGGTCAGAATATTCCTAAGCAGGTTGTGCAAATGTCTATGAATGAGCAGATAGAACCTTATAACACCTACGATGTTGGCAAGATGTTTGTACGTTATTCGTGGGACATGGTTGTTGAACATGATGAATATGGATCTTTCGCAGTTAAGGGAGAGAAACACTCAGAAAGGAGAGAGGAAAATGGTTCAGATAGGAAATGAAATGGTTAATAATTCAGAGAATCAGATAGATACAAGAAAACTGTACAATCGGCCAATGGCATCTCTTATCGTTCCAACAATGCCGGGAAAGTCGGGTAACGCTTCTGTCGTATCTTTGAAGACGGATATTGATGGGTTTGCCGTAGAAAGTCTGGTAGCTCAGTATGGTTCTCCGTTGTTCATCTTTTCGGAGGAACAGGTGCGGAGTAATATTCGGAATGCGCAAAGAGCTTTCAAGACGCGATATCCGTCTGTGTCTTTTGCGTGGTCGTATAAGACAAATTACTTGTCGAAGATTTGCAAGATATTTCATGAAGAAGGTAGTTGGGCGGAGGTCGTTTCAGGCTTTGAGTATCAGAAAGCATTAATGAATGGATGTGATCCATCGCATATCATCTTCAATGGACCATCCAAAAGTGATGACGATTTGAAATTGGCTGTCCGTAATAACTCATTGATACACATTGATAATCTGTTAGAGTTTTATCGTTTGGTGAGGATTGCCGAAGCTGAAAAGAAAGTCGCATCTGTCGGTGTTCGTGTCAATTTAGATGTTGGAGTTTATCCTCATTGGAATCGTTTTGGCTTCAATTATGAGAATGGAGAGGCTTGGAATGTCATCAAGTTAGTCATGTCAAATGAACATGTTTCTTTGCAGGGCATTCATTGTCACATCGGCACGTTCGTTCTCTCTGTGGACGCCTATGCAAAGTCAGCTGAGAAAATGATGAATTTGGCTGTCAGGATAGAAAGAGAGTATAATAACCCGTTGAAATACATTGATTTAGGAGGAGGTTTTGCATCTCGTAATTCTTTGAAAGGTTCGTATGTGAATGGCGAGGATTTGGCGCCTTCGTTTGATGATTATGCAGAAGCAATTACGTCAGTGTTATTGAAAGGTGAGTTGACTCATCGTCCGATGTTGGTGTTGGAGACGGGGCGTGCGCTCATTGACGATGCGGGCTATCTTGCTACTACAGTGTTGACTAACAAACGTTTGCCAGATGGAAGAACGAACATGGTGATAGATGCTGGAGTCAATCTCCTTTTCACTTCCTATTGGTATAATCATAAGATTTCTGTTGTTGGAAGTAGTTCTCGCTATGTTGAGGAAACCTATCTTACAGGACCTCTGTGCATGAACATAGATGTAATCAGAGAGCGAGTGGCTTTGCCTCCGCTGAGCAGAGGGCGACTTTTGCTGATTCATTATGTTGGGGCGTATAATGTAACGCAGTGGATGCAGTTTATCAGCTATCGTCCGGCGGTGGTGATGGTGGGTTGTGATGGGCATGTCTCCATTCTGCGGAAGTCGGAGACTTTTGAGGATGTGGTGCGCTTAGAAGAAGAGTAGAATTGGATGGAAGTTGAAACGAAGATAGAAAAAGAAGGATTGACGGAAGAGGTTGTTTTTTTCCTTCAGAGTATAGCCAATAGTTATGCTGCGACTTTTTTCTCGCGGAGCAGTTGGTTAGGTGTTTTTTTGCTTGTCCTGACGATGTTTTATCCTTCGCAGGGTCTGTGCGGCTTGTTCTGCTGTATGTTGGTCAATGCTTTTGCAATTTCATTAGAACTCAATCGTTATAAAACACAAATAGGACTCTATGGCTTCAATGCCGTCTTGGTGGGAAATGCGTTAGGTGCGTTGTTCCCCTATAATGCGACTTTGATTTCGTTGGTTTTTGCCGTTTCTGTGGTGGTTTTGCTACTGACGGTTTCGTTAGAGACGATGTTCCAAAAATATGGTTTGCCGTCTCTTTGCATACCGTTTCTACTTTGTCTATGGCTTGTTTTGCTGGTTTTCCAACAGTTTGAAGCTTGCGAGGCAGGATTTGATTTTTTACAGATGCAGAACAAACCGTTCTTTTGGGTGGAGCAACTTTCCAGCCTTCCATTTTGGCAGAATCTGCCACGACCATTGCTTCTTTTCTTTACTAGTTTGGGGTATATTTTCTTTCAAGCAAACTACTTCACAGGTCTATTGTTGGCGATTTCGCTGCTATTGTTTTCCCGTATATCTGCCACAATGTCGTTGATAGGTTTTTTGTTTGCCTATTTCGTGTATGAAGTGTTCAACTTTGAGATGTTCCATGTACCTTTTGTGTATTTTGGATTTAATTTCATTTTCACGGCAATGGCGGTGGGTGGTTGCTATCTTGTCTCATCAAAATCTACGCTTTTGTGGATACTGCTTTTAGTTCCGCCTCAATTTCTTGTGGTCTATTCTTCTCATCGTTTGCTTTCCTACTTCATGCTGCCAACCTATTCTTTGGCATTCTGCGTGGTTTGTCTACTTTTCCTATTTACGTTGAGAAATAGGACATCTACAAAAAATCCGCCTTATTTTTCTTTTTTCGTTGAGGCTACGCCAGAAGAAAATGTCTACTATAACTTAGTGAATGTTAAACGTTTTGACTATCTGTATTATGCGCCATTCAGTCTGCCTTTTATGGGAGAATGGAAGGTTTCTCAAGGCTATAATGGGGCTTATACACACAAGGGTCTTTGGCAACATGCCTTGGATTTCATTATAGAGTATGAAGACAGACAGTACAAAGGAGATGGTTTGTGTGTCAAGGATTATTATTGTTTTGGCAAACCTGTCATTGCAGTGGGGAATGGTGAGGTGGTTGCTGTTTGTAATGACGTGGAAGACAATGAGATAGGAGTAGAGAATCGAGCTCAAAATTGGGGAAATTATGTGGTTTTGAAGCATACAGACGAATTGTATTCTGTTGTCGCTCATCTGCAAAAAGGTTCTGTTCGCTGCAAGTTGGGTGATGGTGTTCGGATGGGCGATCTGTTGGGTTTGTGTGGTAATTCCGGTTTGTCTCCATTTCCGCATCTTCATTTTCAATTCCAGACGGAGGCATACGTTGGTGCGCCTACTTTCTCTTATCCCTTGTCTAATTACTTGAGTCGTGGCGGATTAACTAATTCTCCATGTTTAGTAGGAATTCCTGTAGAAAACCAGGTGGTGGAGAATTTTGTTCGAGATGAACAGATTGCGCAGAACTATAACCTGCGTGTTGGAATGTGTATGACGGCTATTTCTGATATTTATGGTGAGGAGACGTGGCAGGTTTGCACGGAGTATGGTTACACGCTTCTTTATTGCTGGGAGACGAAAGCGAAGGCGTGGTTCTCGCTTAGAAATGGAGATTTCTGTTTTCAACGTTATGTAGGCACTCAAAAATCTAATCTCTTTTATTTCTTCCTTTCTAATTATAGGGTTCTATTCTTATCTGAAAAATATGTGTTGGAGGAGGCTATGCCACTTACTCTGAAGCCATTCGGCTTGGTGGGTTTGTTACAGGATTTCCTTGCTCCCTATTTCTCGTTTATGGATTATAGGTTCAAGGCAACGAGTGATGGCTCTGACTTTAGGTCGCATTGCGAAAAAAAGACTTTTAAATATGTGACGCAGTCTTTCGATTTTGTGACGGTAACGCAAGATGGGGCGGTACGAAAAATAGAAGTCTCAGAAAAGAAAAAAAGTGAAAGTAGGGAGTGGAATATTAGACTGAACATCAAGTAGGAGAATGTATGAATTCGGAAAAATTGCATAAAAAGGAGTCTTTGCAAGCGAATCAGTTGCATAAGTTGCTTGTGCTGATAGCGTTTCTTATGCTTGATGTTTTAGGATACTCGCAAATGAGAGACAGCACTTTGGGTGAATATTCAAAAGAAGACACCTATGAGTTTTTGTGGAATGATGTAACGTTGTTGGATTCTGCCGAGAATGCGTTGCAGAAGGAATATTGGATTGCGCAATCTTGGATTGAGATGAAAAATTATGCGAAAGCGTATGAACATCTATCAAAAGTCTATGCAGAGAACCCGTATGATGCGCAAAGTACTAAACTCTTTTATGATGTGTCGCAGTGGCTCAATCGAAGGAGTCCGGTGAAACAATATTCAACGCCAAAGACTTTGTTGATAGAAGGAGCTTGGTCGCATGAAGCGAGTAAAACGCATGAGGCAATGAATTATTCCTCTTCCTATTATTATGATGCAGGTGAATATTGGGAAGTGAGAGGTTCTTTTTCACACGATGTAGGTTCTGTTTGTCGTTTCAAGCATACGTTGGAATTCCAAAATTCTCCTTACACCTCTTATTTTGATGTCTCTTCTGCCAATGAAGAGACGGATATAGAGTTTGGAAATAATGCTGAAAGCACGAAAACTATGCAACGGCAATTTTCTTTAGAGGTGAAGGATAGGCATGTGGGGTATGGTCTGGAGTCTTGCTTTTTATTGCCTAAGAATTTCACAATTTCTGTCTTCGGACGTTTCATCTTGATGAACAGGACATTGCCACGTTATATTATTGACACAACAGCCACAGACCTAAATGTGTATGAAGGTGGAGGCGATAATTTTTTGAAAAATGAATCTGAGAAACTTTTTAGTGGGGATGTGAATAAAGACTTTCAATCAAAATACATTTCTTCCGTAGAAGAGATTACAAAACCTTACTATTTAGTGGGATTGTCGCTATATAAGACCTACAATCAGTTTGCTTTCTCTTTTCGTGCCTCTTATCTTCGATATTGGAGCTACAATGTATCGCAGTTTGGAACGTCATTTTTATGGATGCCAATGGGAAATTTAGATTTCTATCTGAAGACGAAGGTCGCTGCTCTATTGAGAAACGATAATTCTAATAATTCCAAAGACTTTATTCGCAAAAATTCAAACAAATTTGAGAATTTCCCAATCATTGAGGAGATTATCGGTGTGAAAACCACTCGGTTTTTATGGTTAGAAGCATCTTTTTTAGTAGGTAATCAAAAAGGTTATGAAGATTCTGATGCAAATATTGTATCTTTGACCAATGAAAACACAAAGTACAGAGCCTCGTTGTCTGCTTATATTGTGCTTTCCGAAATGTTAAGGTTTAATTTAACTTACAGAATGACACGGCGAGTTAGTTCGGCAGTCAATGTGAGTGACAATGATTTTTATGAAATTCAAGAGGATGTCTCTGATCATCTTTTGTCAATGGGGGTAAAATGGAATTTTTAGACGATTACATAGAGAAAAGGAATAAAAATCTTTTAAGAATTTTGACTACTTTCTTTTTTGTGTTGGCGACGTCTTTAGCGTCGTTTTCGCAAGGGGAGGGTGTGCAGAAAAGAGCAGCAGCTTTTCGTAAAAGTTATGAATATGAGTCGTCTAAGGATTACTCACAAGGGATAGATGTTTTATTGGCTCTCAAAGAAGATTCCTATGCGGTCAACCTGCGTTTGGGGTGGCTCTATTACAATAAGGGAGAATATAAAACGTCAATGTTGCGTTATGCGAAAAGCATTCAAATGCGTCCTAATTCGATAGAAGCTCGCTTTGGTTATGTCTTGCCAGCCGCCAAGTTGAAAGAATGGAAGCGTGTCGCCTCGCAATATGATGCGATTTTAAAATTGGATCCTAATAATAGTAAAGCCAATTACTACCGTGGTTTGATGTTCTACAACGTGGGAGAATATGAAAAGGCCGCGCCTTATTTCAATAAGATTGAGGCTAATTATCCATTCGACTATGATATTGTGATACTTTCCGCTTGGAACAACTACTACTTGAAAAATATTGAAAAAGCACGTCAGCTTTTTAGTCAGGCTTTGCTGATTCAACCGAGCAGTGCTTCCGCTTTACAAGGTTTGAAGGTTTGCAAATAGTTTTTCCTCAAGATGCCTAATAATAAAAATGCCTTTACTCGATACCGGATATTGGATGAATTGCTAAGTGATAGGCATCACCAATATTCGTTAAACGACCTTACAGCTGAAATGAACAGGCGTCTTGCGGGAATGGATATATTACCTGTTACACGTCGCTGCGTAGAGAAAGATATTGCGTATCTTGAAGAGACGATAACACCGATTGAACGAGTTTCTGTAAATGCAAGAAATATACTGGGAAGATTTTTCAAGAAACGGTGTTTGCGTTATCCTTCGCCTACTTTCTCTATTTTTAAAAAAGAAATGACCGATGATGAGAAATATCTAATGTCGCAGTTGCTCACAATGATCGGTCAGTTCGACGGACTACCGGAATTTGAGGCTTTAGAAGAGATGCGGAAGGACTTAGACGAGTCGTATCCTGAGAAAATTGTCTTGATAGACAAAAACCCGCTGATGAACACAAATCGTATCGGCGAGGTGTTTTCAGCCATTTCTCACAAGGTGGTGGTAGAACTGAAGTATGAGAAGTTTGTTGAAATAGGAAATATCAAAACATATCAGATTTCTCCGACTTTTTTGAAAGAACACAATCGAAGGTGGTTCGTTTTCGGCATCCCGTATGGGAAAGATGGACTCGTATGCTTTGCTTTAGACCGAATCAAGGATTTGACTCCTTTGCCGTCTTATGAATATGTAGAATATACAGGTGAAAAGGAAGCCTATTTTGAGGACATTATCGGCGTAACCAATTTGGGAGATGACAAACCCGTTGAACATATTGTTTTTTGGGCGTCTTCGTTGCAATCTTGCTATGTGCGGACGAAACCTTTGCACGAGTCTCAGCGATACCTTAAGCAAGAAGAAGAGACACTTCGAAAGCAATATCCTTCTTTAAAAGATGTTGAAGGATCATTTTTCTCAATAGATTGCAAATATAACTATGAATTAATACGAGAACTCTCATCGTGTGGTGCGAGTCTTATTGTTTTGTCTCCTCAATATATTCAAGATGAGATTGAGCTTCATGCTCGAGAGATGGCGAAAGCGTATGAAGCACTTCGTTGTTCTCTGAAATAACTTTTTAACATTTTGTTTTTTTACGAACAAAGAGTTCGTAGTGTGGACATACTTTTGTACTTGTAGCAAACAGGGAAAAGTAACAAACAGTAAACAGGTTTACAGACAAACAGACAGACTTACAAACAGGGTTTGAAAACAAACATTTGAAGCATGATTTTTGATTTCTTATTTAATTATTTATCACGAAAGCAAACACTATTAAGAAAAAGATATAGGTGAGAGCATTGAATATGTTTTCATAACATACAAATCTATGGTTTCTGGATTAAGAAACTAAGTGGAAACAACATTATGAAAAAGGAGAGGAGGGCTTCACTCAGTGAAACTCTCCTCTGTTCTTTTATACCGTCAAAAAACGAATGGTTATTTTGAACTATAGTATAATTTGTCGTCTTCTTCGCGACAACTGATGACATTCTCACGAAGTAACCAACCAATTGACATGTAGAGTTCTTCGTTTTTGCCTTTAAGCTCTTTCTTGATCTGTGTGAACGTCAACTCGCCCTTATCATTTAAAAGACGCCAAATTTTACCGGCGTTGTCTCCTACTGAATGTTGTAACATATTCAATAATTTTTATAGGTTTTTAAATTTTTTGCAAATATACGATTTTTTTGCGTTCTCTTGTTTCATTGAAAGTAAAAACTCTTAAATAATGCTAAAAAACATAATGTCTTATTGCTTTTTCTTTCCTTAAATGCTACTTCTCAAAGCACTTTTGTCTTCGTTAAAATCGCCCAATATGATGTCTTCTATCGTATTGACTTTCATTGTATCGTATGGTGTCTCAACTAAGACATAGTTTTCTGTAAAGCCATGCATCATGCCACTGTTTTTTTTCCCTTCCCACAAGACTTTTTTTCTTTTGCCGATTTGCGACTGGTAGAAAGCGATTCTTTTCTTCTCCGACAGGGCGTGGAGAATTTCGCTTCTTCGCTTTTTTTCGGTAGGTGATACTTTTTGCCCTAAGAGCAATGCTTGAGTGTTGGGGCGTTCTGAATAACTGAAAACATGGAGTTGTGCGAAATTTAAATCTTGCAAGAAGACTTTTGTCTTTTCAAAATACTCTTCTGTTTCGCCGTTTGTCCCGACAATGACATCAATTCCGATAAATGTTTCCGGCATCCTATTTTTGATGGTCGCAATCTTTTCTGAGAATAATTGTGTCTTGTAGTGTCGGTGCATGAGTGCCAATACTTCGTCGCAACCCGACTGTAATGGGATGTGGAGGTGTGGCACAAAATGTTTGGATTCTGATATGAACTGAATGATTTCGTCTGTTAGCAAATCGGGTTCAATGGAGGAGATCCGATAACGAAATTCGCCTTCTATTTCATCTAATCCCTGGATGAGTTGGAAAAAGTTTTCTCCAGTGGATTTCCCGAAATCACCGATGTTGACACCTGAGATGACAATCTCTTTTGCCCCTGCATCGACGGCTTTTTGCGCTTGTATGACCGTGTTTTTGACGGTGTCGTTGCGACTTTTCCCTCGTGCGATAGGAACGGTGCAATAGGTGCAGAAATTGTCGCATCCGTCCTGCACTTTGAGCCAATAGCGTGTTCTGTCTCCTTTTGTGCAGGAGGGGAAGAATTTGTCGATGCTGTTTCTCTCTGTGTGTATGATCTGAGTCTCTCCTGTCTTTTGAAGATCGTGCAGATGCATTGAAATGTCGAATTTGTTTTGCATGCCCAAAATGAGGTCAACCCCTTCAATATCCCCGATCATGTCAGGTTTCAGTTGTGCGTAGCAACCAATGACGACAATAAAAGCATTTGGATATTTGGTGATAATCTGTTTTATGGCTTGTCTGTCTTTACGGTCTGCCACTTCGGTAACCGAGCAGGTATTGATGATGCAGACATCTGGAGTTTCGTCTTTTTCGGTTTTCAAAAACCCCTCTTCTAAGAGTTGCTTCTCAATGGAGGAACTCTCGGCAAAATTGAGTTTGCATCCTAAGGTGTGGAATAGTACTTTTTTGCCTTGATATGGTGCGGACATTGCTTATTTGTTTTTCTGATTTAGTTTAAAAATGCAAAAATGGGTATTTCTGCACGAGTATTTCTTTCTTATTTTGGGTTTCTTCTTGAAATCGTTTGAAACTTGCGCTATTGGGATTGATGGGACGATGGTTGAGAGCCTGTTCGAGGCTGATAACTTCTTTGTTGATTTTTTTTGTTTCCTCACTGAAATAGGTGTCGACGAACTTTTCCCAGATATACGTTTGAGCGAGGTCGTTAGGGTGGAGTAAGTCTTCTGCGTAGAAGCGGTAGTCGCGCAACTCGTCTAACATTAGTTCGTAGGATGGGAAATAGTGGCAATTTTGCATTTCACAGCATACATTGTCGACAGACAACAAAAGAATAGACTTGCTGAGTTGATTGCCGTGCGCCCCGTCTTTCCAATGGCGAATAGGGCTTACCGTGAAGATGACATTCACCTTTTCATTTGTTTTTTTTAGTTGTTTTGCAATTGTCATCAGTCTGTCTGTGCATTCTGACTCGGAGATGCGTCTCCTGGAAAAACGGTTGGATGGAACTTTGTGGCAGTTGGCGACAATATGCTTGCTTTCGTTTTCTTCATACACCCATGCTGTTCCCAGGGTGATGAAAACAAAATCTGTATCTTGAATGAATCGGTGTGTTAAATTGATTTGTTGGTTGACATTAGAGATATACTCAGAGAGAGAACATCGCGCAAATTGGCTATGAAAATTGAAAGAGTTCCATACACCATCTGTTTCAAAGACTTCATTTTCCGTCACTTTTGTATCTTCTATAATTCGTTCGACGGTTTGCTGTATGGAGACGGGATTGAATAGGATGCCTAACGGATTGCAAGATACGTCAAAATGACACGCTTCCAATTTTCGTCCGATATTCTCAGTAAAGCAGGATCCCAAGAGTAGGATTCTGTGGTTATGATTGATTTCTAACTCTTTTTTTAATGGAATTTCAGTAAGAAACTTCATGTATAATAATATGTGTAAATGATATACCTTTCACATTCGTAACTCAGGATGGTAGGATAGTGGCTAATCGTACACGTTTCCATTGTTGGAGGTGATTTGGATCATTTCGTCATACTCTTCTGGGGAGAGGTCTATGTAGTAGAAATTTCTCGGGTCGGTAACTTTGTCGCGGTAATGTACTTCGTAGTGCAGGTGCGGACCTGTTGATTTACCCGTGTTACCCATATAGGCGATGACATCGCCTCGGTTTACTTTCGTCCCCACTTTTTGGTTCTTTACGAATCCGTTCAGGTGCCCGTAGAGCGTTTTATAACCATATCCATGGTTGATGATGACGGCGTTGCCGTAGCCTTGCATCCATCCTTTGAATTCGATAGTTCCTTTCCCGGTAGCGTAGATTTCTGTTCCGATATCGCCAGAAAAATCCATGCCAGCGTGAAATTTAGGAGTTTTGTAGACAGGATCGATGCGCATACCAAAACCAGATGCCATTCGTCTAAGGTCTTGATTTTTAACAGGCTGAATACCAGGAATACAAAGCAACATTTCCTCCTTGTTTTTGACAAGGTTGGTAACCTCATCGAAAGAGAGCGACTGTATGTAAAGTCGGCGGCGAACATCGTCGATCAGTGCGGCGGTTGAAGCGGCGATGTCCGAATTCGTTTTTTCTCTAATTTCGGTGTATTTTCCTTGAGAGCGGGAAGTTCGTCGGATGTTGTTGGCGATTGGGTCGGCTTGGACCACGACTCGGTAGAGTTGGTTGTCTCTTTGTTCTATGTCGCTCAAAACCTCTTGAATCTCGTCCAATTGCGTGTTGACTAATTGAAGTTGGGCCTCTATCTCTGCGTTGCGGCTTTTGAGTTCCTTCTCGCGAGGAGAGTGTATGAAGAGGGCGAAGATAACGAAGAAAGCCAAGCCAACGAGGATTCCACTTATCAGGTGGACTAAAAAGTTTGAAAATATATGCTTTATGGTATTGTCAACCCTTTCGTAGGATAGCGTTTTAGGATTGAACTGAAATTTTGCCTTAGACATTACGAAACAAGATTTATAAGTGTAGACATTTCGTTTTCTTTCGCCTCGCAAAGATAGCGTTTTTTTGTGGAATTTTTTTGGAAAAGTGTTAATTTTGCGGTCTGAATAATTTGTATTAACATGTTAACAGCTAAGGAAATTCGCAAATCGTTTACCGATTTCTTCGCTTCAAAAGGGCATACAATTGTACCTTCTGCGCCGATGGTCGTTAAAAACGACCCTACATTGATGTTCACGAATGCTGGTATGAACCAGTTCAAGGACATATTTTTGGGTAACCAACCACGAAAATATCCACGTGTCGCGGATTCGCAGAAATGCCTTCGTGTGAGTGGTAAACACAACGATTTGGAAGAGGTAGGTTTGGACACCTATCACCACACCATGTTCGAGATGTTAGGTAATTGGTCTTTTGGCGATTATTTCAAGAAAGAGGCGATTTCCTGGGCTTGGGAGTATTTAGTGGATGTCCTTAAAATAGATCCTAATCGTTTGTATGCTACCGTTTTCGAAGGTAGCAAAGAAGACAATCTTGAACGCGATGACGAGGCTGCTGCGATCTGGGCTCAGTTTTTGCCAAAAGATCGTATCATCAACGGAAATAAACATGACAACTTCTGGGAAATGGGAGAGACAGGGCCTTGTGGTCCATGCTCTGAAATCCATATCGATCTTCGTGATGACGAAGAGAGAGAGAAGGTGCCGGGAGTGGAATTGGTCAATAAAGATAACCCACAGGTGATAGAGATCTGGAACAACGTGTTTATGCAGTTTAACCGTAAGGCTGATGGTTCTCTTGAACCGCTTCCAGCGAAGCATGTTGATACAGGTATGGGTTTTGAGCGTCTTTGTATGGCTCTACAGGGAAAGAAATCAAACTATGACACAGATGTGTTCCAACCTATCATCAAGGAGATTGGAAAGATTGCTAATGTAGAATATGGTAAAAAGAGGGAGACGGACATTGCTATGCGTGTGATTGCAGACCACGTTCGTACGATCGCGTTCTCCATCACGGATGGGCAGTTGCCTTCAAACGCAAAAGCAGGTTACGTTATCCGTCGTATTCTTCGTCGTGCGGTTCGTTATGGCTACACGTTCTTAGGACAGCGTGCCGCTTTTATGTATAAGCTAGTGCCAGTTTTAATAGAAACGATGGGAGATGCATATCCTGAGTTGATAGCACAAGAAAACTTGGTTGTGAAAGTGATGAAGGAGGAAGAAGAATCTTTCTTGCGTACGTTGGAGTTGGGTATTCGCCTTTTGGATAAGGTGATGTCTGATACGAAAGCTGCTGGCAAGACAGAAATCTCCGGTGTTGACGGATTCACTTTATATGATACATACGGATTTCCTCTTGACTTGACCGAGTTGATTCTTCGTGAAAACGGAATGACCATCAACGAGGCGGAGTTCAATGTGGAGATGCAGAAACAAAAAGAACGTGCTCGTAACGCTGCTTCTGTAGAGACGGGCGACTGGGTTACGTTGCATGAAGGAGAGTCTAAGTTCATCGGTTACGATTTCCTTGAGGCGGATGTCAACATTCTTCGTTATAGAAAAATCAAGCAAAAGAATAAGGAGTTTTTCCAGGTTGTGTTTGACGAGACACCGTTCTACGCAGAGATGGGTGGCCAGTTGGGCGATACAGGATTCATCGAGGCGGATGGTAAGAAATACGAAGTGTTGGACACTAAGAAAGAAAACAATTTGACGGTACATTTAATGCAGGCAATGCCTGAGGATGTAACACTCGCTTTTCATGCTGTTATTGACAAGGAGAGACGCCAACGCATCGCTTGCAACCACACTGCAACGCATTTGCTTGACTACGCCCTTCGTCAGGTTTTGGGTACGCACGTTGAGCAGAAAGGTTCGTTTGTATCGCCAGATGCCCTTCGATTTGATTTCTCCCACTTCCAGAAGGTTACTGATGAAGAGATTAGAAAGGTGGAGCAACTTGCCAACTCAATGGTTCGTCAGAATATTCCGTTGGAGGAGTTCCGTGATATGTCTATTCAGGAGGCAAGAGATAAAGGAGCTATTGCTTTGTTTGGTGAGAAATATGGAGACACAGTCCGTATGATCAAGTTCGGACCATCGATGGAGTTGTGTGGCGGTACGCACGTTAAGTCTACGGGCGAAATAGGAATGATTCGTGTCTTGTCTGAGAGTTCGGTTGCGGCAGGAGTACGCCGTATAGAAGCCATAACAGGAGTGAAGGTGGAGGAGATGATGAACGAGCAGCAGGATATGGTTCGTGATATGCGTACCTTCTTCAATAACACGCCTAACATTGTAGCGGCTATCAAGAAATTGATTGAAGAGAATGCCTCTATGAAGAAAGACGTTGAGGCTTTCATGGCAGAGAAGTTGGAGAGAAGCGTTGAAAAGTTGGTTCAAAATTCTGAGGTGAAAAATGGTGTTCGTTTTATCACGACAAGAAGACATGCACCTGCAGATGTCATAAAGTCTGTTGCCTTCCGTTTAAGAAACGAGTTGAAAGACGAGGCGATGGTGTTTGTATCAGCTGCGGAATGGGAAGGAAAACCATCGTTGACGGTCGCATTCTCAGACTCCGTTGTGGCAAAAGGACTGAATGCAACGCAGATTGTTCGCGAGGCTGCTAAGGAGATTCAAGGCGGAGGTGGCGGACAGCCTTTCTTTGCGCAAGCAGGAGGAAAGAATGTCAACGGATTGGATGCTGCATTTGAAATTGTTATGAAGAAGATTGCTTTATGATAAAGAAGTCGTATTGTAGTAATCAAAGTGAAGTTGATTTTCCGTAAAGTGGGAATTAGACATAAGATGGGAGTTCGGTGATTGCGTCGAACTCCTTTTTTTTTGTGGTTTTTAAAAAATTTCATTGCTAATCTTAGTAATTGTTAAATCCCCTATCTAATAGTTAAATCTTTCTAAAAAGTTTGTTTGCAGATACGCAGAACACACATAATCCAACAATTTTGCGTTGAAAAAATAAACGTTAAACTTTAGTTGTTAGACAGTATGAAAAGCATGAAAATTGTCGGTCTTGTTTTAGCCGCAGCAGTGGTGGGAGCAGGCGTCTCCTGCTTCTACGTCAATCATTATGGAAAAAACACAGAAGTCATTATTAAAGAGTCTGCACAGACTCCGGCACAGTATTCTTCTTATTCTCGCGGCAGTCAGCCAGTTGACTTCACCTATGCGGCCGATCAGTCTGTCAATGCCGTCGTTCACGTTATGACCACCTACGAAGTGCGGCAGACGCGAGTGAACGACCCATTCCTTGAATATTTCTTTGGAGAGCAATATTCACAGCAGAAACCGCAGACGAAGCAAGCTTCTGGTTCAGGAGTTATCCTCACGAAAGATGGCTACATTGTTACGAATAATCACGTTGTAGAGGGAAGTAATCAAGTGAGTGTCGTGCTCAATGACAAGCGTCAGTTCAAAGCGGAGATTGTCGGAACGGATCCAACCACAGATCTTGCCTTGTTGAAGGTTGAGGCGGACGATCTTCCAACGATTCCTGTTGGAAATTCAGATGAATTAAAGGTAGGCGAGTGGGTATTAGCCGTCGGTAATCCGTTCAACCTCACGTCTACTGTAACGGCGGGTATTGTAAGTGCGAAAGCCAGAAACATCAATATTATCTCTGGTGATATGAGAATAGAGTCGTTCATTCAGACGGATGCTGCCGTCAACCCAGGCAATAGTGGGGGGGCGCTTGTCAACACACAAGGGGAATTGGTTGGCATCAATGCGGCCATTGCATCGCAGACAGGATCCTATTCTGGTTATTCCTTTGCTATTCCAACCTCGATAATGAGTAAGGTGGTGGCAGACTTGAAGGAGTTTGGTGTTGTTCAGCGTGCGTTGTTAGGTATTCAGATTAACGATATTGACGCAGATTTCGCCAAGTCAAAGAATCTCGACACGATGGAGGGTGCGTATGTTGCCGCTATTGCTGACAAGAGTGCAGCCAAGGAGGCTGGCGTTCAGGTGGGGGATATAATCACGAAAGTAGATGGACAGAAAGTGAAGACGGTGGCTGAGTTGCAAGAGAGGATCAGTCGATTCCGTCCAGGAGACAAGGTGAAGATCACGATTGATCGGAACAAGAGTGAGAAGGAACTCACAGTAACGCTCAAGAATATGCAGGGAGACACTGATGTTGTGAAGAGTTATGATCCAAAGGTGTTGGGAGCGCAGTTAGTGCCACTTTCGGATTCTGCTAAACGTTCGTTAGGCATCAATTACGGATTGCAGGTGAAAGAGGTTACAAAAGGAGGTAAGTTCCATCAAGCCGGAATCACAAAGGGGTGTATTATCCTTCGTGTCAACAACAATAATGTCTCTACTACTGATGATGTAGAGAAAGCCATCAAGCAACTTAAAGATAGTGAAGAGAAAGCACTCTTTATTTCAGGAATCTTACCTAATGGCAAAGTTGTTTACTATGCTGTGGATATGAACGAGTAGAAATCAGAAGACACCTTGACAAACCTCATTATATATTCCGATAGGAATTTCAGAAAGAAGGCTCGCAACAAGAAAGCGAGCCTTCTTTCTTAACTTGTTAGAGACTGTCAAAAAGTTGAATTATCTATATTGATGTTATGTCGTTTTAAAGTTTGTCATTACTTTTTATTGCTGTCCGCTAAAACTCAAAAGAGCATAATTATCCTGCCCGAAGCCTTGTA
>CAVEVQ010000002.1:0-107881 GCA_963619325.1 Bacteroidaceae bacterium | reverse complement strand
GGCTTCGGGCAGGATAATTATGCTCTTTTGAGTTTTAGCGGACAGCAATAATTTAAAGTCGTATTTTCTGCATTTTAGCGAAATTAGCATTGTATAAATCGTTATATATCAATCATTTTAGGTAGATTTGCAAGTATAAAACAATGAAAGGGGGAAATGTTATGGTGGAAGAAAGGACTATACTTCAAGTACTGGCAGAACAAAAAGAGTATGTTAGTTGTTATCAGCCAGAGAAATGGGTAAAGAGAAATGAAGAGAATCTGTTTGAACTTGAAAGTCCGCTTGCTCAGGTTGTCATAGGTGTCAGACGAAGTGGAAAATCAACACTTTGCCATAAGGTATTATATATATCAATACTTCATCATATACTTAACAAACGTAGAACAAAGACAGACTGAAATCCAAACAATGACGAACGGGAAACCTAAATCACCCTTGCCCAAAAATTCTTTGACAATTTCGGACAACGTATGTCGGAAATAATCGCCATACTCAGCATATAGGAACATGGCCGTCCACAGGGCAAGCATAAACACGACCGTGAACACAACAAGACTTACCACAGCATGCAAAGGCATATAGACATTAAAATTACTATCTGCCATCACCCCTCCAACAACGCAAGAGCCGACAAGGAACGTTGATTTGAGAAAGAAATCAACCGAAAGAATCGTTCCATTGCGCCGAAAGTAGGTGTCGCCAACCTGCCAGTCGATAAGAAACGACACAACAAAGGTGGCGACAAAAACAATCAAAAGCTGTTTCTTCCCCATTATCACCAAAGACCAGCTAAAGTATAGATATCATTATCGTGACCCCAACTTTGCCAACTGTTATTCAACAATTTTTTTGAAAGAGGGCCCTCATAGATTGCAAAGAAAGAAGAACCGGTACCGACGTGGGTATAAGTCTTCGAGTCATATTGCATACCTTTG
This sequence comes from Bacteroidaceae bacterium, assembly GCA_963619325.1. Lineage (GTDB taxonomy): Bacteria > Bacteroidota > Bacteroidia > Bacteroidales > Paludibacteraceae > UBA1181. Next base: position 106,946 of record CAVEVQ010000002.1, on the reverse strand, counting down.
AAATTTGAATTATAAAAGCGATCCGATGCTTTTTCATAATTGACAAACGGAACGACCTCGTCCTTCTTAGAATGAAATGCAACCAACGGATGCTGTGGTTGCCATGACAATGTGAGATTGTTCATTTCAAGTGCATTTTCAAGAGCCTTCATTTTTTCACCATATTCAGATGACGTGCTGCCATTTTTGAAGTACTCTATTACCTCTGGACGCAACACCTGACTAACCTCTGCATAGCAAGCCTCAGGCTTTGAACAAAGCACCCAACTATACGAACTCTTCGTGCTGGCAGTATAAGGCTTATATTCTCCATCTTCGGTTTTTAACATCATCGTGAAATTCTTCCCTTCGCCAGAATAATCCACCAAGGATTGCTGAATTTCTGTTGCAGAATAATTTTTCGAAGCGATCTTATCAAGAATACCCGTACTGACGAAACCATCAGTGAAGTAGTCCGACGGAGTATACTTGCCAACGACATACGGATTCGCATCGCACATTCCCTTGATTATAAGAGCCAAAGCAACTGGCATATACAGACGGTCCTGATTTATGTACTCTTTCAATGTAGCTACCGGATCGTATGGGCCATCACCACAAATAGAGCCTCGGAAACGCAACTGGTCTGCCAAGTTGTTTTCCTCAATATAGCGATGCACGGCCATGGCAACAGAGCCTCCTTGCGAATATCCTACCGATATAGATTTCCAATCATTCTCCATTGATTTCTCATTGCTCGTAAACCACTTCACACCAGCATTGGCACCATCCACCACCTGTCTTGCAGTTAGTTTTTGATAAAGATAAGGGTGAACATCTGATGCACTTACTCCATATCCTTGATAATCTGGAATGACCACTAAATTCTCATGATCCGCACCCGTCATATTACTTGACGCATGAAGGGCAAGCATTCCAACATCAGACATAAGGCTATTGTCATAGTAGTTGGTAGGACGTTCTCTATTCGCCGTTATCGTAATGTGACATCCTATGATCAAGTTGTCTGGATGAGGATTTGCGAATATGTTATTGTAAGGGAAGACAACAAGTTCGGACAGCGTTATAGGATTGTTGTTACAATCGACAGACTGATACCGAATAGTTACCCATTTGTAACCTATCAGTCTGTTCTTTCCATCAGTTCCATCGGCTCCATTTACTCCCATAGACTCTAAGTTTGCATTGTCGATTGAATCAACCTTTTCAAGTTGTTCTTGAGCAAACGTTAACATAACATCGTCTTCATCGGCATTGCTTGACTGGGCCTCTCTTATCATCTTCTCAAAATGATCATGCCATGTCACACGACCAGAGTCAACCACCTCTATGGTCTCTTGTTCAGTTATTCCATTGATTTCCTGAACACTGGTCCCTTCATTATTGGAGTCATCTGAACATGACACCCCGGCTATCATTCCCGCAAAGAGGAAAGACAACGCAAAAAAAACTTTCTTAATTACTTTCATAATGCACACAAGTTTTATTAAATTTCACTCTGTACTCACCATTGAAAAAATTCCTGAGGAGATACAAGAAATAAGTTACCGAACATTGACGCATTGGCAACATGAACATGTGAGCCAAGCGTGTTTTTGACAAGATACGAATAGAGGCTGTAGAATGTAACTCCAGGATCCTCACGCATTTTTCTGACAATATTGTTGGAAAAACGATCGCTCATCCATCCAATACCTGAATAGGAACAGTCTGCGAATGATGACTCATTCTTACTGGCGCTAGCGAAACTAAGCATCCCTTCGATTCCCTCTACCTGATTCATCATAATTTCAGAGTAGCATGGTTCGAATAGTAACAACATTTTCCTATATCGCTTTTCTATGCTCATCGTTTCAAGAGCATCACGCAGCATCACGTCAGAAAAGACCGCATTGTTACGCCATTTGAAGCCGTCCGACTCTTCCTTTTGTCCCTTTCTACACCCATGTCCACTCCAGAACACCAACACATTTGTTTGATCGTCCGTGTCCAATACCGTTGGCAGATGCTCACTTCGATTCCCCTTCAGTATATCGGATATGTCTTTAACCGTGAGAGTGTCTGAATCATAATCAATAGTTATGCCTGAATAGAGATTTTCTCCCATAATATCCGCCCTTACTTCCCCCTTAAAAGGATTTTTTTCAGATTCTGCAATGTCGTCTGAAATAATAAGGATAATGTGTTCGTCATCCCATCCATTTTGTTTTAACAATTGATATACGTTAAGCACATCCGCTTGATGGCGGTAGTTCTCCCAACCATTGGATCCTTGCACTAACAACGCCCAACGATCTTTCATCGGACTATAATTGATTCCGACATCTTCGTTAACGATTGTCTGCTGCTGTTGCACCCGCCAATTCCATGATGCCATCGTAGAAGAGACCCGTTTGCTCCCATCACTTTTATGGTAGTCTATACAGATTAAACGACCACCATATACCACCCAATGCGCGTATGTACTCTCCACTATGTTCGTAAAGACTTCACTGTCGAAACGTAAAAGTCCACACGCGCCCACCAATCTCAGGTCTGTATAATCTATATCATGTTTGAGTGTCAACAACACTTCTGCCATTCCCAATTCGCTCCACACTATACGATTATAGTCTCCCATTGTCGTCAACCTTTCCAATATTTTGATAGCCGTGAGATTTTCAGAAACAAATTTCTTTACATACGCCACAAAGCCAGCGAGTAATACAGCATCGTAAAGTTGTGCCTCCGCAAATGAAGGCGATGTATTGAAATGCTCCTCGTATGCTATCTGAAAACCCGTTTCAGGATCTGCATAGGGTGCGACTCCCTCCGCCCCCTCTGCAAGGTCTCCCAAGTTAGGTAATGAGGCAGACAAAGTTCTTCCCGAGAAAAGCAGGCGAGGCGCAGTGTCTCCCATCTGCTTCTTGATTTTAAGTACCACCTCGGCTTCTTCAACGGATCGGACAGTACACAAAACACACTGCACCCCCGAGGAGAGGACAGACTGCGCTACCTTTGTCAAATCTTCCTTGTCAACGTATGAATCAGACGCGACAAATGTCATTCCCAACTCGTTCGCCTGAAACGGGACCCATTCAATGAAGGTTTTCCCATAGGAGTCTGCCGGCGATATTAACGCCACTGTCTCGGCTCCTCCTTCCCAGGCTGTCGCTAACATTACTTCCGACTGAGTAACATCTGTTTCACACAAAGACCAAAGGAACGACGGATTTTTCCTTCCAACATTCGTCCCCCCAGAATATCTACGAATAATGTCCTCGCTCGTCACACATGGCGCAATCAACGCTTTCTCCTCATTAGAGAACGCCTGCGCCATAATGTTCACGTTATTGTCAGAGAGCGGTCCGATAGTCAAAAGTATGTCATCACGTTGCGACAGTTGTTTAGAAAGCAATGTCAGATTCTCTTTTGACTCGTCATACCACTCAACACTAAGACTGACAATCGTTGTATCGTCATCTTCCATCACAAGCCTCTGCGCATTACGCAGGTTCTCCAACGCCCAACTGACAGTCGATTCATAGCGTGCTTTCTCTTCACTATTCGATAAAGGCAAAACAACGGCGACCTTGTAACTTACGGTGCGAAGGCTTGATGTATGAATATACATATCTGGCGCATCTTCACAACAAGGCAAGCACACTAATAGCAGTAGCGCACATACACAACAAGCGAAGCAAAACCGTATGTTATTCATTTTGGTATTCTTTCTCTTTGCCAATAGCCGTTTGTAGATATTGACTAACAACCTCATCAAGTTGGTTTCTATAACCCTCCGACACCACAATTCCTGTATACGAATCTGCAAGCCCATACGACTGATGCCTTTCCTGACTCTCTCCCTTCGCCCAACGGTTTATCCACTTCTCCACAGCTCCATCCAACCGTTGTACCACAGAAAAGGGCACTTTGGACGAATATGCTTGCATATCAACGTCAACACCTATGGTGTAAAATGACTCTGAGTGTTCACGATTATATCGTAAAAGTCCTTGTATCGACCCTCCACACAATGGCAATACCAACTGATATTTTTTATTGATTTCGTCCGAATACTCATACAAGATATCTTCCGCGTCATAGCCATAGTTAGAACTATCTGATATATAGTAATTACTCACTTCTATTTCGCTGTTTGTTGCAGTTATACCATCACAAAATCCTCGCCTCATCCCTTCCAATATCATATTCGTGCCATTAGCCGATACTAATAAGATTCGTAAAACATCAGAAAGACCACTACCGATAACACACCCCGCCAAATAGTATACTCCATAATCCTCGCAGTTAAGAGTATAGGAAGAAAGCGTGGAATCATTACTTTCGACAAAAAGAATGTCTACATCATCAATTTGTTTAATAGAGTCCTCATACGAGTGATATATCTCTTCATATCCTTTATTGAAGACAACAACCAAAATCCTACGATCTTCCTCTAAATTTGACAAAACTGACAAAAAAGAATCAAACGTCTTTTCGAATACCTCAGAAGAGGTTTCAACACATGACAATAACAGATTATTTGAGTCGGAAGCTCGTACAACTCCTCGATAGACATTATCAGCATAGCCCAGATCTCCTAAGTCTTCCTCTGCATAGAGGAAAAAGACAAGAGGACGTTGATCGTTCAACCACTCCTCATCGTCATCAATATATATGACATCTCCTTTCGCACACGATGTGAGTAGCGCCACAACAAAAATTAACAATACCTTGCTGTTCAAAATCCTTGCATTATAACTTTCGGTTAATTCAGACTCCTCAACTTCCAAGACAATAATCACACGACAAAATTAATTGTTTTTTCTCTCACCTTGTATTTTTTCATAAAAAAACGAGGAGTATATTTCTATACTTCTCGTTTCCTCTATCTTTTTTTCATCAAAACCTCTATCTTCTCAACAACGTAAAGTGGCCAGTGTATTTTGTCTCCGTTTCCTCAATCTCAACAACATACCAATAATCGGTCGACGGCATTGCATTTCCGTTATACGTTCCGTCCCAACCATCGCTCGCTCCTAAATACTCGGCAATTACCTTTCCATAACGATCGTAAATATGAACAACCGAGCTTGGATATATCTCTGCCAAAGTCGGAATCACCCACTTGTCATTAACTCCATCTCCATTTGGAGAAAAGTAATTAGGTACAATCAACGACGGAGCAACTAACGAGAACGCAAACTCCGATTGACAACCATTCACATCTCGCACATGAACGACATGCTCACCGAACGAGAGATTCTTAATCACCGTCAAGTTGTCGGCAGCCGACTCCTTATCATCCACCCAGTAGGTAAACGTTCCTGTTCCCTTAGCAGGATTAACCTGAACTTCACGGTCACGAATGCCTACTGAATCCATTGCTACAATCTCTGGATTTGAGGTAACCGTTACAACATAGTTAGCAGTTGCCTCACACGTCCCTCGTGTCATCGCTACAGCATAGGTGGTCGTTTCCGTCGGATTGACCGCTATAGAAGAAGCATCGCTAATCACTTGTCCTTCCACACTCCATTGGTAAGTCTCCGCTTGATACGACTCCGCAGATACAGAGGAGGCATTCCCCTCACAGATCGGAGAAACTCCTGTCAACTCTCCCTTCAAAGGCTCAATCACCTCAACAGTTACAGCAAAAGGTACCTCACTGCTACATGCTTCATTGACAGCCTTCAACGTATAAGAGTAAATCGAGCGATGATTATTCGCAATCACCTCATTGAACTTAGGTGTTACGGTAACAGAGGTAGCCTCCAAAGACGACTGAATTGTCGGATCTGAAGTCCAAACAATGGTCGTACCATCAGGTACAATATTCGTAACTTTCAAATCTACCGATTCTCCGCCACAGACTGTCGGTTGCTCTGGCAATGTAACACTGATGGTTGGAATGACAGTCACCGTCTCTTCGCTCGTCTTCGTCTGTTCTCCATAGACAAACTTGATGGTGAAGGTTGCATCTTTGTCAGCTACGAAACTATAGACTAACTTGCCATTTTTCTGCGTCAATTTATTAGTCACATCACTTGTTGTCCCTCCCATCGATTGAATCAACGTGAGAGAATGAGAAACATCTGTTCTTCTAAATTTACCCGTGCCTGCAGTATCAATTGACAACTGATAATTGAGACCTTCACACAAAACATCGGCCAAATCCGTCTCCAACTGAAGAACCGCATCCACCCAAACGATCATTTCTGTTTCCGCAGGACAATAGTCTGGATCGTTCAATGTGATTTTGTATGTATGATCTGTAGTAACATTCTCTATGGCATACGAGCTTGTACTATTGACAGAGCTTGCTCCGCCATTGTCAAACCACTGAATCGTTGAGACGTTGCCATCCGCAGGCGTATTGATGGTGAGATTCAAAATCGTCGATTCTCCTCTTGGAACAACCACTGGCGCAACGTTTTCCGTCAACCGTATGTATGGCTTTACCAACAAAGACCCTATCTCGACTTTTGAAACACATCCTTGTCTATTAACGGTCGCCTCATACAAACCACTATCATCTGGAGAAGCCGAACTTATCGTATAAGCTTCACCCTGCTGAGCAGCCATTACCACCGCATCTTTCGTCCAAGATACAGAATAAGGCACCTGGTTTACTGGCGTGATCGTCAATCCCGCGGTAAACGCCTCTCCCTCGCAAATTTCTAAATCGGAGGCTGTTCCTGTCGCTTTCACTTGCGCATCTTTAATTGTGAATGAAACTTTAGTAGGACATCCGTTGGTGAAAGTCAAAGTGTATGTACCTTCTTTATTAATCGTGAATGGAGCAACAGTTGAGGTTGTCCCCGAAGGATCCGTCAACTCATAATCACCGTCACCTTCATAATCTGGCATCACCGCCACATCACCGCCACAATAGTAGAAGACATCCGACGTCAATCCGTTTGTGTAAACTTTTGACGGAGTGTCCTCATTCGTTGGATCGGACAATGTCAATGTTCCCACAACAGGTCCATTACCTAAGGTTACCGTCAAATCTTTCGTCTGCTGACATGTTCCCGCGGTTACCGTCAACGTGTAATTATATACATCTCCGTAATCTCCACCCGTGAATTTTTTTGTTTCAAAGACTGACGTATTACCCGTATCTCCTACTCCACTCCAAGCGTAGCTAATCGTTGCCACATTAGAAGATGCCTCAGCAGTGAACGTGGCACTCTTGTCCGGACAAGTCTCCACATTCTCAACCTTCACACCTAAAGTGTCAATCGTCACCGTGATCGGCATAGCGTCTGACTCACATACATTCTTTGAATCTACCTTCGCATCATACGAACTCTGGACGTAGTAAATACCCGATTTCACAGCATAAGTTGCAGTTCTCTCCACCGTCGCAGATTCATCATCATAGTATTTCTGTGTGTAAGTCATTCCATCCACCTTATTGGTTAAGGTTACCGCCGGACCTAACTCTACTGGTGTCGCACAGACTGTTGCAGGGTCTTTGATAGTCAACACTGGTTTAGGGTAGACAATAACTGCTATTTCCTGTGCAGGACTGACTGCTTTTGTTTCCTCATCTCGCTGAGCTACCCAATATGACGTCGTTGTCACCGCATTACCCGTAACAGTTGCCAAGCCAGAAAGTGGATAGGTATCTCCTTCTGAAACAGCGGCTACCGTTGTGTTCGCTGGCTTATCCGTTCCATACCAAAGCAATGTGTAATTGTCAACGGTCTTTGTACCTTGCGCTTGCTTCTCCGCAGTTAGGTCTGCAAGAGTTTCTCCTTCGCAATACAACACGTCTTTTACCTTTGGAGGAAGCGCATCACTAATCTTTATCGTAATAGTAGAAGTCTCACTCAAACAATTCGTCGTTTTATCAACTCGATAAACCGTATAAATTAACTCGGCCGTCTGCCCCGATAACTTACTTACATCATAAGTCGGAGCTGGAATTGTTGTCGTATAAGCAGACTCACCATCCATCATATAATAATAAGTATAACCACTCTCCTCTTCCCAACCCTTAGTTGTGATAGCCGCAAACTGATTACTTGTGGCTTCAGCCGCAAGGTAAGAATACTCTTCATTCGCTACGGCTGTCGTGAAATTCACTGTTACAACCAATGCCGACGATTCGCTCTCACAGGTCTGCGTCGTATTTGGAATCGTATATGATTGCTTTGCTGTATAAGTGTACTCCGTCTTCTCCGTAACATCTGTGCTTGGTATGAATGTTTCGCCATCCGCCACCCCATCATTCCAAACAAGTTTGTCCGCATAATAGTATTTCGCATTATCTTCTGTCAAAGTCGTTGGCAAGGCCGTCGACTCGTCACCCCTACAATAGGTTGTCGTGGAAGCGGTCAGATCTGGAGCCATTACACCTACTACCGTTACCTTGATCGGCATACGAGTGCTCTCGTTGTTGACGCTGTTGGCATCCCTCTGCGACACATAATAGGTTGTCTCTCCTAATTCCGCAGTCGATGGAGTCGGAGCAGCTGTTGTTCCCGTTCCTCCAGTTGCTGTTGTATACCAAACCAACTCATAGGTTTTCGTAGCATCCGCTTGATTAATCACTGCATTGGCGGAAAGCTCTGCTGCCATTCCATTCAAACAATATATTGTATCCGAAACGTTTGGCGCAGGCGCTCCTAATATCTTCACTTCAAGCTTCGTCAACCCACTCTCACACGCAGTTTCTTTCCCTGACACCTGATATACCCAATAATAATAGGTCTCATCGTCTGAACTTGTTAAACTCTTTGCAACCGGAGTTGGTGCCTGCGATGACGCTCCTTCCCTGTCTGCAGGTTCGTCATCTGTCTCATACTGACCTAACCACATTATAGTCGCTCCTTCTTCTACTCCCATTACAGCCTCCGTGTTTTGTGTCATAATATCCACAAATGGAGATTCTGTCTTCAAATACTGCGTCAATTTTGTCGTCAAATCCTCAGGAATGGCATCTACCGTCACCGTATACGTATTTACATCCGAAACACAACCTGTCGTTTCATCTGTAACAATATAAAAATACTCTTTAGGAGACTCTCCCGCCGTCACCGTTGTAATATCTGGCGCAGAAGTCAACGCTGTTGTCGCTTCAGCATCTTCATACCAAGTGATGGTACTTCCCTCTATTACGACGTCTGGAGAGACTGACAAAGTCCCCTCACAAAACGCTGATGGATCGGTTAACACTTCCGTCGGTTTAGGCAACGCTTTTACCGTAATCGTATACCCCTTATCGCACGTCGTCGGATTGGCGTCAAAATTATCGTGTATGTATACAGTATATTCTACTCCTTCCTCCGTTACGTCCGCATAGTTGACCTCTAACACAGAACCTTTACTATCCGCTGAAGTCGTCACTTTTGATGTTCCTGATATCAACGTACCTTTTTCAACCGACTCTCCTTTATACCAAGACACTGTATAATCGTAGTAGTCTTTTCCATCTTTATCTATACCATGAATATCATTTTCTAACGAAATGCTTATCTTTTCATCTTCTTCACACATTTCAACGATATTCTTTGTTGAATTGAATTTTCCTCCTTCTACTGTAAACACGTTCGCATCTGGCTCCGTACATTTTGCACAATTTAATCCTGCCGTTACATACATCGTAGATACAGAGATATTACGGCAAGGCGACAAGGCGCTCACCTTCAACTCCGCCGGATCTTTCAACGTCTCTTCCTTACCGACAACCACACGGAAATAAACCTCCGCCTCTTCACCATCTTTTATCTTCTCAAACGCTGGATGGTCGGCAGGGTCTTCTATATCAAATTTTGAACTTTTGAATATCGTATTACCGGATGCATCCGACATAGTAATCCAATTCACCTTATCCGCATCTGTAGTCTTAGGGTCATCGTATGTGTATTGGAACATATAACTCATCGTGCTTCCATAATATTTCTCGGAGGCAGAAGAGGTGATTCCCTCCAATGTCAACAAATCATCGGTACACAAATCCAACAAATCTTGCGCCTTTCCCGTCAACGAATAGTCCATGTTGATGTCTGGTGGTGAACATACTCGGAACGTAATGTCGTCAAGGGCGAAATCCCCTCGTTCGTTAGCAGAATAATTGTCTTCTTTGCTGACGATTTTCATCGTCGCACAACCCTCCGTTCCCGCTGGCAATGTAAATGTCTGTCCACACCATTTCCACTCTGGTCTTGTCAATTTCACATCTCCACTTGTATATAACACACTTCCATCAGCACCTATCAACTCAACAGACAACGTTCCTACCGAACTTGAAGTATTCGTATTGATTGCTCCAATTGCCGCACCAAACGTCACTTCCTTGCCTGGACACAATCCACAAACCTGCTGTTCATAGAGTGATTTTCCATTCCATCCGCTCGTCTTAATATCCATCACCAAGAACCCTCCATTCGTGTCCCCATCATGGGATATCAGATTCCCCGTATATGGATCTATAGTACTTATGGCATATCCTTCAGTGTATATTTCATGATTATACTTGAACTTTACCGCCGCTCCATTATTCTTCAAATCACTTACACACGGACTCTTTCCATTCAACTTATCCGTTGCGGTCGCCGTCTGCAACTCTCCATTTAAATCTGTATATGTATACAGCGTGCCTGAGAATGAGCCAAAATCATCAAAGAAAACATCAACCATCGCCATCGGATTGCCATCCTCATCACTACAACAGTCATTCACGGTCAAACTGTAAACATCACTCGTCGCTGGCTCACACCCCGGCACGGTTACTGTCGCCTGTATGTTGTAAGTTCCTGCAGATGGCGCCTCAAAATTGAACGAGCTTCCTGTTCCCGTCTTTCCTGTTACACTCTCTTCCCAACTATAGGTCGTCCCTGCAGGATATGTATCTTTTAAACGAACTAATATCGGCATCGCAGGACAAGGATTTCCCGAATAAGAAATAACCGGCTTTATTTGTCCCTCAACTCGAATGTTGTCAAAACCTAACGGAATACCACACTTTCCGCCCGCTCTTCCTATGTAGAATGTGATGCTACCATTCTCATCTGACGTTCCTTTGTAGGTATAAGTCTCCATCATTCCAGGCATCGGCTGTATCGACTTTCCTCCATCCAACGTACCATTGGAATTTAACTTAGTAGAGAACTTACAATCCAAACCATTGCTTCCGTTTCCATACCACTTCCCTTGCGCGATATTATAGTCTGCACCAAAAATCTTGATGTTCCCCTCCTTCAAACCTTGCGCTTCCGCCGATGCGGCCAACGACTCATAGTCCAACAGATTGTAGACGTCAACCGTAAACGACACCTCTGAATTTGGCTCTAATCCAGTCGCCGTGTATGAAAAAATGTATGATTTGTCATGACTGGTTCCAAAGTTGACTAACATAGCCGACCCACTTCCACTTCCCAAAATCGGACTTATCAGCTTCGGATTCGAAACTATCGCGGAATAACCTACCGTATTTTTCGCCACATCATTGGTTACCGAATCTGCCTGCCACGCCTCAGACGTTATCAACTCTCCCGGCACGTGCAAACTATACGTCGTAATTCCCGTTTGAATCACATCCGATGGGGCTCCATACCATGTACACCCCGTGGCGGCCAACTCAGACAACAAATCTCCTACCTCATCGCTGAACCACCCATCCGCATCATTCGTCAAATCAATGGTGCATAACGACGAAGACACGTCAAAATCCGTCGATCCCAACGTGCATGTCGCTGCCATACTTGTTGCCGTCATACCTATAGCAACAATTAGACTTCCTATTTTCTTCATTTTATCCAATGATATCATACACTTCTGCTCTTACTTTTTCTCAACTTTTCCTTTTCTACGCTTCCTCATCTCAAATCTCTTGCCAACACACGAAAGTTCCGTAAATATACAGTGTTTTTAAAAGAAATGCGAAATTTTCCAACACCGATTTCACAAACAAAAAGCCATCCTTCCACAATCTACAATACTCGTCTTTGACCTGTAATAAAAAACGTCAACATTTGAAAAGGGAAAGAAGATAAGATTCCCTCTCAAATGCGTATAAATACACTCATCGAGAGTGAGACAATTTACTCAAAATTAAATGACAAAATAAACATCCTCGACGTCAACTTCGACAACGTATTAGTATATTTCATCTCCGTAATATCCGCAATTTCTGGTCTGTTGCGATTCAAAACATCTCCAAGTCCTAAATAAACCTTAAACTCAGGCGCAATCTTAAAATAAGGAAGGTAGAAATCACATCCCACTCCAAATTCAACTCCATAATCCACCTGTTTTAACATCAAGGTAGCCTCCGAGTCTCTTCCCATATCCACCGTCATCGCCGCTCCCGCCAATAGATAGGGGCGATAGTTATTCTTGCGCTGACCTCTTATCTTGAATGTCAACGGAAATTCCATAATATTCGACTGCACCATCATATCACCCTCAGGACTCTCATTGCCATCCACGTCATAAAACCGCATATGCCGCTCATTAAACAACAAAATCGGACAGAATCTCAAATTCAACCACCTGAAAATCCTTAAGTCTGATATAATCCCCACAGAAAACCCAGGCGACATTCTCGTGTCCTCTCCATACCATATCTTGCCATCTTCATCTGCTATCGCTGCGTTCTCCGGATTAAAATCCATCATGTTCAATCCTAATATGAACCCAAAATGATACAAACGATTATCCGCGTTAATCAGGTAGTTCGTACGACCATGCGCATGCTCGGCATTAACCCCCATCAACGCCATACAAGAAAACAATATGAATAAAAACAGCTTTTTCAATTTATCCTCACTCAAAACTTCTATTGAGAAACGCAACCTTTTCGCTTTTATTTTTCAAAAACGACATTTTTACGAAATCATTGCGCAAAATTATAAAATTTCTGTGACAATACACTATTTAAAGGCATATCCAACTCCTATCGTCCCATAAATTGGAAACATATCAAACGTGATTGTTTTAAATTCATCCACAAAAATGTTTTTAAAACCCCAATCTAAATCAACAAAAGCCACCAACCTCTTGTATATGCTCCACTCTCCTCCTAAGGTAACTCCCCATTGATAGCGACGTAAATCCCCAGAAAAATCAAACGACTGCGGCTTGTCATCTACTTCTATTTTCGCACCCGTAGGGTCTCCCTCTCGTAGATAGCCATTATACACTTCTCCATTAAACTTTCCCCCCGTCAAAAAACTAAAAAAAGCACCTACTCTTACTTTTCCTCTCTCTGTGATATAAAACGCCGCATCTACCGGAATAGACAGATACCACTGATCTGCCGTCATCGTAACGTCTCCTGTCCACCGTCCGGATATCGTTCCTCCATCCTCATCTTGAATGGACATACTATAATCCTTCACCGTAGCCTTCGAGGTCATTCCCTTTCGATCCACCTTCAATCCCGACATCAATTCCCAACGTCGTCCCACTGGTATGACCGCCCACAATTGAACGGATATATTGCCTAACGGAGCAAAACCATTGATCTTTCTCATCTGCGCTGGCAAAGGAAAAGGAACTGTTCCTCCTATTTGATATCCTATTTTTGCCTCAAAATATGATTTCCTCCTATTTGTAGTATCTTCATGATTTGTATAGACAGAATCCACATTCCCCCTCTCAATAGTACCTTTAAGGCTATCCGCAAAGAGTTTATTCCGCTGTCGCTCGCTTTTCTTTTCTTCACGGAGTTTCACTCTCTCTTCTCTCGTCTTCCTCGATCTACTATAATCATCGCCATAAATCTCAGAATAACCACCTCCATACACCGCAAATGACAACAACACTACTATGATAGTCGCCACTATCTTTTTGATATTTGTCTTCCTTACTCTTTCTTTCATGATTATCCTTACTCTTTATCCTCGTTCGCCGTCTCCTTACACTTTATCTCAACTTTGTCAACCCACAACTCACTGCCTACCGCTCCAGTGAAGCTATCTCCGTTTCTACTTGAGGTGAACACAATCGCAAAATTATATCCATATCTCCTCAAGCGATCCGTGTCAACCGTCTTTCCGTTCTTTTGTTTCATTGGGAACGAAAAACGAGTCCACTCCTCGGTCGACTTCCTGTCTTCATCCGAAACCTCACCATACAACACTAAAAACTCACTATTCAAAGAATTCGTTCCATCCAACACTATCGTATTCCCCTGCGAGTCCGTGTTTTCATACAAAATGGCATAAATATTGTAATCATCCACTCCATCTATCGGCTTATATTTACCATCTCGCATCTGTGGTCCAGGCATGTATTTGTAATACCCCACAATGGAATCTGGTTCATGTGTAAATATCACACCAAACCGCGTTGCTGTCAATGGTGAACGCAACGCCTGCTGCACATCAAAAGAACCCAAGAAAAGATTTCCCGCCGCTATTGGCATTCCTGCCGCCTTACCAAAACTTCCTGCATATCGTGTCGTCAACTTTGCTCCTCTGTTTTCATAGCCTTCCTCTATAGATACCGTCGGATAGTCCTCTGGACCTGCACTGGCCGCCGCCAAACAATATCCTGGGTTTCCTGAACTCCACCATGACATCACATCAACACCATCAACCTCTTCATAAAAAATATGATACTGACTCTTCGTATTTAACATGTACTTCTCAAAGTCTAATTGTAATGGAAAATCCATCACTGTGGAATACCCTACATTGTACTTGCGAGTCCACTTCCCATTCTCCGACGTCACCGTATAGGTTACCATTTTATTGTCTGAAAAATCATGCACTGAACCACTCTCCGGACTAATCGTCGCTCCTTCCGTCAAAATAAAACGTGGCGCTAATTTCGTCATATCACATTCTGGCGTTACATATATCGTAATATTGTTCGTGATGCTCGTCACTGTCATCAATGTGTCCGACTTAGTGATCAAGTACTCATAATCATCTGTCAACACACATTGCAAAATGTCCGCTTCCGAATTCTGAGGCTCTTCTTGAATACATCCTTGCAAAAGCAACAACGATATAACCGCCACCCCACTTTCTACCGCCTTTCTTAGCAGCCCATTTATCTTCATACTACCAATTCTTCTAATCTCGGATTATTAATTTTGCAAATATACCCCTAAATAATTAAACAAAATTAACAAATCATCTTTTTTTACTTCCTCACACATAGTTTTACGCACCATTCATTTATGACGCAAAAGAGACAACGGCGTTACACTACCCTCACTACGCTCAAATACAAACACTTTGTCAAAATTACTGTGATATGTATGTGAAAGAGCCTTTTGCGCTGTTAACGGATTATAAGTACTCGACATCAAAAAACTATTCTGTATGATGACAAGCCACTGCTCATCACACGACGGATTATATTTCTTTAACTTGCAATCCTTCGCCATTAATCGCTGTGACACACTCGAAATAGAGAGGGATTTGACTTTTGTGGCCAACGCTGCATACCACAAACTCTCATACCAACGCCCCGTCACATTTTGTATCGACACACTCACAATCTTCGAGTGTAAGGCATGATACCCATATTTTGATGTTCGATCTACCTTATATTTCATTCCGGTAGCCTCTGGAATATTATCCAAAACCACCTTGGCGACCTCTTCAGCCAAACCTTGTCTTACCAACATCTGCGCTTCCTGATCCACCATCAGCACCGTCGGACTAACCTCTTCTGAAAATAGCACCTCTACGACCAACTTATCCTGACACTGAGTCTCTACAATCCTGCGTGCATCCTCCATCAATAGAACCATAAAATCTTCATGCGCACGCAAGTTGAAGAGTTTGTCTCCTCTCTCATATTTCAATTCCGTCAACTCTATGCCCACCAACCAATCCTTGCCATTATTGTCACAATGTAAAAGGAAATCAGGAGATTCCGACTTCTCCAATTTCCCAATTGGAAACGACGAATAACAAGAGCGAAACATATTGATTACAGCCCACTCTTTACGATCCTTAACTTCCTGATTTCGACTAAGTGTCACCATAGTACGACTTCTTAAGTGAAACTTCTTCTCACAAACTTAGTCTTTTATTTCTGACTTTGCAACCTTTATTTATGAATATCTTGCTCGTGAAATTTTACTCTTGTAAATAGTCGCCTAAAAAACTCCTTCCCAAAAACAGATTGAGAGATATGATATATTGTTTCAACAATAGAATGGTTATAACGAAAAAAGACCGCCACCGATTACTCGATGACGGTCTTTTACCTCTATAGTTTGAGATTACTCTGCGACTTTCTCTTCAGCCACTTCTGCGGCAGGAGCAGCCTCATCTGTCTTCTTCTTTGAAGAACGACGAGTCTTAGAAGCCTTCTTCTCTACTTTATTCTTAGCCATGTTCTCATCATAGTCAACTAACTCGATGAAACACATCTCTGCAGCGTCATCCAAACGGAATCCTGTCTTGATAATACGAGTGTATCCACCCGGACGATCTGCTACCTTTTGAGAAATCTCGCGGAACAATTCTGTTACAGCATACTTATTCTGCAAGTAACTGAACACAACACGGCGATTGCTCGTAGTA
The DNA here is from genome assembly GCA_963619325.1 of Bacteroidaceae bacterium. GTDB lineage: Bacteria > Bacteroidota > Bacteroidia > Bacteroidales > Paludibacteraceae > UBA1181. The sequence goes on along the minus strand of CAVEVQ010000002.1, from coordinate 90,462 downwards.
TCTTCCTTACTCTTTGTAATCAATGGCTCTACATATTTTCTCAAAGCCTTCGCCTTAGGAAGAGTCGTGCTGATTCTCTTGTGTTGAATCAAAGAAATAGCCATGTTCGCCAAGAGAGCATCTCTATGTGACTTCTTTCTGCTAAGGTGGTTGATTTTCTTATTATGTCTCATTTTACTTATTCTTTATCTAATTTATACTTAGAAATATCCATTCCGAATGAGAGATTCAAAGTATCTAACAATTGGTCAAGCTCAGTCAAAGACTTCTTACCAAAATTCCTAAATTTCAATAAATCACTCTTGTTAAATACAACCAACTCACCCAAAGTCTCTACATCCGCTGCTTTTAAACAATTCAAAGCGCGAACAGACAAATCCATATCAACAAGCTTTGTCTTAAGCAACTGACGCATATGAAGCACCTGCTCATCAAACTCCTCATTTGACCCTTCATCCGCTGAATCCAACGTAATCTTCTCATCCGAGAATAACATAAAGTGGTAAATAAGTATCTTTGCAGCTTCTTTCAATGCATCCTTTGGATGAATAGAACCATCCGTGGTAATCTCAAGAACCAACTTCTCATAGTCAGTCTTTTGCTCCACACGGAAGTTCTCAACGGTGTACTTTACAAGACGGATTGGCGTATAGATAGAATCGATTGCAAGTACTCCAATTTCAGAACCAGGAACCTTGTTTTCGTCTGCAGGTACATATCCACGCCCTTTACCAATATTCAGTTCAATATTGAATGACGCATCCTTGTCCAATCGACAAATTACAAGATCAGGATTGAGAACATCGAAACCAGACAAATGTTTAGCAATATCACCCGCCTTAAACTCAGTTCCAGATACACTGATAGTAACTCTCTCACTATCAAACTCTTCCACCTTTTGCTTAAAACGGACCTGCTTCAGATTAAGAATTACACCTGTAACGTCCTCAATCACACCCGGAATAACAGAAAACTCATGGTCAACTCCATCTATCTTTATTGACGTGATAGCAAATCCCTCCAACGAAGATAGCAATATACGTCTCAGAGCATTACCAACCGTAATACCATAACCAGGTTCCAACGGACGAAATTCAAACTTTCCATGAAAGTCATCCGCCTCCAACATTATTACTTTTTCAGGTTTTTGAAATGCTAAAATTGCCATGGTTTATCTATTATTTAGAGTAAAGTTCTACGATTAACTGTTCCTTTATGTTCTCTGGAATATCAACTCTCTCTGGAAGATAAGAGAATTTACCAGACAAAGAAGAACCATCCCACTCTAACCATGCATATTTGCTATGATTGAATCCAGCCAAAGCATTTTCTATTACCTCAAGAGACTTTGATCTCTCACGCACTCCTACTACTTGACCAGGCTTTACTGAGTATGAAGGAATATTCACCACCTCTCCATCTACTACAATGTGGCAGTGAGATACCAACTGACGCGCAGCTGCACGTGTAGGCGCAATTCCTAAACGATAAACAATATTATCCAAACGAGACTCCAAAAGCTGCAACAAAACTTCTCCTGTTACACCCTTCTTCGCTGAAGCTTTCTCAAACAAATTACGGAACTGTCTCTCCAACACTCCATATGTGTATTTTGCCTTCTGCTTTTCGTTCAACTGAATTCCATACTCAGAAGATTTCTTTCTTCTATTTACACCATGCTGTCCTGGAGGGAAATTTCTCTTTGCCAAAACTTTATCTGGACCGAAAATCGGTTCTCCAAAACGACGTGCAATTCTAGTTCTAGGACCTGTATATCTAGCCATTTTTTTCTTTTTTTATTTCCAAACCTTGAACGTGCAGCCGCGATTGCTGAGAGGTTTTATTTGCAATCTTTTCACCTTGCAGAGGTTCGAAAGTTGTTTTTTTATAGAATATCGTTTTATACTCTACGTTTCTTAGGTGGTCGACAACCGTTATGTGGAAGTGGCGTTACGTCGATAATCTCCGTTACCTCGATTCCTGCACCATGTACTGTACGAATCGCAGACTCACGGCCATTACCTGGACCCTTTACATATGCCTTCACCTTTCTTAAACCCAAGTCGTATGCCACCTTAGCACAATCCTGCGCTGCCATTTGAGCTGCGTATGGAGTGTTTTTCTTTGATCCACGGAATCCCATTTTTCCAGCTGATGACCATGAAATAACCTGTCCCTCAGAATTTGATAGCGATACAATGATGTTGTTGAACGAAGAGTGAACATGCAACTGTCCGTTTGCGTCAACTTTTACTACCTTTTTTTTGGTTGCTACTGCTTTTTTTGCCATATCTTAAACTATATTTTCAGCGTTAGCTAACTTTATTTAGTCGCTTTCTTCTTGTTTGCAACGGTCTTCTTCTTACCCTTACGAGTACGAGCATTGTTCTTTGTACTCTGTCCTCTTAATGGCAATCCAAGACGGTGACGGATTCCCCTGTAACATCCAATATCCATCAATCTCTTGATGTTCAATTGAACCTCAGAACGCAAGTCTCCCTCAACTTTGTAATTAGCACCAATAATCTCACGAATTTTTGATGCCTGCGCGTCTGTCCAGTCCTTTACCTTAATGTCCTTGTCGACACCAGCTTCAGAAAGAATTTTATTTGCACTACTGCGACCTATACCATAGATATAGGTTAAACCGATCTCACCCCTTTTATTCTGAGGCAAATCTACTCCTACAATTCTTATAGCCATATATAAAACTAAAATTTTCCCGCAAAGATAATAAAAATATTATCCCTGACGCTCTTTGTACTTAGGATTTTTTTTGTTAATCACATACAAACGTCCCTTTCTTCTTACAATTACACAATCTGGGGTACGTTTCTTTAAAGAAGCTCTTACTTTCATCTCTATGAATTACTTTTATTTGTATCTAAATGCTATACGACCTTTTGATAAATCGTATGGTGACATCTCCACACGAACTTTGTCTCCTGGCAAGATCTTGATGTAATGCATCCTCATCTTCCCAGATATATGAGCCGTTATCTCATGCCCATTCTCCAACTCTACTCGGAACATAGCATTCGACAACGCTTCTACTATTGTTCCATCTTGCTCTATAGCTGCTTGCTTTGCCATCTTTATATCGCTTTTTTTCCTAAAACTTGTTCGACATACTCAAAAGACGAAAGAACTTCAGACTTTCCCCTTCTTATTACCAAAGTGTGCTCGTAATGAGCAGCATATTTGCCATCCGAGGTAACTACCGTCCACCCATCTTCCATCATATAAACATTTCGCTTCCCAGAACATATCATAGGCTCTATCGCAATTACCATTCCATCTCTCAATTTCATTCCACTGCCCTTTCGCCCATAATTCGGCACCACCGGCTCCTCATGCATATCGTGTCCAATACCATGCCCGACAAACTCCCTCACAACAGAAAACCCGTTTCCTTCGCAATAAGTCTGTATCGCCTCCCCGATGTTACCCAACCTTGCTCCTGCTACTGCTGCTTCAATTCCTTTAGAAAGTGCATTTTTTGTCGCCTTTAACAACTTCATCACCTCTAAAGAGACATTCCCAACACAAAAAGTGTAACAAGAATCTCCATGGAATCCATTCTTTAAAGCACCACAATCTACAGAAACAATGTCTCCTTCTTTCAACGGTTTATTTGACGGAATCCCATGAACAACCTGCTCATTGACAGATGTACAAATCGAATTGGGGAAACCAGCATACCCAAGGAAACTTGGCACCCCCCCATTCGATCGTATGAATTCCTCAGCGATTCTATCCAACTGTAAAGTAGTAATTCCAGGTTTAACATTCTTGCCAACCTCTGCGAGTGTCTTCGCAACCAACAAATTACTTTCCCTTATCAGCTCAACTTCCTCGTCCGTCTTCAAATATATCATTTCAAATTTTAATAGGCTGACTGACCAGAACGTCCTCTAATTCGTCCACTCTCCATCAGTCCGTCGTAATGATGCATCAAAAGATGACTCTCTACTTGCTGCAAAGTATCCAACACAACTCCAACAATAATCAACAAGGAGGTTCCACCAAAGAAATGTGAAAACTGCATCGTTACTCCAAACAAGCTGACAATCGCAGGCAAAATAGCGATAATAGCAAGGAAAATAGCACCTGGTAGAGTGATACGAGACATAATCGTATCAAGGTACTCCGCAGTCGGAGAACCAGGTTTTACTCCTGGGATAAACCCATTATTACGCTTCATCTCCTCCGACATTTTGTTCGGATTAATTGTTATAGCCGTATACAAATACGTAAACAGAATAATCAAAACAGCAAATACGAAATTGTACCAAAATCCATTCGTATCACGAAGTGTATTTAACAAAACACCTCCATCTGCACCCTCAGACATAAACCAAGGAGCGACAGACAACGGAATGAACATAATAGCCTGCGCAAAAATGATTGGCATTACTCCCGCAGCATTGACCTTTAACGGTATGTAGTTTCTTACGCCACCATACTGCTGCCCATTCTCCATCCTCTTCGCATACTGTACTGGCACCTTTCTTATTCCCTGCACCAACAAAACTGCCGCTGCTGCAACAATGAACAAGAAAACTATCTCGAGCAAAAACTTAATCAATCCACCTCCTGCTTGGTTTAAACATGAAGCAAACTCTTGGGTTATTGCACTTGGGAATCTTGCGATAATACCCACCAAAATGATGAACGAAATACCGTTTCCAACACCTTTATCTGTAATACGCTCGCCCAACCACATCACAAACATACTTCCCGCACACAAAATGATGGTAGATGAAATCTTGAACCACCATCCTGCCGGAAGCGCTGATCCTGCAGCCGTCATTTGCATAGAAAGATTGACCAAATACGAAGGTCCTTGCAATAACAAAATCAAGACAGTCAGATATCTCGTGTATTGCTGTATCTTCTTTCGTCCACTCTCACCCTCGCTCTGTTTCTTCTGAAAAGAGGGAACAGCAATCGTCAACAACTGAATAACGATAGACGCCGAAATATACGGCATAATACCAAGAGCAAAAATAGATGCATTGGAAAAGGCTCCTCCTGAAAACATATCCAAGAGAGCCATTAATCCAGAACTCGTTTGCTCACTCAATTTTGTCAACGCAGCAGGGTCAATACCAGGAAGGACAACAAACGAACCAAAGCGATATATTAAAACAAATAAAACTGTTATCAGGATGCGAGTCCGAAGATCCGCAATCCTGTAAATATTTTTAATTGTTTCAATCAGCTTCTTCATTATTTCTCAATAATTACAACAGATCCTCCTTGTGCCTCAATAGCCGCTTTCGCAGACGCAGAGAACGCATGTGCAGATACAGTTAATTTCGAAGTTAATTCACCAGTTGCCAATACCTTCACCAACGATTTCTTTGAAATCAAGCGTGCTGCCAACAACTCGTCAAAACCGATTGTAGTCAATCCTTTTTCACTAGCCAATTTCTGAATCGTCTCAAGATTTACAGCCTTATATTCTACACGGTTGATATTCTTGAAACCAAACTTAGGCAAACGTCTTTGCAAAGGCATCTGTCCTCCCTCGAATCCAATTTTCCTTGAATATCCAGAACGAGATTTCGCACCTTTATGACCTCTAGTAGATGTACCACCAAGACCAGAACCTGGACCACGTCCAATTCTCTTTCTCGTCTTCGTAGAACCTGCTGCAGGTTTCAAATTACTTAAATCCATTTCTAAAATCTTTAACGTTTTAAAATACTATTCTACTACCACAAGGTGCTTTACCGTATTCACCATCCCTCTGATGGATTCATTGTCCTCATGCTCAACTACATCGTTGATCTTCTTAAGCCCCAATGCCGCTAACGTAGCCTTTTGGTTCTTAGGACATTTAATCTTACTTCTGACTTGTCTAATCTTTATTGTTGCCATAATTCCTAAGATTAACCTTTAAACACTTTTTCCAAAGATACACCACGATTCTGTGCAACCGTATAAGGATCACGCAACTCTGACAATGCCAAAATTGTAGCCTTTACCAAATTGTGTGGATTAGATGAACCTTTTGATTTCGCCAACACATCAGTTACGCCCACACTTTCAAGTACAGCACGCATAGCACCTCCTGCCTTTACTCCTGTACCTTGAGAAGCTGGTCTCAACAAAACGTTAGCTCCACCAAACTTTGACTCTTGCTCATGAGGAATAGTACCTTTCAAAATCGGAACCTTTACCAAGTTCTTCTTAGCCATTTCTACTCCCTTTGCAATAGCCGCAGTTACCTCGCTCGCTTTTCCAAGTCCGTAACCTACGACTCCTTCTCCATTTCCTACTACAACAATCGCAGCGAAACTGAACGTACGACCTCCCTTTGTGACTTTCGTTACACGATTAATGGCAACCAATCTATCTTTCAGTTCCAAATCGTTTGTCGACTTTACCTTATTATTTTCTGCCATAATCCATTAAAATTTAAGTCCACCCTTACGAGCAGCGTCCGCCAATTCTTGAATTCTTCCATGGTATAGGTAACCATTACGGTCAAAAACCACTTCTGTAATTCCAGCTTCTTGCGCCTTCTTTGCTATCAATTCACCAACTTTCGCAGCTTGTTCTTTCTTCGTTACCTTCTCAGTAAACTTAGTAGAATCGGCAGCTGCCAATGTAACAGAACCTTTCTCATTATCATCACTGATAAGTTGAGCATAGATTTGCTTGTTACTTCTAAAAACAGTCAAACGAGGACGTGCAGCAGATCCGGAAATCTTCCCACGTATGGCTCTTTTGATCTTTGCTCTTCTTTCTATCTTTGAAGTCATAATAATTTTCTTTTAATCAAATTACTTTGCACCAGCCGATTTACCAGCCTTACGACGAATCTGCTCGCCAACGAACTTAACACCTTTACCCTTATATGGCTCTGGCTTACGGAAAGTACGAATCTTTGCACAAACCTGACCTAATAATTGCTTATCACAACTTTCAAGGATTACCAAAGGATTTTGATTTCTTTCACTCTTAGTCTCAATCTTTATCTCTTTGGGTAATTGTAAGAAGATATTATGTGTATATCCTAAAGCAAACTCTATTACCTGACCCTGGTTTGACACACGGTATCCAACTCCGACAAGCTCCAATTCTTTCTTGTAACCCTCAGATACTCCTACTACCATGTTATTTACCAAAGCACGATACAATCCATGCATTGCGCGTACATTAGGTTCGTCCGATGGACGAGTAAAAGAGATTTGCCCATCCTTAACTTCTACACTAATGTTTGGATTTATTGCCTGCGACAACTCTCCCTTAGGACCTTTTACGGTTACAACATTATCCTTGTAAGAAACTGTAACACCTGAAGGAACACTAATTGGTAATTTTCCTATTCTTGACATTTACAATTCCTCCCCATTAATAGATGTAACACAAAACTTCACCACCAATTTTAAGGTCGCGTGCCTCTTTGTCAGTCATCACGCCTTTTGATGTTGATAGAATGGCAATTCCTAAACCATTCAATACTTTTGGCATATCCTTATATCCAACATATTTACGCAAACCTGGAGTTGAAATTCTTTTCAACCCCTTGATTGCATTAACCTTGTTGACTGGATCATACTTCAAAGCAATCTTGATAGAACTTTTTGGAGTCCCATCGTTCTCGAACTTGTAGTTTAAGATATAACCCTTATCGAGTAATATCTTCGTAATTTCCTTCTTCAAGTTTGAAGATGGAATCTCAAGCACTCTGTGTTTTGCTTGAATCGCATTTCTAACTCTCGTTAGATAATCTGCTATTGGATCTGTCATGATTAATTAATTAAATTGATCGGGATGCCCCGACAATATTTAACACTATTTTTTACCAGCTTGCTTTCTTTACGCCCGGAATCAAACCAGCAGAAGCCATCTCTCTGAATTGAATTCTAGAGATGCCAAACTGACGCATATAACCTCTCGGTCTTCCAGTAAGCTCACATCTATTATGCTTACGTACTGGCGATGCGTTACGAGGGAGCGCTTGCAAACCCTCGTAATCACCTTCAGCTTTCAAGCGTGCCCTTTTTTCTGCATATTTGGCGCAAAGTTTTGCTCGTTTTACCTCACGAGCCTTCATTGATTCTTTTGCCATTATCTTTACTTTTTAGCATTTTTAAACGGTAAACCGAACTCCTTCAAGAGAGCGTAACCTTCCTCGTCTGTTTTTGCAGAGGTTACAAAGGTAATATTCATTCCTAACATTTTCTGTATAGAATCAATATTTATTTCTGGGAAAATGATTTGCTCGTCTATTCCCAAAGTATAGTTACCTCTTCCATCAAACTTAGACTCAATACCCTTGAAGTCTCTCACACGTGGCAAAGATACACGAATCAATCTCTCCATGAACTCGTACATCTTCTCTCTCCGCAATGTGACACGAACACCGATTGGCATTCCCTTACGTACCTTAAAGTTAGATATATCCTTCTTTGAGTAAGTCGCGATTGCCTTCTGTCCTGAGATTGCAGTCAACTCATTGATAGCGACATCAATAATCTTCTTGTCTGCTACTGCTTGACCTAACCCTTCGTTAATCACGATTTTCTCAAGTACAGGGACCTGCATAACCGTTTTGTAGTTGAACTCCTTCATCAAAGAAGGAACGATACGCTCAGCGTAATCTTTCTTTAAACTAGCTGTATTCATATTAATCAATTACCTCCCCTGACTTTTTAGAATAACGAACCGTCTTTCCCTCTTCATTCTTGCGACGTCCGATACGAGTTGGCTTTCCACTCTTTGGGTCAATAAGGTTCAAGTTTGAAATATGTACAGGAGCTTCTTGTTTTACAATGCCTCCTTGTGGGTATTTTGCGCTTGGTTTTGTAGCCTTAGAAACAATATTAATACCTTCTACAATCGCTCTCTGTTCTTTAACAAGAACTTTAAGAACAACTCCCGTGCTACCCTTTTGGCTTCCAGTATTAACATATACTGTATCACCCTTCTTAATATGTAATTTACTCATTTCCGTAAAATAGTAATTAAAGCACTTCGGGTGCCAATGAAACAATCTTCATGTTAGTAGCACGGAGTTCCCTTGCGACAGGACCAAAGATACGGCTCGCTCTCATTTCGCCAGCCGCATTCAAAAGAACACACGCGTTATCATCGAAACGAATATATGAACCATCTGCACGTCTAATCTCTTTATGCGTTCTTACAACAACCGCCTTAGAAACTGTACCCTTTTTCATATCACTTGAAGGGATCACACTCTTTACCGTAACTACGATAATGTCACCCACTGTAGCATAGCGCTTTCCTGTTCCACCGAGGACACGAATACACAACGCTTCCTTGGCTCCGCTATTGTCCGCTACGACTAATCTTGACTCTTGCTGTATCATATTACTTAACTCTTTCGATGATTTCTACCAATCTCCATCTCTTAGTCTTACTCAACGGGCGAGTCTCCATTATTCTTACGACATCTCCGATGTTGCACTCGTTCTTCTCGTCGTGAGCGTGATATTTCTTCGTCTTGTTGACGAATTTTTGATAGATAGGATGCTTCTCCTTCCACTTAACTGCAACCGTAATGGTCTTATCAGTCTTATTGCTGGTTACAACACCCTGCTTTTCTTTTCTTAAATTTCTCATTTTCAAATCAGGCTCAATTAATTATTTTTTCTCAGACTCAACTCTGTTTTCATACGAGCAATATTCTTACGAATAGCTTTCAACTGAGAAGGGTTTTCCAATGGAGACACTGCATGGGTTAATTTCAAACGAACTAACGAATCCTTCTCTGCCGCAAGTTTCTCTTGCAACTCCTGAGTAGTTAACTCTCTTATTTCTGCTATCTTCATAATCTATTACAAGTTTTGGTTTTGAGCATCATAGTCGCGTCTAACAACAAACTTTGTAGTAACTGGCAACTTTTGTGCGGCCAAACGCAACGCCTCTTTAGCCACATCAAATGACACGCCCTCTACTTCTATTACAATACGTCCTGGAGTTACAGGGGCAACAAATCCCTCTGGTGCACCTTTTCCTTTACCCATACGTACGTCTGCTGGCTTTTTGGTGATAGGCTTGTCTGGGAAGATTCTAATCCAAATCTTTCCTTGTCTCTGCATATAACGGGTAACAGCAACACGAGCAGCCTCTATCTGACGACCAGTAATCCATTTTGACTCCAAGACCTTGATTCCGAAAGAACCGAATGCAAGCTGGTTTCCACGCTGAGCGTTACCCTTCATGCGTCCTTTCTGCTGTCTTCTGAACTTTGTTTTCTTTGGTTGTAACATTTTTCCTAAAATCTAATTCGTTAACAGAATTACTTCTTTTTTCTCTTGAAGCCTTGTGGCTTACCAGCGGCAGGAGCATTTCCGTTTCTGTTCATCTCCTTAGAAGCTGCAAAGTTAGGAGTCAAATCTCTCTTTCCGTACACTTCACCACGACAAATCCAAACCTTAATGCCAATTAGACCGACTTTTGTCAAAGCTTCTGTCTGAGCATAATCAATGTCTGCACGCAATGTATGAAGAGGAGTTCTTCCTTCTTTGTACATTTCTGAACGAGCCATCTCGGCACCATTCAAACGTCCTGACACCTGAACCTTGATTCCCTCTGCGCCCATACGCATAGTCTGAGAAATCGCAGTCTTCGTAGCACGACGATATGCGATTTTCCCTTCAACCTGACGTGCTATGTTGCTAGCAACAATCATCGCATCTAAGTCAGGTTTCTTAATCTCGAAGATGTTGATCTGAATCTCCTTACCAGTGATTTTCTTCAGCTCATCCTTCAACTTTTCTACCTCTTGACCACCTTTACCAATGATGACACCTGGACGAGATGTACATACAGTAATGGTAATCATCTTCATAGTTCTCTCGATAACTATCTTTGAAACACTAGCCTTTGCAAGACGGGCGTTAAGATACTTTCTGATCTTAGCATCCTCTAAGATCTTATCTCCATATTTTTTTCCTCCGAACCAATTTGAATCCCAACCTTTGATGATTCCCAAACGGTTACTAACTGGATTAACTTTCTGTCCCATCTACAATTAATTTTGGCTATCGTTATTAATAGAATCTACGAAAATAGTCACATGGTTAGAGCGTTTACGTATTCTATAACCTCTTCCCTGTGGTGCTGGACGAAGTCTTTTCAATGTCTTTCCCTCATCCACATAGATCTTACTTACAAACAACTCACCGCTGTCCGCTTTTCTATCATTCTTTTGCTCCCAATTCGCAATCGCAGAAAGGAGAAGTTTCTCCAAGCGATTTGACGCGTCTTTCTTTGAATATCTAAGCACAGCCAAAGCCTTTTGAGCTTCCATACCTCTAATCAAATCCACAACAAGACGCATTTTACGTGGCGATGATGGGATATCATTCATCTTTGCGAAGTAAAGCGATTTGCGAGCCTCTTTTATCGCATCTGCTGCGTTTCTTTTTCTTTTGCCCATTTGGATTACTTTTTTTTAAATTCCTTTCTCACGGTTTATTTTTTCTTGTTTCCACCGTGACCTCTAAACGTACGAGTCAACGAAAATTCGCCCAACTTATGACCTACCATATTCTCGGTAACATATACTGGGATGAACTTATTTCCGTTATGAACTGCAATTGTATGACCCACAAAGTCTGGGGAAATCATGGATGCACGAGACCAAGTCTTGATAACAGACTTCTTTCCGCTCTCATTCATAGCCAAGACCTTCTTCTCCAGCTTTACACTTATAAATGGACCTTTCTTTAATGAACGACTCATAAAAATTACCTTATTAAATTACTTTTTTCTTCTTTCAATTATATACTTGTTAGAAGCGTTCTTTGGTGATCTCGTCTTGTAACCCTTAGCCAACAAGCCCTTTCTAGATCTTGGATGACCTCCTGAGTTACGACCTTCACCACCACCCATTGGGTGATCTACTGGGTTCATAACAACACCACGGTTACGTGGTCTGCGACCTAACCAACGAGAACGTCCTGCCTTTCCAGATCTCTCCAAAGAGTGCTCTGAATTGCCAACTGTTCCCACAGTAGCTCTACAAGTACAAAGAATCATACGGGTTTCACCTGAAGGTAATTTCACAATCGCATATTTGCCTTCTCTCGAAGTCAATTGCGCAAACGTTCCTGCTGAACGAACCAAAGCTGCTCCCTGTCCAGGTCTCAACTCTAAGTTGTGAATTACAGTTCCCAAAGGAATGTTTTGCAAAGGAAGGGCATTTCCAACCTCTGGAGCAGCCTCCGCTCCAGACATTATGTTCTGTCCAACCTCTAATCCATTTGGCGCAAGGATGTAACGTTTTTCTCCATCAGAGTATTCCAAAAGAGCTATACGAGCCGAACGATTCGGATCGTACTCAATTGTCTTTACAACTGCTGGAACACCATCTTTGTCTCTCTTAAAATCAATTACTCTATAACGTCTCTTGTGTCCACCTCCGATGTAACGCATAGTCATCTTACCGGTGTTGTTACGACCTCCCGTCTTACGAAGACCTACAACAAGAGATTTCTCTGGCTTGCTTGCGGTAATTGTCTCAAACGAACCAATAACTTTGTGTCTTTGCCCTGGTGTCGTGGGCTTAAATTTACGAACAGCCATTTGTATTAAATATTGCTATAAAAATCAATAACATCGCCTTCTTTCAAAGTTACATATGCCTTCTTGTAAGAAGCAGCACGTCCCTTCAAAATTCCTGTCTTTGTATAACGACACTTTGCCTTTCCTTCTACCTGCATAGTATTTACAGCAACTACAGTCACATTATACAATGCCTCTACCGCCTTCTTGATTTCTGGTTTGCTGGCAGTTGGGACAACACGAAAACCGTAGCGAGAATACTTCTCGCCAAGGTTCGTTAATTTTTCAGTTATAATCGGTTTAATTATGATACTCATCGATTCAACCTCCTAGTCTTTTAAATTATTCTCAATTTCTGCCAACGCCTTCTCCGTCAACAAAATGCAAGAAGTGTTCAAAATATTGTACGTGTTCATGTCTGAAAACAATACCACGCCAGTCTTTTGAACATTACGAGCAGACAAATATACGTTTTTATTTGGTTCTGACAAAACCAAAAGAGACTTCTTTCCTTCTGCATCGAAGTTTTTCAAAAATTCGATGAAAGATTTAGTCTTAGGCGCATCAAAAGTAAAGTCCTCTACTATCTTAATCGCACCATCAGAAATCTTTGCAGAGAAAGCAGACTTACGAGCCAATCTCTTTGTCTTCTTGTTCAATTTGAAGCTATAGTCGCGTGGAACTGGTCCGAAAACACGTGCACCACCAACTAAAACTGGAGAGTTGATGTCTCCACGACGAGCTCCTCCTCCTCCTTTTTGACGACCTAATTTACGAGTAGAACCAGAGATTTCACTTCTCTCCTTTGACTTATGCGTACCCTGACGTTTATTTGCCAAAAATTGTTTAACATCAAGATACATTACATGCTCGTTTGGTTCAATACCAAAGATGCTATCGCTCAAAGAAACCTTTCTTCCAGTGTCTTGGCCTTTGCTATTATATACACTAAGCTCCATTACTTATTTACAATTACGATTGAACCCTTAGCTCCTGGCAATGATCCCTTGATAACCAAAAGATTGCTTTCAGGAATAACTTTTAATACTTGAAGATTTTGGATGGTAACTTGATCTCCGCCCAAACGTCCTGCCATACGCATTCCTTTGAATACCTTTGCAGGGTAAGAACATGCTCCGATAGATCCTGGCGCTCTCAAACGGTTATGCTGACCATGAGTACTTTGCTGAACTCCACCAAATCCATGACGCTTTACAACACCTTGGAAACCTTTTCCTTTAGATGTTCCGATAACATCAACGAACTTAGCATCTGCGAACAACTCAACAGTGATTTGGTCTCCCAACTTATATTCAGTCTCGAAACCTTTGAACTCGGCCAAGTGTCTCTTGGGTGTTACACCTGCTTTCTCGAAGTGTCCTAACTCAGCTTTGGTAGTATTCTTTTCCTTCTTATCCTGGAAACCTACCTGGACTGCTTCGTAACCGTCTTTCTCAACGGTCTTAACTTGTGTAACTACGCAGGGACCTACTTCGACAACAGTGCATGGAACATTCTTTCCATCGGCACTGAAAACGGATGTCATTCCGATTTTTTTTCCTAATAATCCTGGCATTTCAATTAATATTAAAAAACTACACTTTGATTAATACCTCTACTCCACTTGGCAAATCCAACTTCATCAACGCATCAATGGTTGAAGTGCTTGGAATGTAAATGTCAATCAATCTCTTGAATGAAGAGAGCTGAAACTGCTCTCTTGATTTCTTGTTGACAAAAGTGGAACGGTTCACTGTGAAAATACGTTTGTGAGTTGGCAACGGAATTGGACCGCTAACTACAGCTCCCGTAGTCTTCACTGTCTTAACAATCGAATCGACTGACTTGTCCAACAAGTTGTGATCGTAAGACTGCAACTTAATTCTGATTTTCTGACTCATCTCTTTGAATCTAAATATGATATTATAACAATTCTACTTTACCTTTTGCCTCTTCAACAACCTTCTTCGCGATAGCGGTTGAAACCTCGGCATAGTGAGAGAACTCCATTGAGGAAGTCGCACGTCCAGAAGTGATTGTACGCAAATCTGTTACATAACCGAACATTTCTGCCAAAGGAACCTTAGCCTTTACAATACGAGCACCAGAACGGCTGTTCTCCATTCCTTCAACCTGACCACGACGCTTATTCAAATCACCAATAACGTCACCCATGTTCTCCTCTGGAGTAATAACCTCCAACTTCATGATAGGTTCCATCAAAACTGGCTTAGCCTTAGAGCAAGCAGCCTTAAATGCCAAGTTCGCACAAATCTCGAATGACAACTGGTCAGAGTCTACAGGGTGGAATGAACCATCCTTTACAACAACCTTCAATTTCTCAACTGGGAATCCAGCCAAAACACCATTGCTCATAGCAGACTGGAAACCTTTCTGGATAGAAGGGATGAACTCCTTAGGAATATTACCACCCTTTACAACGTCTTCAAACTGCAAGCTTCCTTCAAATCCTTCATCAGCTGGTCCAACAGAAACAACGATATCAGCGAATTTACCACGACCTCCAGATTGCTTTTTGTAAACCTCACGGTGGTCAACAGTCTTCGTGATTGCCTCCTTGTAACTAACTTGAGGACGACCCTGATTACATTCAACATGGAACTCTCTCTTCAAACGGTCGATAATGATATCAAGGTGAAGCTCACCCATTCCTGAGATAACTGTCTGACCAGACTGCTCGTCAGTCTTAACAGTAAAGGTTGGATCCTCTTCAGCCAACTTTGCCAAACCATTACCCAACTTATCAACATCCTTCTGAGTCTTAGGTTCAATAGCGATTCCGATCACTGGGTCAGGGAACTCCATAGCCTCAAGAACCATGTGGTCTTTCTCTTCCTCTCCACAGAGAGTATCACCTGTACGGATATCCTTGAAACCGACACCAGCACCGATATCACCAGCAGAAATCACCTCTACAGGGTTCTGGTGGTTAGAGTGCATCTGGAACAAACGAGAGATACGTTCCTTCTTACCTGAACGGACATTGAAAATATATGAACCGGCATTTACCTTACCAGAGTATACGCGGAAGAAGCAAAGACGACCAACAAAAGGATCTGTTGCAATCTTAAATGCCAAGGCACACAAAGGCTCCTCCTCATCTGGATGACGGATAATAACCTTGTTAGGGTCCTCAGGGGAAGTACCTTTGATTTCTGGAGTATCCAATGGGCTAGGCAAGTAAGCACAAACGGCATCCAACATAGTCTGAACACCCTTGTTCTTAAATGAAGAACCACAAATCATTGGGAAAATCTCCATCTTCAAAGTAGCAGAACGAAGAGCCTTACGAATCTCATCTTCCGTGATAGAAGCAGGATCCGAGAAATATTTCTCCATCAAAGCCTCATCCGTACCTGCAAGAGTCTCAAGCATTTTGTCTCTCCACTCTTCAGCCTCAGCTTGAAGATTAGCAGGAATATCCTCTACAGAATACTCTGCGCCCATCGTCTCATCATGCCAAAGGATTGCCTTCATCTTTACGAGGTCAACAACACCTTTGAAAGTCTCCTCTGCACCAATAGGAATTTGGATAGCGCAAGGAGTAGCGCCGAGGACAGTCTTGATTTGACTAACTACGTCAAAGAAGTTTGCACCAGAACGGTCCATCTTGTTAACGTAGCAAATACGAGGGACATTGTACTTATCAGCTTGTCTCCAAACTGTTTCAGATTGAGGCTCAACACCACCAACTGCACAGAAAGTAGCGACAGCACCATCCAAGATACGAAGTGAACGCTCTACCTCAACAGTAAAGTCAACGTGTCCCGGAGTATCAATCAAGTTAATCTTGTACTTGTTGTTGTCATAGTTCCAATAAGTAGTGGTAGCGGCAGAAGTGATAGTGATACCACGCTCTTGCTCCTGAGCCATCCAGTCCATAGTAGCAGCACCATCATGAACCTCACCGATTTTATGAGTCAAACCAGTGTAGAACAAGATACGCTCTGACGTTGTAGTCTTACCAGCGTCAATGTGCGCCATGATACCGATGTTTCTCGTATAATGTAAATCTCTTTTAGCCATTTTGTTATATCTTAATGCGTTTAGAATCTGAAATGAGCGAATGCACGGTTTGCCTCAGCCATCTTGTGCATGTCTTCTTTTCTCTTGAAAGCACCACCCTGATTGTTGAAAGCATCAACGATCTCAGCTGAAAGTTTCTCAGCCATTGAGTGTCCACTTCTCTTACGAGAGAAGATGATCATGTTCTTCATTGAAATAGATTCTTTACGTTCTGGACGGATTTCAGTAGGAACTTGGAAAGTAGCACCACCTACACGGCGTGACTTAACCTCAACTTGAGGAGTAATGTTTTCCAAAGCTTTTTTCCAGATTTCAAGTGGAGTTTTTTCTTCGTTAGGAAGTTTAGACTTTACATTGTCTAATGCGGAATAGAAAATATTGTATGCGACAGACTTCTTTCCATCGTACATCAAGTGGTTTACAAATCTTGTAACCATCACTTCGTTAAAGATAGGATCTGGTAAAATAACCCTTTTCTTTGGCTTTGCTTTTCTCATTTTTAATCAAAAAATTTCGTTTTTGTTTTGGTTGCATGTTACTTCAACGGCTACGCTTAGCCATTTACTCAACCTTTGAAGTACAACCCGTAAAACTCAAACTGTTCTACTTAATGTTTACTTCGTTCTGTTATTTTTTTCCTTTAGCAGGAGCAGCGGCTTGACCTGGCTTTGGTCTCTTAGCACCATATTTAGAACGACGTTGTGTACGACCATTCACACCTGCAGTATCCAAACAACCGCGAACGATGTGGTAACGTACACCTGGGAGGTCCTTAACACGACCACCACGTACCATTACGATTGAGTGCTCCTGTAAGTTGTGTCCTTCTCCTGGAATATAGGCATTCACCTCTTTCTGATTCGTCAAACGTACTCTCGCAACCTTACGCATTGCTGAATTAGGCTTCTTTGGGGTTGTTGTGTACACACGCACACAAACGCCTCTCCTCTGAGGGCAAGCTCCCAAAGCTGGTGACTTACTCTTGTCTTCCAGAGTCTTCCTTCCTTTTCTAACTAACTGTTGAATTGTAGGCATTTCGTTTTTGTTTTATTTGTAATTGTACTTTTAATTAGACACTATACTAATTGGAAGCAAAGTTAACACAAATATTTTTCTCCCACAAACTTTTCTTTTCTTTTTATCAACAATGGGGGAAGCCTCAACAAAAAAACATTTTTGCTTGGCTTTTTCCTTTTCTCTCTTTCTCTTATACCTTATTTATTAAAGGAATATGTCGCATTTTTCCTAACTTTGCCCGAAATATAATAGTCAGTATTATGTCAGAATTAGCAAACAAGTACAACCCTGCCGACGTAGAGTCTAAATGGTATCAATATTGGTTAGACAATGGGTTCTTCAAATCCACTCCCGACGGGAGGGAACCATACACCATCGTAATTCCTCCACCTAACGTTACAGGTGTCCTTCACATGGGACACATGCTTAACAATACGATCCAAGACATTCTTGTTCGCCGCGCCAGAATGCAAGGGAAAAACGCATGCTGGGTGCCAGGAACAGACCATGCATCAATCGCAACAGAAGCGAAAGTGGTGAATAAACTCGCACAACAAGGAATCAAGAAAACAGACCTCACCCGCGAGGAGTTTCTAAAACATGCATGGGCATGGACAGAAGAACACGGAGGGATCATCCTAAAGCAATTGAGGAAGTTAGGTGCTTCATGCGACTGGGATCGTACCGGATTTACAATGGATGAAACCCGCAGTAAAAGCGTCATCAAGGTTTTTGTTGATCTTTACAAAAAAGGTCTCATCTATAGAGGTGTGCGTATGGTGAACTGGGATCCAAAGGCACTCACCGCACTTTCTGACGAAGAGGTTATCTACAAAGAAGAACATAGCAAACTCTACTACCTTAAATACTATGTGGTAGACGACAACAACCCGAATGAGAAAGCAAAAGAAGGGGAAGTCATTCACAAAGATGAGAAAGGACGCTATGCAGTAGTGGCGACGACACGTCCGGAAACAATCATGGGAGACACCGCTATGTGTATCAACCCCAAAGACGCAAAGAACACATGGTTGAAAGGGAAGAAGGTGATGGTGCCTTTAGTGAACCGTGTAATTCCTGTTATCGAGGATGAGTATGTCGACATTGAGTTCGGAACAGGCTGTCTGAAAGTCACACCGGCTCACGATGTGAACGACTACATGCTCGGAGAGAAATACAATCTGAAAACAATCGACATCTTCAATGACAATGGAACAATCAGCGAAGCTGCTGGGATGTATGTTGGAGAAGACCGGTTCGAAGTCAGAAAGCAGATTGAGAAAGATCTGGATGCCGCCAACCTATTAGAGAAGACAGAATCCTACACAAATAAAGTCGGTTACTCTGAGAGAACAAACGTTGTCATTGAACCCAAACTATCCATGCAGTGGTTCCTGAAGATGGAGCATCTTGCTAAAATAGCTTTAGAGCCTGTGATGAAAGATGACATCAAGTTCTACCCTCCAAAATACAAGAACACCTATCGTAATTGGTTAGAGAACATCAAGGATTGGTGTATCAGTCGCCAGTTATGGTGGGGACACAGAATTCCGGCTTATTTTCTGCCAGAAGGAGGATATGTGGTTGCCGAAACCGCAGAAGAGGCTCTTAAATTAGCGAAAGAAAAAACAGGTAAGGAGCTGTCCGCATCAGACCTTAGACAAGATGAAGATTGTCTTGACACATGGTTCTCATCATGGTTGTGGCCTATCTCACTTTTCGACGGAATCAACAATCCCGGGAACCCTGAGATTAAATACTACTACCCTACCAATGATTTAGTAACAGGACCAGACATCATCTTCTTCTGGGTTGCCCGCATGATCATGGCAGGATATGAGTATGAAGGGACAATGCCATTCAAGAACGTTTACTTCACAGGTATCGTGAGAGACAAGATTGGACGCAAGATGTCAAAGTCTTTGGGTAATTCACCCGATCCATTAGCGCTCATAGAGCAGTATGGAGCAGATGGTGTCCGTATGGGGATGATGCTTTCTGCACCTGCAGGAAACGACATTCTATTCGACGAGGCACTTTGTGAGCAAGGTCGTAACTTCAACAATAAGATTTGGAATGCATTCCGTTTGGTGAAAGGATGGCAGGTAGACGAGAAGTTAGCCCAACCAGAACCTGCACAAATTGCAACGAAGTGGTTCGGCCATCAGTTGAACAAGACTATTTCCGAGGTTAACGACAACTTTGACAAATACCGTATCAGCGAAGCTCTGATGACCATTTACAGACTCTTTTGGGATGAGTTTTCGTCTTGGTATTTGGAGATGGTGAAACCTGCCTACCAACAGCCTATCGACAAGAAGACTTATGAGCAGACTCTGAACTATTTCGAGGTATTGCTTCAGCTGCTTCACCCATTCATGCCATTCATCACAGAGGAGCTTTACCAAGCGTTAAAGCCAAGAGATGAAAAAGATAGCATTATGGTCAGTCTTCAACCGAAAGCCACAGAATACTGCGATAAAAGCATTGCGCGTATGGAGATTACAAAAGAGATCATCGCAGGCATCCGTAACATTCGCGCAGAGAAAGGAATCAGTCCACGCGAGGTATTCGAGCTCCACTACAAAGGTGATTTAGACGAGAAAAACAATGCCATCGTTATGAAGTTGGCAAATGTGAATAGCATTTCAAAAACTGAAAATGCAGAGCAAGGAGCGTCGTCAACATTCATGGTTGGAACCGTAGAGATTTCGATTCCATTAGGCAACAATGTCAATGTAGAAGAAGAAATCAAAAAAATGGAGGATGAAATTTCCTACTTAGAAGGATTCCTAATTTCGGTGAACATGAAGCTAAGCAATGAGAAATTTGTTGCTAACGCAAAACCTGAAATCGTAGAAAACGAGCGTAAAAAGAAATCTGACGCAGAAAGCAAAATTGCCACTCTTAAGGCAAACATAGCAAAAATGAAATAAGAAGAAAAGAAACGACAAGGAGAGAAAACGCGATTTTTCTCTCCTTATTCATAGAATAAAAAAGAGAGAACTTAATTCCAAGTCCTCTCTTTTTTATTTACCTATGACAATTTTTAGAATCTCCAACCTAAAGAAAGAAGAACATCATGATTTTTCAAGTTCAGATTCCACTCAGAATCAATCTGTGGCAACATGCTATAAAAAACCGTCTTTTGATTTCTGAAGACGTATGCTAAATCGCAATAAAAATGGTCGCCTTCATAGCCTAAACCTGCAGTGATGTAGTGAGAACTCTTTGGCAACGACATTGAGCGGAAGATGTACATATTTTGAGCATAATCACTGATATCATTTGTCAAATCAGATTGATAAGCATAACCGACACGGAGGGCAAACTCTGGAATCACTTTCACCTCGGCTCCTAATCTTAACATGTGAGTATTTCTGAAATCCTCCCTGATAACCGACTCCTCTGCCTCATACTTCTCATTATCCTTGCTCATACGCATTGACTTATAATTCTCCATGTCATATTGAATACCAATCAACGCACGTTTAGCAATTATAAAACCTGCACTGACCTGCATTTTGAAAGGAGAACGCAAATCATAGTTATAGTCGGCATAATCAATTTGAGGTTCGTTAGGATATTGATTGTTATAGTCCATCTCGATAGAATAAGACTCATCAATGTTATAGAACGTTGGTGTATGGATAGCAAAACCCAAACGGAAGAAATCCGTCATCTTGGCCATCACGCCCAATTTGAAATTCACACCCACGCCGTCTGCCTTAAAATAATTATCAAGATAGAACTGATCGTTATCATCATTATACGACGTCTCGTCATATTTGTCCTTCACCGAATATTGAATGCTTGCAACACCCATACCACCACCGACGTAGACACGATTGCTGATGTTAACACCGTATGTAAAATCCCATTGCCCGACATGACCAGACTCTGTAAAACGAGTCACCTTGTCTATATTGCTGTTTTGACTAAATTTTGACTCGTAGTTATAATTTCCATCTTCGTTCTGCACATCAGAAAGTCCGACCAAACCAAGGTCTTTTGCATTGTCAAAAATAACATCGGGGGCCGCATTGTCGACCATTCTATCCGACAAAGACAAACCACTGTTATTCAAGTCTGAAACCGCCGTATATCTTGAAAAGTTACGCAGACGATTATAAGAAATTCCAAGAGAAGACGTGATATACCCCTTTTCTCGATTCCTGTGATTACGGAAATTTATCACTAAACCAAAATTCGCCAAAGTAACCCCCACATTCCTATCATTATCGATATAGAGTTCAGGGGTAAATGTCAAATCAAATCTTTTATAGATACCTACTCCCGCCGGATTATCCTTCGTGGTAGAGACATTCCCTCCAAATGCACCAAACGCACCTGCCATCGCAGAGTAGCGAGCTGTTCCTAAAACGGGATTTGTATTGCAGTAGGACAAAGCATCATACGCACTTTGCCCGAACACAGCAGAAGAGAACAACAACGTCCCCACCAACAACAAACCTTTTTTCATATTTTTCAACCTTAATTCAAGCCAAAGCTTTATTCAACATAAATTAACGACGTCCACCGCCAGAACTGCGGCCTCCTCCAGATGACCGCACGCCTCCACTGAATCCGCCCCCCCTCGAACTACCACTGCTGAATGATGAACGAGAAGAAGAACCAGAACTTGATCTTACTCCCGAAGAAGGGGACGAAGAACGTGTTCCTGAATTATAATAAGACCCACGAGAAGAACTACCCGCAGATGAACGATCATTGCTATTAACACCACTTCGCACAGAAGAATTTTGTACAGTGCCCGTACGAGCGTTACCTCCATAGTATGAAGAACGACTACCTGAAGAGTAGCCACTACCCGAACTACGAACAGTTGAGCCACTTCTCACATTTGAGGAATTGTTTGAACTACCTCCTGTCCTCACAGTTGAGGAAGAACCACTCGTTCTAACTCCAGAAGAGTAACTGCTACCTGACCTCACGCCTGAGTTGTTAGACGAACTACGTTGCATTGTGGAATTTGACGAACGTACACTCGTTGAACTTCTTCCTCCAGAGAAATTAGAATCACTTCTTGTCAGCGTACGAGAACTCGTTGACGAACGCCCAGAATTCCGTCCAGACACGAAAGAGTTTCTGCCACTTGGAGGCAAAACAGAATGATGTGGCACAGGAGCAGGTCCAAAATGATGCGGATCGTGGTGAAACGCATACGAATGGCAGCCCCATCCTCCCCAGTGGTAAGGATGATAGCCCCAATATCCATAGTTCCATGTCCAATAAGGACGATTCCAATAAAATGGATCATTCCAATATGGATCATAGAAAGGGTCATAATAATATGAATAGTAGTATGGACTTGACAAGACTACCGTTGTTGACGTTGTCCCTGTTTCAAGTGGAGCCACTTCTTCATCATCGGACACCACATTGTAGTCCGTCCCGTGATATTTGTTCAATCTTTGCGTGTAAGTATAATCGTCATCACTATCAGCATAGTAGACAACCTCCGACACCTCATTCTCTCCCTCCGATGGATCTTCAACCACAATAGACCCATTGTCGAATGAGACATTCTGCTGTACTTTCGTCTTCAGAACTAATGTCCTCTCCAAATCACCATCCTCATCCAAAACACGAACCGTGTCTGAAAAATAATTACCATCTCGTATTGTCGTATCAGTGATGAAAACTATATTATTAGACGTCAACTCGTATTTCTGCAAATTCTTTGACTTCAGAATAATCGCATCTCTGCCATTCTTTGACTCCGAAGAGGCAGACACCTTCTCCCTGTCTGTTTTATTTTTTCTATGAGATGAACGAGACTCGTCAGAACCATAGATGTCATCATACGCAAAACCATTAGCAACCGTCATCACTCCGAGGATTGCCACCATCAACAAACGATATAAATTCATACCTATCATAACCGTTCCCTCCTATTAATTGACAAACTATTCAATAAATAATTTACCTTTGCTACCTACTGAAATAACGGAATTTACAGGTTTTTATTCTGTACAAATCACCATTCCGATATCAAGAGGCATCGCCAAAGGTAATAAACATATATCAATCGATAGACTCCCTTTCTCTTCTCAAACAAAATTAAAGAGAAAATTTAAATTTGTTTAACACTTTCAAGGACAAATAAAATTCACAATATGAAATACTTAGAGGTTCAATTCTCACTTCCTAACACTGAGACTTTCGTAAAAGACCTATTAGCCAACGACCTGGGTACCATCGGATTTGAAAGTTTCTCTGACACAACAGACGAATCAACGACAAGTTTTTCCGCATTTATTCCAAATAAGAACTACAATGAAGAGGTCTTGAAAAAGACTTTAGACGACTTTGACTTTGCTCAAGGCATTACATTTTCTGCAACAGAGACCGAAGATAAAGACTGGAACGAGGAATGGGAAAAAAATTGTTTTCAACCATTAGTCATTCCCAACGACGATGGGACGAACGCACTCGTCGTACACGCTTCTTTCCATAAAGACATTCCCACCGCTCTGCATAAAATCCTCATCGACCCAAAAATGGCTTTCGGAACAGGACACCATGCAACTACCTCATTGATGGTGCATTATATCTTAGACAACGATTTCGAAGGCAAAACCGTACTTGACATGGGTTGCGGTACCGCAATTCTCTCCATTCTCGCCACACAAAAAGGTGCATCGAAAATCACCGCCATCGATATTGACGAATGGGCGTACAACAACGCTATCGAGAATGTACACCTGAACAACATCTCAAATATTGAAGTTCTTTGTGGGGATGCTTCTCTTCTCAATCAACAATCGTTTTACAACAAAAACGATATTATCTTAGCAAATATTAATCGAAATATTCTGCTGAACGATCTTCACCTCTATATACAAACACTCAAGGATAACGGACTTCTCTTTATTAGCGGATTTTATGAGGCGGATATTCCTATCCTCGCAACAGAATGCGAGAAATACGGAATGAGGGTTGTCGAGACTCGTCAAGAAGGAGATTGGTGTGCTGTAAAACTGATAAAATTTGCTAAATGATCATCACAAAAGAGTTTGAACTTGCAGATAAAATCATCCGGCAGACCAATCGAAATCTTTTCCTTACAGGAAAGGCGGGTACAGGTAAGACAACGTTCTTAAAGAAACTTAAAGAAGATTGTCCCAAAAGAATGGTCGTGCTTGCCCCAACAGGCGTCGCTGCCATCAACGCAGGCGGAATGACTATCCACTCGTTTTTCCAAATCAGTCCAGGTCTTTATCTCCCATCCGTCGCAAAAAAGAAGAATGAGGTCTTTCAAATGCGGAAAGAAAAGATCAATATCATCAAAACCATAGATCTTTTGGTAATTGACGAGATAAGTATGGTGAGAGCAGATCTTTTGGATGAAGTAGACGCAACACTTCGACGTATCCGCGGGTACAACACGCCTTTTGGCGGTGTTCAACTATTGATGATCGGCGACTTACAACAATTGTCCCCCGTCGTCAAAGATGACGAGCGGCAACTTTTGCAGGAATACTATCCTACACCCTACTTTTTTGACAGCATAGCATTGAAACGGAGTACTTTCTCTAACATTGAATTGACTACCGTCTTCCGTCAAACAGACCTGCATTTTGTTAATCTACTCAACAAAATCCGCGAGAACAAAGTTGATCAAGACTCTCTAAACGAGTTGAACACCCATTATCAGCCCAACTTTCTACCCTCAGAAAACGAAGGATATATTCATCTCACCACGCACAACTCCGTTGCACAAAACATTAACGAGTCGCAACTGTTAAAAATAAATCACGACAGCAAAGTCTTTGAGGCCTCGGTGACAGGAAATTTTCCAGAAGTCAACTATCCAACAGAATATACTCTGATTTTGAAGGAGGGGGCACAAGTGATGTTTATCCGAAACGACCAAAGTCAGGAGAAGCGTTATTTCAATGGAAAAATCGGGACAATAAAAGGCTTTGACGACTTTTCCATCATTGTTTCCGACAAGGACAACCCTGCTTCCGACATTTCCGTGTCAAGAGAGAAATGGGACAATGTAAAATACACGCTGAATCCAGACACAAATGAAATAGAAGAGCAAGTAGACGGGTCATTCGAGCAATTCCCCCTTCGACTGGCCTGGGCAATCACCATCCATAAGAGCCAAGGTCTGACCTTCGACAAGGCTATCATAGACGCACAATCCTCGTTTTCACACGGCCAGGTTTATGTAGCCTTGAGCAGATGCCGCACGTTAGAAGGAATTGTTCTGAGTACCCCTCTTCGGAAGGACTCTATAAAATACGACAAGCGAGTGGAACAATTCTGTAAAACCATAGAAAGCGAGCAAGAGGATGAGTCCAATATACAAAAGTACACACGCGACTACTACTTGTCGTTAGTTCAAGAACTTTTTTCTTTCTACGACTTAGACCATATCGTCTATCAAGCCTACTCTTTTCTGCGCATCAACCTTATGTCCAAATTTCCTAAATTAGAAGGACTCATCCACAAGGCAATACCTGCGATTAAAGAAAAAATCACTGATGTGTCAAACAGATTTTCCACACAACTGGCTCAGATATGCAATCAGAATCTATACAATTACGAAAGTATTGTGAACGAAAGAATTACAAAGGGGATTCCTTACTTCTCCCAAAATCTCCAAATCCTCATTCTTCCGATTCTTGAAAATTTCGGAAATGTAGAAACTGACAATAAAGAGATAAAACGGAAACTTACGGACTTGCAATCTCGTTTTCACACCGCCTACTTTTTGAAATTTGAACTTTTTTCAAAAATACTCAATAAACAAACAGGGAAAGCGACCTTCACTTCCGAGACCTATTTGCGTACAAAAACAAATTTCCTCATCAACAACAATAAGGAGGAGAATAGCGAGAAAAAGACCAAGTCTTCTTCTCAAAAGATTGTCTCTCAAGGATTATTGGACATGGAACACATAGACCTGTTCCGACGCCTTCAAGCGTGGAGGAAAGAGAAAGCCGACGAGATAAAGAAGCCAGCCTATTGCGTGTTGAACACCAACGTGCTGACAGACATTTCCAACTATCTTCCTACCGAGGAATCGGAGTTGAGAAGAATCAAAGGGATGGGGGATGATAAGATGAAAAATTTCGCAGCCGAGCTCCTCACCATTGTCGACGAGTGTATCACGCAATATGGCTACAACAAAAATAAAGAAACATTTATCGAAAAACCGTCTAAAGAGAAAAAGCAAAAGGTCGACACCTACGAAGTTACCTACGAACTCTTCCAAGAGGGGAAAACGATGCCACAGATAGCAGAAATGCGTGGACTCTCCGTCAGAACCATTGAAAGCCACATTGTCAAACTGATCTCATTAGACAAAATTCCTTTATCCGTCTTATCCACCGAAGAGCGAATAAAAACCCTCCAAAAGTACATGGACGAGCATCCCAACAACGATCTTAAGCCCACTTTCGATGCTTTCGACGGGAAATACACGTACGCCGAAATCAAACTGGCTCAACAATACAAAAGGGAGTAACCCAACGGCTACCCCCTTTTTATATCATTTACTTATGGGTCCACTCAATTTATTTAGCGTCCCAACCCAATGCTGACGCTCCTAAAACCGCCGCATCTGCCTCTTTCATTCCTGACAACAAAATCTTTACCTTATTACGGAAAATCGGCATCAGATTTGCCTCCATAGCCTTCTTGATTGGCTCAATCAACAAATCTCCTGATTTCGCCAGACCTCCAAACAAAACGAACGCCTCTGGACTGCTAAACTTAACAAAATCCGCTAACGACTGACCTAAGATTTCTCCAGTGAAAGCGAATATATCCTTCGCCATCTGATCGCCTGCTTTTGCCGCATCAAAAACATCTTTTGATGTAATGTCTGCTGCGGGAATCTTGCGAAGTAATGAATCCTCATTCGCACGCTTCTCCAAGAACTCTCTTGCTGTGCGAGCCACTCCCGTGGCTGAAGTATAAGTCTCCAAACAACCACAATTTCCACATCCACACTGTCTGCCATTACGCACCACAATGCAATGTCCTAATTCTCCCGCGAAACCATCATGCCCATAAATCATCTGTCCATTGGCAACAATACCACTTCCAACGCCCGTTCCTAATGTAATCATGATGAAATCTTTCATACCACGAGCCACTCCATAGGTCATCTCACCAATAGCCGCCGCATTCGCATCATTAGTCAAAGCAACTGGCAAACCAACTCTCTTAGAGATTTCACTGGCAAAAGGTATGATTCCTTTCCATGGCAAATTGGCTGCATACTCAATATTTCCTGTATAGAAATTAGCATTAGGCGCTCCTACTCCAACACCTTGCACCTTGTCTATTCCACCATTCGCAGCTACAAGCGATTTGATGGCATCGCTAAGAGCATCTGCATACTGGCTGAATTCAGGGTACGACTGCGTCTTGATTGAACTCGTCGCAATCACCTGACCATCTCGACTAACGAGTCCAATCACCGAGTTCGTTCCTCCAATATCTATGCCCACAACTTTGGGCTTCAACTCACTTTTCATATCTTATACTTAAGTATTTATTTTTTATTTTTCTTCATTCTCTTCATCTTTCACCTCATCAACCACACTCACCTTTTTCCCCACTCGACATCCCTTAAATCCGTACCATACAAGGTAAACATAACAAAGAATCGGCAGAGAAAACGCATAGTGTAAACTGCCTAATGTATCTGCTACAAATCCTATTGTAGGAGGCACCACAGCCCCTCCCAAAACCATCATCACAAGCAATGATGACCCTTGCGAAGTGTACTTCCCCAATCCATCTATCGCCAATGTGAATATGTTGGAAAAAATTATTGAATTGAATAACCCTACCGACAAGATAGCCCACAAAGACAGTTCACTCTCTGTGGTCAACATCACCGCCAACAAGCTTATATTCATCAGAGCAAAGAGTCCTATCATCCTCGAAGGTTTCGATTTTGCCAAAATAAAAGCGAAATAGTTCAACACCAACGCTATCACATACAACCACCAGTGTTTATATTTAAAATACATCACCAACGAGCTTATATCGAAATCCAACGACGTTCCGAACGACCAATATATCATACACAACGCCGCAACCGCTATCACCGCCATCAAGAGATATTTCACCCTCTTCCTCATATTCCGCATGGAAATCGCTCCCACAAAACGACCAATCATAGAACCTCCCCAATAGAACGACAGAAACGCACTGGCCTCCTGATCCTGGAAACCATGAAAATCACGCATATAATTCACTAAGTTACTGCCGATTCCTACCTCCGCTCCTACATAACAGAAAATTCCAACCATTCCAAATACCAAATATGGATACTTCAGCGCACCTACTCGGCTCAAAGGCTTCTCCCCCATCTCTTTCGGATATACATTGGGAATGTCTGCAAAGAACAAGACTCCCGACAATATCAACAACACACTCGAAAGAAACAAGTAGGGTATCTGCACGGCATCCGGGGTTCTCGAACCTCCAACCGTAACAACATCCGCCAGCAAATTAAATATCACATACCCTCCAATAATCGGAGCGAAAGTCGTTCCCAAAGCATTAAATCCCTGCACAAGATTCAGCCGACTCGAAGCCGATTCCGGTCTTCCAAAATTGGCAACCAACGGATTGGCCGCAATCTGTAAAAAAGTAAAACCTGTCCCCAACAAGACTAACGAGAACAAGAAAAACAAAAACGTAGGATGCTCCGAACTGGCTTCCATAAACAAGAAAAAACACGCTATCGCCGATATAATCAACCCTAACGATATCGTATTCTTATATCCTACCTTCAGTATCGGATCTCCTATCGTCGCCGAAACAATAAAATATAGCAACGACACAACGAAATAGGCTACATAAAAAGCCAACTGAACCAAATTCGACTGAAAATAATTCAGCGCAAAGACATCCTTTAAATAGGGTATGAGAATATCATTCAAACATGTGATGAATCCCCACATGAAAAACAACGCCGTAAGCGTTACTAATGGGAAAATCTTCCCTCTCTCTTCTGACATACGCCTCTATCCCCCCTTAAAAGTCTACCTGTATTTTGAAGTTAATTCGACGTCCCGTCAGATAGTTAGGAACAGCATACTGACTTCCCGACGCATCGGCAACCCAATAGTACGAATTAACATTTTTTATGCCAAGCAAATTAAAAAAATCTAAATTAAAAGACAAAGATTTCATCCACGAAAAAAACTTTCTCTCCATAATTTTATCAACACCTCTTCTCAACGAGAACATCGCTCCAATGTCCACTCTTCGATAATCTTTCATCCTAAACGCCGACTTGTTTTGCTCGTCGCCCAACGGCCCGAACGGCATTCCATCCGCCCAAATCAACTTAAGGTTGATTTTCAACTTATCATATCCCGGGAAATAGTCCTGGAAAAAAAGCGATATGTTATACAGCTGATCCGTTGGCCGGTAAATATACCCCTTGCCATCTCCATAGATATTCTCCATTGTTCGCATGAACGAAAGAGAGACCCAAGAGTCCGTCCCAGGCACAAACTCTCCAAACAACTTCGTGTCTACTCCTACTGCAAAACCATCGGCACAATTTTCTCCTCGATAGGTGATTTGCGTGTTATCAACACTGTATGGTATTATATGATCTATATACTTCCCATACGCCTCCACCGTAAACTTAAAAGGATTCTTATTTACTTTAAAGTAATAATCCGATGCCAATAATAACTGATACGAACGTGGCGACTTTGCTTTTTTATTCAACTCTATCGTACTGTTGCCTTTATCATCTGTCTTCTCTTTTTTTATTTCTTTATAAAATAAAGACTGATAATATATTCCTCCAGACATTCTTATCCCCCAATTT
The DNA here is from genome assembly GCA_963619325.1 of Bacteroidaceae bacterium. Taxonomy (GTDB): domain Bacteria; phylum Bacteroidota; class Bacteroidia; order Bacteroidales; family Paludibacteraceae; genus UBA1181. Next base: position 60,002 of record CAVEVQ010000002.1, on the reverse strand, counting down.
TCATATTTTTTCGGGAAAAACACGATAGACAGCCGTGGACTAGCTAATATTTCATCATTGAAACTCCAATATGACACACGAACTCCTCCTGATACTGTCATCTTACCTCGCAATCCATGCTTCGTATAGGCATCTTGCAAGTAGACAGACGCACGCAAACTCTGCAACTCATGGTCGGACGTCAAATTATCATACAACATCAAATAGTCATTGCTCGTCCCCAACTTTGATATGGAATAACCTGCTGAATCTCGCATCTCCCACTCACTGATTTGGTCATCAATAAACTCCCCTTGTACAGTTGCTCCCCATTTCAACACATTGAAAGGCAACTTGTGTTCTCCCAACAAAGATACATTCGTCACCGTTGCCCCTAACCTGTCTCTCGCATGCTCATGGTAAGTTCCAACGCCCGACGCTTCATCTACCAAAACAGAACCTCCTATGGTCTCACTCAACCAATACTGACCCGTTATGTCATACGATACATTCTCTTCCGTATGAAACGCAGATGTCAACAAACTGTATTTGCTCCGCTCACTCGCCTCATAATCCAACGAGAATGAACCAAAGTAAGTGCGGAAAAGGTCTTTCTCCTTGCCATCAAAATAAACAGTGAAGTTCTTCACCTCATTCATTGTTCCAAACGACGTACTTCTGCTGATTGGCTCAAATCGATAATCGTTTCTTGAAAGGTTACCTAAAAAAGACAATGTCCATTTTTCATCAAAATCGTAAGTCAGATAGGTTTGATAGTCCAAAAAATTGGGGTCATACTCCGCATCTGTCTCCATTGACCCTAACATATAGGATGATGTCTTGTATCGAAAACCATGCATCTGTGAGAACTTTTTCGTTGAATGACCAACATACGCCGAAGCCCCCAATAGGGAGATTGATGCGGAACCCTCAAAACGTGTCGGCTTCTTATATTTTATATCCAAAACAGACGACATCTTGTCTCCATACTCTACACCAAAACCGCCAGAGGAAAAAGAAACAGATTCTACCATGTCTGGGTTGACAAACGAAAGACCCTCTTGCTCTCCTGAACGTATTAACAACGGTCTATAGACTTCTATAGAATTGACGTACACACTGTTCTCATCGTAGTTTCCACCTCGCACAGAATACTGTGAGCTGAGCTCATTGTTCATTGACACCCCCGCCTGTGTCGCTATCAACGACTCAATTCCTCCTCCCGTCGCCGTCGGCATAGAACGCAAATCCGACACGTCAAGCAATTCTATCGAAGTCTCCTGCTTTCGTATTGCATTCATCTCATACTGATTCAACAACTCCGTTCTCTCCTTCAAAAAGACATTCTCCTCTGCTTTGTCTCCTGTAACGACAACTCTTTTCTCCTTCGTCTCGTACCCTATGATGGAATAGACTATCGTAATTGAATCTTGTCTACCTGTTTCCCAAACTATCTCATATTCACCGTTTGAATCGGTCATGTTTCCATGCGTAGTCCCTTTTACCACCACGTTCACATACTGCAACGGATTATGTCCTTCATCATACACCTTCCCTCTCACCTGGAAAGGACGGGCAGAAACTTGACATAAAATTCCGCACAATGCAAAAAATATAGGTATAAAATTCCGCATATCAAATCTCCAAACATCCTTAAAAAACTACTTGCTAAAAAATTCCTCTTTCGTCTTCGGACGCTCGTCTTCTCTCCACCTAAAACCTTTCAGATATAATTCCTCTTCTGGAATCTTGTCCGGAGGAAACATCGTACCCTCCGAATCAGGTGTCATTATAATCTTATCCAATTTATTGTTTTTCGTGAAGATGGACATCTCCGGACCATTCGCTTTATTCATTCCAACCAACAATCCCGCATCATCGCGTGTATAATACAGAGAGGTGGCTTCCCCTACCATATCCACACGTCTCAACTTACTATTCTCCAAATATGCATCCGCCTTTTTACTACAAAGTTGATTGAATTTCCCTCCTTCCTCATCCTGTATAATCAATGCTTTTTCTGGTATATGGATGCGGTCAGGCTCTTGGTTCTTAATGTATATTTCTATATTCGTAGCACCTGTCAGTTGGTTTTTCTCTGCCCAAATAACTGGATCTTTGAACATTATCGCCATCGAGTCTTTACTGTAATAAACTAAAGAATCACATTTTCCTTGCATATCCGAGCGGTAGAACCAGACATTGTGGTACACTCGAAACGTTGAATCTATCTGCGTGAAATAAAGCAAATCACCCTTTAAATATAGTGAATCATTATCCGAGTACTCTACTATATATGGGTTGCCCATGACTTTCCCGTATGCAGGAGATACACTATCTCCTTCCATATACTCTCCCCGTACAATAATTTTCTGTACTGAGTCCTGCGCTTCTGCTTGTCCGTACGCCTTTACCCAACCTTTTTGTGCATTGAAATGAATCGAGTCTGCCGTCACCCTCTTCCCTTTTTCATAGTTGATGACAGAGCGATTAAACAACTTTCCTTCATTCGTAGTGTTATAAATCCACCCTTTCGTGGTATGCACTTTATATTTATGTCCTTTCACAAGCGAGGGACCTAACAGAGTAGCCTTGCCTGATGATTGATTGTACCGTAACGAATCTGCGTATATCGTATAATCTGGATGTGTCAAGACAACCGTGTCTTTAAATAGATATGATTTCGTATCTGCATAATAATACCCTTGATACGAGGTCAAATGATAACTTTGATCTACCACTTCTCCTCCTCCATAGTAATAGCCATAATTCTTATCTCTATAGAAATCAAGGAAATGAGTGTTCAACGTTGATGTACCCGACCGTAGCGCAACCTGCCCTCTTACTCTCATCAATGTCGTCGTTCCATCGTAAAAAAGACTGTCTGCATTCATTGAGGTCTCCGTTGTCTGAACCACCCGAACATGCCCGAACGCATCAAACGAATTTGTTCCCCCATCATAGAAATAGGCGCTATCGCAATACATCAACACATCTTCATGTCGGAAACGAACATTGCCCCTCAGCACTTGATAGGATCGTCCTCCTTGCTTGTCAAATGTCAACTCTTCACATTGCTCCAATAAAACCGTCCGCTTTTTTTGCGCATTCCCTGCCATTGAAAGCATACAACAAATTATAAGTATCAGAATGTGAAGCCTTTTCATCTGTCTATGTTCTTCTTCTCTTTAATCCTTATTCTATACCTTATTTTACCCAACCTGGATACTGAAACGAACAATTTCTCCACTTTTCATCAATGCGAACATAAATGTCTTTCTGCTTTTCTTTTATCCATGCTTCTAATACGTCCTTGTTCTTCCGCTCTTGATAGGCTGTCTTTATCTCCATATAATCTGTTTCTACGGTTGCCTTATGAGCTTTTATTAATTGCTTCACCTTAGCGATGGCATACACCTCGTTTCCATTCGCATTCACCATAGTAAAGACTTTCGTCATTTCACCCTCCTTCAAATCATAGACCGCACGACCTACCTCCGCAGGTAAATCCTGCATCTGAAAACGAGAAGAACCTGTCTTGACGTTGTTCATCAGCCCCTCGCTATTTTTCGTCCCTTTGTCAACAGAATACAACTTTACGGCACTTTCAAACGAAACTTCTCCCTCTTTTATCGCTTTCAACACACTGTCTGCTCGCATCTTTGCCGCATTCTTCTCCACAAAAGATACTTTCGGCTTCATTAAGATATGACGACAATTCACCTTATCTCCCTGCTTATCAATAAATTGAATGATGTGATAGCCGAACTCAGACTCCACAATTTTCGAAACACGCTTCGGGTCTGTCAATGAAAAAGCAACCGTTGCGAACTCTGGCACCAATTGTCCTTTCCCCATGTACCCCAATTCTCCTCCATGCTTTGCAGACTCCGTGTCCTCGGAATACAAAATAGCTAATGTCGAGAACTCTGACTCACCCGACTCTACACGCTTTTGGAAATCTCTCAATTTGCTTTTTACATCATCTATCGCAGACTGACTAACCTCCGGGGCTATCGTTATCAACTGCACCTCCAACTGCATAGGCACCGTCGGAATGCTATCTGTCGGCAACGTTTCATAAAACGAAGCAACCTCGGCAGGAGTAATCTTCACATTACTCACCAACTTGCGCTGCATCTGTTGTATAATCTGCTGATTCGTCACCATCTCCGTCAGCTCTTCCCTCAATGACGAAACTGGCTGACCAAAATACTCCTCCAATTTTTCTTTCGACCCAATCTGACCAATCAGATAATTCACACGCATCTCAACCTGCGTGTTCACCGATTTTTCGTCCGCAAATATACTGTCTATCTTCGCCTGGTCTAAATATAGTTTCTGCAAAGCAATCTGCTCTGGTATGACACAATACGGGTCTCCTTCTATTTCAGTTCCTTCATATCTCAATCGTTGTCGGTATTCCTCGACATCCGACTTCATAATAGCCTCGTCACCAACCACCCATGCTACCTCATCTATGATATTATTCTGAGAAAAAACTCCCATTGCAACATAGATATAGATAAACAGATTTATTATCTTCTTGCTCATATTTCTTCTCTCTTATTTGTAGCGTCTCGCATGTCCCTTCTTTATTCCCACCTCGTACAGATTTCTCCGATATTCAATCAGAAAATCTGTTTTATTCTGCTCTACCAAGATGGAACGTATTCTCGACTGCGCATAATCGTACGGCTGAATATCTCCAGAACGCTTATAATCACTCACATAGAAATAAACCGTATAGGTAGAATCTGCAACCTCACACAATTTGCTTCCCTCAATGTCCTTCTCCGAAATCATTAACGGAGAATTTTTCTTGACATCCGACAATGGCACCCATTTGTCCATAAAATAATCAAACCTCGCCGCATTCTTCACACTCATCGACGAAATCATATCTATATTATCCTCATTGGGATTCTCCATCAAGGCTTTCATAGCTTTCAAGTCTGGCACATCTGAATAAACCACTAACAACATTCCCTTCACAAGACCCTCAGAAAGCGTAAACAACCTGGGGTTCTCCTTGTAATAGGTTCTCATCTGCGCATCCGACAGCTTATCACTCATATAGTCATTCACCAACTTCAACTCATACTCGTATATAACCATCGTCCGACGATAATTCTCCACCAACGAGTCTATCTCGTTCATGTCATCAACCTCTTCTACAGCCTTGTCATACAACAATCTCCCTGTAATCCAATTCTTTATGAACAACTCCTCAGCCAATAAACTGTCAGCCTCACTCAATCCTTTAAAGTCTATCTTCGAGGATATCTCGCTTTGATAAAGTTTATCTTCGCCTACTTCTGCCACCAAATCGCCTATAGGCTTCTCTTCCCAAAAACGCCAATCTTTCTTGATTTTACCACACGACGACAGCGTCAAGAACATCATTACCATGCTCATGACTAATTGAACGTTCCCTCTTGCAACCATCGTCCTTCTTCTCAAATCTTTTTCTTTTAATTCCTTTCTCTATTATTTTATGGTCTTCAACACATCTTTGTTAATCTCAACCTTATATTTAGCCCTCAAAGATTTAACCCATTGCTCATCTAAATAATTCTGATAATCGGCAGTTACTCGTCCCGACACATCGTTATATTCCTCTGGCGCAGCCAATACCTTTCCTCTGACCACAACGTGTGGATAAACATTACTCTTATATCCTTCTATTCCCCAAACCTTATAATCTACCGCTGGCACCGTGCCTTTCTCATACAAGCCCTGCCTTGCCAAAACAGCATCTTTATCAACAGCTGAGAAATGATTCAATACTCTTACCAACAGATTCTTCATACTGTTTTTACTCATCAAATCATCAATCTCCTTTGCGTACGCTTCTGTCTTACAACACGCATAAATTCCTTTGAAATGAGGATTTTCCCATGTGTATTTTGCTCGGTTCTCTTCAAAATATTTTCTCAATCCTGCAGTATCCTCCACAGCCTTGTTCCAAACCTTGTCGTTGCTGATTTCAAACAATAACAAGCCATCACCATACTCATTCAACAAATTTCTATAGTTGGCATCATTTCTCATCCAAACCTTCTCCTCCAATTCCACCAACTCCCTCATCAAATATGAGTCAAAGGTTTGCTCAACAAAATTGTCCATCGTCAACTGACCCGACGTCCTATTTTCCAACTGTATCTGCCCAACCCGAATTCCCTGCTTAAAAGTTGACAACTTCTTATTGAAGAAATTCACAAATGCAGACCGAGGATAAGTGTTCCCATTCATCGTATACAAAGGCTCATCCATACCGAAGAAACTCAAACTAACTCTCTCACTATCAGTCTCCGCACTCTTGATTTTCTCAAATATTTGAAGTGCTTCTGGATATACGTCAACACCATATTTTTGTTTCAACTTCTCCTCAAACGCTTTCGTTGAATAAATCATACGATCAGACTGCTTCATCTTGTCCACCAAATCAGGACAATCTTCAATCGTCTCATACGCCTTCCCCTCCGTCAACTTTACAATATGAATGCCAAAAGCAGTTCCTATCTTTGCAATATCTCCTACTTTCGCAATATTTTTCACCCCTCTCACGAATTCCGTTGGATAGACTGCCTCATCTACAAACCCTAAATCACCGCCCCTTTTCGCATTCTGACTATCCTCAGAATATAACTTCGCCAACTTTGAAAAATCCATCCCTTCTTTCGCCAAAACGAAAATGGAATCTGCCCTCTTGTCATATCCTGCCTTGTCATTCTTAATCAAGATATGAGAAACCCTCCGTGCTTTATAATTAGGTTTCTCATCAAAGACCTTTACAATATGATACCCGAACTCCGTACGAATTGGCTTCGAATATTTTCCGACAGGCGTATTGTAGGCTGCCGTCTCAAATGGATAAACCGTTGAAAAAACATCGATATAACCTAAACTTCCTCCATTGGCAGACGATGGACATTGAGAATATTTCTTAGCTGCTTCCGCGAAATCCATACCTTTCTGCAACTCATCATAAATAGCGTTTATCTCCTTCAATGCTTTTGTGCTATCTGCATCATTCTTCACTTTGATAAGGATATGAGAAACCAAACGACTCTCCTTCTTCCTCTCCATTGCCTCCTGCAACAACGCATTCTCCGTCTCCTCATCACGAATAAACGGAATCACCAACCGCTTGGCATACTTGTCATATTCGGCAAGATAATTCGGTTTGTCATCATAATTCTCCTTCTTTGCCTCTATTATCTTCATCTTGTAATTGATGAACATTTCAACATATTCATCAAGCGACTTGCTTTCGCCCGTTGCAACAGACTTGTTCTTGTTATAAATATACTCAAACTCCGACTTCGGAATTGCAACTCCATCAATGGTCATCACTATCGGATCGGATTCAGCAAATGACATCATAGTTACAGCCAAACAAGCAGCCGTCAAGAAAATGTTTTTCATTCTATTTCGTATTTACACTTTATATTGTAGATAACGTACAAAGATAGGAAAAATTACACGCACACACGATATTTTCATCACGAAATGCAAATTCTCAAACTCCCTTGCAAGACTTTTCGGGAAACAAAAAAGGAGACTCTTTCCAAGAATCTCCTTTTATTAGTTCTAAAAGACAAACTATGCCTTTTGCTCCTTGATCTTAGCCTTCTTTCCAGTAAGCTTACGCAAGTAGTACAACTTAGCACGACGAACTTTTCCGATTTTGTTGACAACTACTGAATCAATGAACGGAGAATCCATTGGGAATATTCTCTCAACTCCGACTCCTCCAGAGATTTTACGTACCGTAAAACGCTTCTTCTCCTGATGTCCACTGATACGGATAACGTCTCCACGGAACTGCTGAATTCTCTCCTTGTTTCCCTCGATAATCTTGTAAGCAACTGTCACAGTGTCTCCACTCTTGAACTCAGGAAGCTCCTTGCCAGACGCAAATGCCTGCTCTGCAACCTTAATCAAATCCATTTTTTTATCTTTTATTTTATTAAACTTAACGCAATATTACAAGCCTCTCATCGCCTCCACCGAAGCATTTCTTGTAAGAGATTGCGCAAAAACAGCGCAAAATTAGTTGATTCTGTACTCTTGACAAAATTTAGAATACAATATTTACAATTTTTCCGGGTACCACAATCACCTTCTTTAATGGTTTCCCTCCCAGAAATTTTTCCGTCTGCACATCTGCCAACGCAATTTTTTCCACCTCTTCCTTCGACATATCACTCGGTAACGTCAATGAGAATCGTACTTTCCCATTGAACGATATAGGATATTTCACCTCACTCTCCTTTAAATACTTCTCATCATACTCTGGCCACGTCTCGTCACATACAGTAGACGTATATCCCATCCTATGATACAACTCTTCCGAGATATGTGGTGCAAACGGTGTCAGCAATATCAAAAGCGTTTTCAAAACAGACTTCTTCCTGCATTTCAAACCCGCCAACTCGCCAACACATATCATAAACGCCGCAACTGACGTGTTGTATGAGAAATGTTCAACATCATACGTTACCTTCTTAATCAACTTGTGCAATGACTTCAACTCTTCCTTGGTTGGCTCCTCGTCAACAACTGCAAAATTATCTCCATCAAAATACAAACCCCAAAGTTTCTTCAAGAAACGATGCACCCCATCAATCCCATTCGTATCCCATGGCTTGGACTGATCAATAGGACCGAGAAACATCTCATACAAACGTAAAGTATCCGCTCCATATTTTTCAACTATATCATCTGGATTGACTACATTGAACATGCTCTTTGACATTTTTTCAACAGCCCATCCACATACATACTTTCCATCCTCCAACTCAAAATCCGCAGTTGCATATTCTGGCTTCCACTTCTTAAACGCCTCTATATCAAGCACATCATTACTAACAATATTAACATCGACATGGATAGGAGTCGTCTCATACTGATCCTTCAAATTCAAAGAGACAAAGGTATTCGTTCCTTTTTTACGATACACGAAATTTGAACGACCCTGAATCATTCCTTGATTAATCAGCTTTTGGAACGGCTCGTCTTTCACAACAACCCCCAAATCAAACAAGAATTTATTCCAAAAACGGCTATAAATCAAGTGTCCTGTGGCATGCTCCGACCCTCCTAAATACAAGTCAACATTTTGCCAGTATTCATCTGCTTCTCTGCCGACCAATGCTTTTTCATTATGAGGATCCATATACCTAAGATAGTATGCGGACGATCCTGCAAAACCCGGCATCGTGTTTAATTCGTAGGGATACCCCTCTGCTGTATGCCACTCTTTTACATGTCCTAACGGAGGCTCTCCTTTTTCTGTCGGTTTAAAGTCCTTAACATCAGGCAACTCCAAAGGCAACTTATCCTCCGACAACGGATATGCTATGCCATCCTTGTAGTAAATTGGGAATGGCTCACCCCAATATCTCTGACGACTGAAGATGGCATCTCGCAAACGATAATTGACCTTTACTCGTCCTAATTTATTTTCTTTGACATACTCTTTCATCTTCTTGATGGCTTCCTTTACTGTCAAACCATTCAAAAAATCAGAGTTCATCATAATTCCGTCTTTCGCATCAAAACTTTTCTCGCTGACATCACATCCCTCAATCAAAGGTATTATTGGCAAATTGAACGTTTTCGCAAAAGCATAGTCGCGAGAATCATGCGCTGGAACAGCCATAATAGCTCCCGTTCCATACCCAGACAAAACATAATCACTTATCCAAATAGGTATTTCCTTACCTGTCAACGGATTGATTGCATAGGCACCAGAAAAAACTCCTGTAACATTTCTGTCCGAAATTCTTTCTCTCTCCGTCCTACGTTTCACCATATCCAAATAGTCCTGGACAGCAGATTTCTGGCCTTCTGTCGTCACTTTCTGAACATACTCTGACTCTGGTGCCAAAACCATAAACGTCACTCCGAAAACGGTATCTGCACGAGTCGTAAAGATAGTGAAAGTCTCCTTCGATTCTTTTATCTTAAATATTAACTCCGTTCCTTCACTTCTTCCTATCCAATTTCTCTGTGTCTCCTTTAAAGAGTCCGTCCAATCGATAGTTTCCAAACCATCCAACAACCGCTGTGCGTAGGCCGATACTCTTAAACTCCACTGACGCATCACCCTTTGCTCCACAGGATATCCGCCACGAACGGAAACGCCTTCGCTAATCTCATCATTTGCCAACACACATCCTAACTCTGGGCAGAAATTAACCTTCGTGTCTGACAAATAAGCAATTCTATAATTCATCAACAGATTCTGTTGCTCTTTCTCTGAGAAAGATCCCCATTCAGCCGCAGAGAATTTTTTTTCTTCCGTACACGCAACATCCAAACCTTCAGAACCACTCTTCTCAAATTGAGCGACAAGATTCTCGATAGGCATTGCTTTTTTTTGCTTATTGTCATAGTATGACTTGAACATTTGAACGAACGCCCACTGTGTCCATTTGTAAAACTTAGGATCGCACGTGCGTACCTCTCTATCCCAGTCAAATGAGAACCCTATCTTGTCCAACTGCTCTCTATAACGATTGATGTTGTTTTCTGTTGTCACCGCCGGATGCTGCCCCGTCTGGATTGCATATTGCTCTGCTGGCAAACCGTATGCATCATATCCCATTGGGTGCAAGACATTAAAACCTCGCAATCGTTTGTATCTGCTGTAGATGTCCGAAGCTATGTACCCAAGTGGATGACCAACATGTAATCCCGCTCCAGAAGGATATGGAAACATATCCAAAACATAGTACTTCGGCTTACTTTTATCTATTTCTACCTTATAGACGCGATTCTTCTTCCATTCTTCACGCCATCTATTCTCAATCTCTACAAAATTATATTCCATCAGAATGATCTTTATTCAATTTTCAGAAATACAAAATTACAGAAAAAAGAGAAAATAATGAGCTAAAGTAATGCTTATTAGGAACATAAAAAAAGAGGGATCCTCTCGAATCCCTCTTTCCGTATAGTTTATATCAACAAGTCGATTAGTACTCCCACAAATCGTTCTCGAAATTGAGAAGTAACATCTTGACTCTTGCCTGCTCCTTCCTTACATCCTCGGCTGTCGAATTGTATTCCAACAAGTTTCTGTTGTACACATTAGACTCCTTGTAGATGTAACTTGAGAATCTTCTCTTGATGAAAATATCATCCAAAGAAGGTCTTGCGCCATTGTTTCTGTCTGTAATTAAAACCTCCTGTTGCGCCATATATGGTCTCAAAGACTCGAACGGAACCCAGAACAAAGGGAATTTCTGAATACCCAAATCTGTTTCCTTAACCATTATAGGACAGAAAGCAATAATACGTGCGTTGAATGTAGAAGTGATTTTGTCAAAGTACCAAACCTCTTTAACGTAGTATTTTACGATATCACGGTTAGGAACATCACTATCATCAACAACAATAACAGAATCGTTAGTCAAAGAATCAGCCTTTATCGTATGGATAATCTCGTACTTGTCAACCAAATCTCTAAAAGAAGTAATATGGTCGTCCGTGAAAATCTCACGAGTGTCAAGATATTCATACACGTTGATTTTGCCTTCCTGAACGAGTCTAAAGATCAGAGAAAAGAAACTTTGTCTGTTATCTTGAGCCTCTTCTGGATAGTACAAAGGAAAATTCATCTTCTCGCGCAAATCGATAGTTCTATAAATGACCTTCTGCCAATAAATATCGTCCGCACGCGGATTCGGCAATTCTATTGGTTCCAGACCATCCTTAGGACCACTTGTTGGCATATTAGAAGGGATTTCTGTAGAAACCTCACCTAAATCATCAAAGAAGGCATCTTCTTCAACTTGAGCATACACTGAATTAACAGCTAAAGCAGCAAATCCAACAAACAAAAATTTAAAATACTTTCTCATATCTTTAAACTTTATTCTTAGCTATTCACACGATTACTTAATCTTTACTTCAACTGGTGGCAAAGTACGCTTCAAGTTATCCTGTCCGATTGCCAATGTGTTAGAAACGTAGACCGTCTTTGCCTTCGTCATCTCCTTGAATACCTTCTTCTGGCGATCTGTCAATCTCTCACCACTAGCCTTCTCAACCAAGGTATTACCCATTGAGTCAAAATAGTTCAGAGAGAACTCCAACACTTTGTACTTAACATCCAAGTCAGCATCGTCCAATCTTGCGACAACACGATCTGCAGTCAACAAAGTGTTCTTTGCGATTGCCTTGCCTCCCTTGAAATAGTCTTTTCCTCCTGTTGAACCTTTAACTTCAAGCATTGCTAATGGGTCTGGCAACTTCTTTACACGGAACTCCTTCTTTGCAATAGGAGTTTGCTTGCCAGCAACCATTGCGCTTACTGAAATCACACATGGGGTACCAACCTGCGCAGGCTTGATAATCCAACCCTTACCTGTCTTAGACTGTGATTTGCAGTTTGAAACAGAGATTGAGATATCACTCTGTGCACAACCTGGAACAGACACACTGACAGGGTTGTCAAATCCTGCATATAACACATTCATCAAATCAGCAGACACAGTAGCTGTTGGCTCACCTACCATATACTCACCGATGAATGGATAACGCGCTTGAGTTCCGTCCTTCTTTGTCAAAACCATCTCTCCAGAGTATTTCTGAGGACCGGCAGAACCACAACTTACCTCGTACATATCATTCTCCAATGGCTTACCATTAATGAGAATTTCAGGTTTCTTGGTAGAGTCAGTCGCAGCCAAGACAATCTGTGCAGAATACTTGTTACCACGCATTACATACGAAGTTGCTGCGATTGGCAAAGCCTGAATCTTGTTCACACGGAAATCTCCTGCATCCATTGCTCCAATCAAATAAGCCAAAGCATTACCTTCTGCAATCTTTACGTCATTCTGAATCTTGTTCAAGACAGCCAAAGTTGCGATCGCAGGCATGTCTTCAAAGATAGCAGAATACCAAGTGTGAGTCTCGCCATCCTTAGACTTAATCTTCTCAGTAGCGAAAGTCTCATTGATTTGATTAACCGCAGCAGCACTAGTATCAACGGTTACCATGAAATCACGGTATTCTTTCATTCTCTCCTCAAGAACGACACCATTGATTTTTCCAGACGCTTTGTCTTTCTCAACCAATCCAATCTGACTAGCGATATTCAAATCACCATTCTTTCCTGGATCAAGTTCCTCATCATATTCTACGCCATTGATCGTTACCTTGCCTGCTTCTGCATAACCACCACCATTCACAGTCGTGATAATCTTACACTCTAATTCCTTTACATATTCAATGAAAGCATTAGATTGAGCAATTACACTATCAATTTTTGGCTTCATCTTAAGGGCCTTAATTGAGTCTGAGTGGCTCAAACCATCAAACTGACCAACAAGGCCGTCTACTTTACTACCACTGATTAAAATACTCTTCTTCATAGAGTCGTTTACCAGCGCATATCCATTCAAGATTTGGGCAGACACATTCAATGCAAGCATTGCGGTCAACACCAAGTACATCATGGATATCATCTTCTGTCTCGGGGTCTCCGGACAATTTTTCGCTCCACCCATAGTAACTATACTTTAGATTTAATTAAACTTCAGAAAATTAACCCTCGTATTAGTTTCTAATGGTCATAGCGTTAAGCATATTGCCGTAAACCTTGTTCAAACTTGTCAATTGACTGCTCAAGAGAGCAACTTGTTTCTTGTATTCCTCTACACCTGCAGCAGAACCATTCAAAGAAGACTCGATAGTCTTAACCGCTGTAGACAAAGACTTCATAGCCTCATTCTGCTCGTTAACTGACTTAACTTGAAGTTCAAATACTGAATTGATTGTAGAGATGTTCTTGTTGATACCATCGATCTGGCTTGCGAAGTTCTGAGAACCCTTAGAAGCATTTCCGATGTTTGCGGCAATGCTCTCGTAAGATGATACCAAAGAGTCAGAAGAAGCCTTCAAGTTCTTCTGTGAGTTAGCAAACGCACTAGCAGCAGCAGAAGCAGACTCCAAATTCTTAGTGTATGCATCAGAGATAGCAGCGGCAGATGATAAGTTGTTCAACTGACCTGCAGTCTCGTTCAACTTTTGAACGCCACTTACCAAATTCTTCATTTGAGTATCTACCAACTGACGAACCTCTTGAATCTGAGGCAATGTCTTATCTTCCTCAGCTTTCTTAGCTTCCTTCTTCTTACCAGCAGGTGCAGCTTCATGGTCGTCTGCTGCTAACTCTGGATATACAACCTCCCAGTGATACTCCTTGTGAGGCTTATCAAACGCTGACAAAGCGAAGAGGAACGCCTCAACCAACATACCTGCAGTCAACACCACAGAAGCTCCTGGCCAGTGCATAATCTTAAACAACGCACCAATAATTACGACTGATGCTCCTAATCCGTAAGCCAAACCAGTAAACTTCTGATATCCTGGTGACGCTTGTAATTCTGCAAATCCCATTTTTAATCTGAATTAAAGTTAATACTATTGTTTTTTTTATTTTCTGATTTTACTATTACTCACCGATGTAAGTACGAACACATCTAAATCCTAAGAAAGATCTGTTCTCATTTTGATACTCGTATGTACGAACACCACATTGCAAGAAGATTCCTACATCTTTCCATGAACCACCACGAATCACCTTTCTTCTCATTACATCTTTGTCAGAACTCTTTGCATTGTATTCGTAACTTGGGTTCAAGTCGTGTACAAATGAATAGTTTGACTCGTGGTATGCTGAAGATGTCCACTCTGAAACATTACCTGCCATATCATATAAACCATAATCATTTGGTGGATATGAAGCAACCTTAGATGAAATCAAATATCCATCATCAGTGTAGTTTCCTCTCTGAGGCTTGAAGTTAGCCAAGAAACATCCCTTTGCAGTACGAATGTAGTTACCTCCCCAAGGGTACATTGACAAGTTCTTACCACCACGAGCAGCATATTCCCACTCTGCCTCAGTTGGGAGGCGATAGTCCTGAACACGAGGAGAACCATTAGCCATCAAGTATTGGTTGTAGTAGTTAGTACGCCAATGACAGAATGCCTGAGCCTGCTCCCATGAAACACCAACCACAGGATATTCTCCATAACCAGGGTGGGAGAAGTACAATCTCATATATGGCTCGTTGTATGCGTATGTGTAGTCACGAATCCAGCACAATGTATCAGGATAGATGTTCAATCTCTTCACTGAAATAAAGTCAGAACGGTGCTTCAACTCACGATAAACTGTAATGTTTTCAATTTCGCCTTTGTCATTGTAGATGGAAGTATCCTTCTTAACCATTACATCTGCACTATCCTTAGTCTTTCCAAGACCAGCGATACTACGATTATAACGACCTAACAACGGATCAAATTTGTTTTCTTTCTTTGCAGCCTGAACGTAGTCAACCCAAGAATACTTGTACATTAACAACGTGTTGTTAAACTCTTGGAATGACTCCAATTTATCCTCTCCTTGGTAGTATAAGCTGTCTAACGCCATTTTTTGGTCTTCCGTAGCCTTTGTCCAAGGAATTTTCTTCTTGTAATTCAAATAGGGTTTCTCCAACTCGTTACCATCCTTGTCTTGATAAATTTTGAAAGTCTCATCTACTTCAGACAATTTTTCTCTGGCAACAGAGTCACGCACCCATTGAACGAACTGAAGGTACTCACCATTCGTAATCTCAGTCTCATCCATCCAAAAGGCATCAACAGACACAGTACGCGACTGTGAAGACATTGCCCAGTTAGCGTCTTGGTCATTCTGACCCATTGTGAAAGATCCACGTTTGATATACAACATACCATACGGCACCGGCTCCTTCCAAGACTTGTTGTAAACTCCCACCAATTCTCCATTTTCCCCACTGCAGGCAGCAAGGAGGACGGCGACTAATGAAATAATTAACAGCTTTTTCATGATATAAACTACTTTATTATCTTTGTCATTTTTGTTTTTACTATAATATCCGCTCACTCTTATATTTATTCTTTTTGGCAAACTGTGGTTTAAAACTATACCGCAAAGAAAATTCATGACTTCCACCTGACTTCACCATCCTTGATGTTGGCAAATCGTAAGTATAACCGAATCGCAGACCTTGAATAACATCCAATCCAAAATGGAAAACAAATGCATCCCCGAAGCGATAAGCTAATCCTAATCTCACCCTCTTCTTGTACTCAAAAAGACCTAAGACTTCTGCCATCCAAGTGGAAAAATCCGTACGAAACTGAGCCGATGGCATCACAGTCCATTCTGGCTTCGCCGTGTCAAACGTGTATCCTCCCGCAGCGTAATAGTACCTCGGGACGTACATCTGATAAGCAGACGACCCCAAGTCTATCTTCGACGCATTTAGGTGTTTAGCAGAAACACCCACGAAACCACGTTCAACCTTATACATGCATCCAAAAGACACATCAAAAGCGACATCACTATAACCATCAGCGGTGAAACCATCTATGAATGGATCCGACTCTTTATGATACTCATCTCCGCCCATCAACTCGCCATCTCCGCCCGTCAAATCAACCTTATCTTTGTCGAATGTCTGGCTCATGAAACCCACATCCAATCCTAAACTCAATTCACCTCTTAAGAGTTTAAAACGATACGAATACTGAAAAAGAACGCTTTGGTCCGTAAATAGACCCACATCATCTTTAGCGAAAATCACCCCTATTCCATGCCTCTTATCCCCTATTTTCAAGGGATAAGCCACTGAGACCAACAAGTCTGTGGGGCTTCCGCTAAATCCAACCCACTGCAAACGATAAACACCGCCGACACTCATCATGTCATCGGATGCCACGTACGCAGGGTTGACCGCCGGTTGTAATTCCAGAAATTGGCTATATTGTGGACTTTTCTGCCCGAAGACACCAAAAATCGGCACAAAAACCGCTGATATCAATACGAACAAGAGTCTCTTCATACTATACAAAAATAGCCCTCTGCAAAAACATTACAATATTACTATATTTTTACAATATTTCACATAACATGGGAGACTTTTACCTATTTTTCACAGGAAAACTTTTCAACAAGCCCCCAGTCCGTATGTTAATATTCTTCCTCGTTAAAGAAAAAATCCTCTTTGCTTGGATAATCCGGCCAAATATCCTCTATGCTCTCATAGATTTCACCTTCATCTTCCATCTCTTGAAGATTCTCAATAACCTCCATAGGAGCACATGAACGTACTGCAAAATCAACCAACTCGTCCTTAGTTGCCGGCCAAGGCGCATCTTCCAACTTTGAAGCTAATTCTAAAGTCCAATACATTGTTACCTCCTCTTTTTATCTTTAAATATTATTTTCTAAAAATACGTTAAAAATTCAAGGTGTGCAAAAATATATTTTTTTTCTTTCAAGACAACTTTTTGTAAGAAAAAATCTGCACCAATCTTTCAGAATATCACACTTTGTTATTTTTTAAACAACGGAGGAAAGTACAATAAATTGTAATCTTCACATTGTAAATCCTCGTTAAAGATAAGCATTCCATAATGGAACATATCTATACTAACTCTTCCCCTCACCTGTTTTTTTACGGATTTCCAAAGTTTTTTTCGGTCATCTTTCCAAATGTCAGACATTAGGAGAACTGTTTTGCCCGTAAAACTCGGAGACAACATATCCAACGATTTTTGAATAGATTCAACTGAAACCTCTCTCCCAATATATACGAAATCCACATTTTTTTCTTTTGAAAGGACAGCAGGCAATTTTTCTTCAACACTACCCGTTAACTGTATTATATTTTGTAGACCAATTTTCCCAAATGTTGTATGAGCAAAATCGGCCAAATCCTTTGATTCACAAATCGTGTAAGTGGGACGACGTGTATCAGACGTAGCCAAATAAAGTGTTGTGATTCCAACACTATCTCCTATTTCGACCACGTTTTTAGGTTTGAAAAAGTTCACCAAACGAAACAACAATTGGTCGTATGATGGAGAAATAGAACTTTCTCTTACAAAATCCGAAATCCGGCGTTCATTCTCGACTCCATCTCTGTTTTCTCTGATTTTCTTTTTCGTCTTAGTAAGCAGCGTTCGAAGGTTTTCAATTTGCACAAACCGATAATATGGCAATTTCTCCTCTATCACCATCGTCACCAAGTAAAAAACGAATGGAGAGTGAATGCCGAAACCCTTTCTGTGTTTTGCGTGAAACAAATACGATAAATACTTCCAAAAATACCGCATGTAAAAAGCCAGCATTTTAACAAAGAACGGGAAGACAAAAGAAGGCCTTCCCGTTTAGATTCCAAAAATTATTTTACTCTTTCAACGTAAGAACCATCGCGAGTGTCAACAACAATAGATTCTCCCTCGTTTATGAACAAAGGCACACGGACTGTGGCACCTGTCTCAACGGTGGCAGGCTTCAAAGTGTTAGTAGCAGTATCTCCCTTGATACCTGGCTCTGTGTATGTGATTTTCAATTGGGTCTTAACTGGCATCTCTGCGAAAAGGACTGTTTCCGTAGAAGCATCAAAAACCACTTCAACGACATCACCTTCCTTCATGTAATCAACGCCTGTTATCAAATCGTGAGCGATAGGGAACTGCTCGTAAGTCTCAGTATTCATGAACATATAGTCCTCGCCCTCTTTGTAAACATATTGGTGATCGCGACGCTCAACTCTCACATCTTCCAATTTCTCACCAATGTTAAAACGACGCTCTAACACACGTCCATCAACAACGTTTTTCAACTTTGTGCGCATAAACGTGTTACCTTTTCCTGGCTTTACATGCAGGAACTCAATGCAGAAATAGAGGTTGCCGTCCATACGGATGCAAGTTCCATTCTTAATGTCTTGTGCATTAATCATACGATTTCTTTGCTTATTGTTTAAGTTTAAATTCTACGAATCGGAGTGAATACTCGTCAGAATTGCAAAAGTAACATTTTTCCGCAAAATTCAAAAGCAACGACTTCAAAAGATTATGGGTATAGAAAGTTTGATTATCTTTGCAAAAAAGAGATTTCGTAATTCTAAACATATAAATAAGGTACAATTAATTCGATGAATTTTGTAGAAGAACTTAGATGGCGCGGCATGATCCAGGACATGACGCCAGGAACAGAAGAGCAATTGCAGAAAGAGATGACGTCAGCCTATTTGGGCATTGACCCTACGGCAGACTCGCTGCATATCGGACACCTTGTTGGTGTGATGATGCTCCGCCATTTTCAGCGCAGCGGACACAAGCCTATAGCGCTCATCGGTGGTGCTACGGGAATGATTGGAGACCCTTCGGGGAAGTCGCAAGAGCGAGTGTTGATTGACGAGCCACGACTTCGCCACAACCAAGAGTGCATTAAGAAACAACTGGAGAAATTCCTTGATTTCAATAGCGACGCCCCAAACGCTGCCGAATTAGTCAACAATTATGACTGGATGAAGGAATTCACCTTCCTTGATTTCATCAGAAATATTGGGAAACTCATCACGGTCAATTACATGATGTCGAAAGACTCAGTGAAGAGACGCTTCACAGGAGAGAACGGAGCCGACGGAATGTCGTTCACAGAATTTTCATATCAACTGTTGCAAGGATACGACTACGTTTACCTCAACACGAACAAGAACTGCAAACTTCAGTTGGGTGGAGCGGACCAATGGGGAAACATCACGACAGGAACGGAGATGATCCGCAAGATTTCCGGCGCAGAAGCGTACGCTCTGACTTGCCCTCTTATCACGAAGGCGGACGGAAAGAAATTCGGAAAAACAGAGCAAGGAAACGTTTGGTTGGACAAGAGATACACCTCGCCATACAAGTTCTATCAGTTTT
Organism: Bacteroidaceae bacterium; assembly: GCA_963619325.1. Lineage (GTDB taxonomy): Bacteria > Bacteroidota > Bacteroidia > Bacteroidales > Paludibacteraceae > UBA1181. The sequence continues at coordinate 40,250 of CAVEVQ010000002.1, read as the reverse complement.
GGCTTAATGTGTCGGATGAGGATGCAGAGCGATACATCAAGATTTTCACCAGTCTTCCAAAAGAAGAAATCGAGGGATTGATTGCCGAGCAGAAAGAGAATCCTGGAGCAAGACCATTGCAGAAGAGATTGGCAAAAGAAATCACCGTGATGGTACACTCAATCGAAGACTACGACGCAGCGGTAGAAGCATCCAACATTCTTTTCGGAAATGCAACATCAGAATCGCTCAAGAAGTTGGATGATGAGACTTTGTTGTCGGTATTTGAGGGAGTTCCTCAATTTGAAGTTTCAAAAGAGGAAATCAAAAACGGCATTAAGGTTGCAGATTTGTTGACAGCCAATGCAAAAGTACTCCCATCAAAGGGAGAGTACAGAAAGCTGGTGCAGGGAGGCGGAATCTCCATCAATAAAATGAAGGTAACCGACACCGAGATGGTAACCAGTGCCGACATGCTGTTGAACGACCATTTCATTCTTGTACAGAAAGGAAAGAAAAACTACTTCTTGATTATTGCGAAATAACGCAGAAAAAAGAAGAGGAAAGTATACGCCAGAGGACTTAAGGGTTCTCTGGCGAATTATTAAGACCAGATAAAATGACAAACAACGAGGAAAAAAGAGTCCCTTTTCCGCCGACAGGCCACCCACGATTTAAGTTCATTGACTTGTTTGCGGGCATAGGAGGTTTTCGGATTGCACTGCAGAATGTAGGGGGAATATGCGTGTTTTCTTCACAAAGTGCTGAATGCAAAAGACTTCGGAGTGGCACAATCAAGAGAACGTATCTTTATAGTAGGCAGTCAATACGGACTTTTCAACTTTGACAAACTGAAGAAGAAGCCAACGCCTCCATTAGAAGAATTTTTGGATAAGGAGGGAGACTTTTCCTATATTGAAAAAGAAGAATACACATTATTAGATGAGGCACTCGTCAGGACACAAGCTAAAACCGGATTGATTTTCTGTGGGTATCGAAACAAAGGGACATGGAAAACCGGAGTTAGACCCAACACGGAGCACTTATCCAGATACCATAGACAGCCCAACCGCATATACTCGGTTAAAGGGATCCACCCAACACTTCCGTCACAAGAGACATCTGGGAGATTTTTCATTTATATTCCAGAAGAAGACAAAGTTCGGAAACTGACTATCAACGAATGTTACAAACTGATGGGGTTTCCTCCACAATTCATAAAGCATCCCATTCTCGGAGATCAATATCGACAGTTAGGCAATTCCGTTGCCATTCCCGTTGTTCAAGCCATCGCAGAGGAGATTATAAGACAAGGTTTAATAGACAAAAATTTTACTAAATTTCTCCAAAACACACTCTCTTAACACCCCTTTCCAAGTATTATTTCTTTGGATAATTTAAAATTTATTATCAATCCACCTGATTTTAAACAAATTAGAAAATATTTATTATCCACGACTTATAGATAGCTATCTGACAGAGTGGGCTTCAAGATCAGAACACAAGCCTTTGTCGCTTCAAGAAGCCAAACAAGTGGGAAAACCCACAGCAGGAAGACACCATAGAGAGCAGTTTAAAAGTTACATTGATTTGCCCACTCTACGCAATGTCTCAAATGAGCAGGTTGGAAGCGAATACATTCAAGTAAATAAAGAGCCTCAACATTTTTACAGGAAATCAAAAAAAACTCTTCTATTCCCTTGCTGATTTAAAAAAATATAGTACCTTTGCAACGCTTTCGGAAAAGAAAGCAATGGTATTGTCTCATGGTGTAATGGTAGCACTACAGTTTTTGGTACTGTCTGTCGAGGTTCGAATCCTCGTGAGACAACATACAATAAGGCCGCAAACTACTGATTTGTGGTCTTTTGTATTAAATCAAGAGGGATTTTGAAGTTTTTCTTTACTATGCGGAAGTAGCTCAGTTGGTAGAGCATCAGCTTCCCAAGCTGAGGGTCGCGGGTTCGAGTCCCGTTTTCCGCTCTTTTTTTTGTTTGTGCCTGTTTTTGTTCCCGTGTTTGTAAAATCACCGAAAAGACTGATTTTTCTGCATTTTTTTCTCTTTCGCTTTTCATTTCGCTTACCTTTGCAAAATCTTTCTAACGATTAACCTTTTTGCAGACAATGAAATACAACCTCAAAGATTGCTTGGAGAAACGAATCTTAGTACTCGACGGTGGAATGGGTACGATGATCCAACGTTATAAACTGAAGGAGGAGGACTATCGTGGCGACTTTGCCAAGGATAGTAAGATTCTGCAAAAGGGCAACAATGACCTGCTTTGCATCACGCAACCAGAAATCATTAAAGAGATTCACCGCGAATACTTGGAGGCGGGAGTAGACATCATCGAGACTTGCTCTTTTAGCTCGCAGCGTATCTCCATGTCAGACTATGAGTTGGAAGACCATATAGCTCTGCTCAACAAGACGGCAGCCCAGTTAGCTCGTACCGTTGCAGATGAGTTCACGGCCAAGAACCCTGATAAACCTCGCTTCGTGGCAGGATCAGTAGGACCAACGAACAAGACCTGTTCTATTTCGCCAGATGTCAACAATCCATCACTCCGCAATGTAACGTTCCAAGAGATGAAAGACGATTATGTGGAGCAGATGGACGCACTTATAGAGGGAGGCGTGGATGCCTTGCTCATTGAGACTATTTTTGACACATTGAATGCGAAGGCAGCCATTTCCGCAGCAGAAGAGTGCGTTGCTCGCTCAGGCAAGGACATCTACATTATGCTCTCTGCCACCGTTGCCGACATAAGTGGACGAACCCTTTCCGGACAGACTATGCAAGCGTTTCTCAACTCAGTAGACCACGCGCATCCTTTGTCTATCGGACTCAACTGTTCGTTTGGCGCAAGAGACTTAAAGAAATTCTTGGCAGAAATCAGTGAACAGAGTCCATATTTCGTCAGTGTCTACCCTAACGCAGGATTGCCGAACCAATTTGGCGAATACGACGAGACACCCGAGATGATGGCGGAGCAAATGAAAGAGTATATTGATGAAGACTTGGTGAACATCATCGGAGGATGTTGCGGCACGACACCCGACCATATCGCTGCATACCAAGCACTTATAAAAGACAAAAAACCTCGTCAACGTAAGCAAGCCAACCACGATTTGAAACTTTCCGGCTTGGAATCCCACTCGTTGAAATCCGTCAATGTGAACAATGCCAATGAGCGGGAACGTTCTCCGTTTATGGTGATTGGAGAGCGTTGCAATGTGGCGGGGTCACGCAAGTTCCTCCGCCTCATCGGCGAAAAAAACTATGAAGAGGCATTAGACATAGCACGCAAGCAAGTAGAAGCAGGAGCCGACGTCGTCGACGTCAATATGGATGATGCGATGTTGGAGGCCAAGACGGAAATGGTCACCTTCTTGAACTTTATAGCATCCGACCCAGACATTTCCAAAGCCCCGATTATGATTGACTCCTCAAAATGGGAAGTCATTGAGGCAGGCTTGCAATGCGTGCAGGGAAAATCCATTGTCAACTCTATCTCCCTGAAAGAAGGCGAAGAGAAATTCCTTGCCAAGGCAAAGAAAATCAAATCATACGGAGCAGCCACCGTCGTGATGGCGTTCGACGAGATTGGGCAAGCGGCCACCTACGAACGACGCATTGCCATCTGCGAACGCGCCTACAAACTGCTGATGACCATTGATTTTCCTCCTGAAGACATCATATTTGACCCGAATGTACTTTCCATCGCCACAGGAATGGAAGAACACAACAACTACGGAGTAGATTTTATCCGTGCCACCGAATGGATTCGCCAAAACCTTCCCTATGCCAAAATCAGTGGCGGTGTGAGTAACCTATCCTTCTCTTTTAGAGGAAACAACCCCATCCGAGAGGCTATTCACTCCGTCTTTCTACGCCATGCCTATCAAAAAGGAATGGATATGGGAATCGTCAACGCATCCACCCGCGTGAAATACGAAGAAATACCAACAGACATCCTCGAATTGGTTGAAGATGTGGTGCTTAACCGTAGAAACGACGCCACTGAACGATTGATTGAGAAGGCTGATGAAATAAAAAACACAGCTTCCGCCAATAAAAAAGAAGAAGTTGTAGAATGGCGGTCCTATCCATTAGAGAAACGAATAATCTACAGTTTAGTGAAGGGCATCGGAGAGTTTATGGAGCAAGACATGAACGAGGCTCTATCCATCTATCCATCCGCCGTCGAGATTATAGAAAAACCTTTAATGGAGGGCATGAATGAAGTGGGAGAACTTTTCGCCAAAGGAACGATGTTCTTACCACAGGTTGTGAAGACAGCAAGAACGATGAAAAAAGCCGTAGCCATCTTGCAACCACACATTGAAGCGCAGAACAAAGGAACCGACAAGAAATCGGGGAAAGTGCTGATTGCCACTGTAAAGGGAGACGTGCATGATATTGGGAAAAACATTGTAGCAGTAGTGTTGGCATGCAATAATTTTGAAGTGATAGATCTGGGAGTTATGGTGCCCACGGAAACCATTGTAGAGACCGCTATCAAGGAGAAAGTAGACATAGTGTGTCTGAGCGGCCTGATCACCCCTTCATTGGAGGAGATGTGTCATGTGGCGCAGGCAATGGAAGCCGCAGGACTAAAGACGCCTATTTTAGTGGGGGGTGCGACCACATCTGACGTACACACAGCAGTGAAAATAGCCCCTTGCTACTCTGGACCAGTACTGAGAATGAGAGATGCATCGCAGAACACCTACGCAATTTCCAAACTCCTGAGTAAAGAGAATAGCGAACAATTCATAGCAGACATTCAGAAAGCTCAAGAGAAAATTCGCTTTGAGCAGAAAGCCAAAGAGCAAAAACTATTGTCAATGGAGGAAGCGAAAAAGAAGAAATTGAATTTATTCTAAAAGACACTCCAAGAATAAAGACGAAAAAAGTCCCCGAATTGAGATTCGAGGACTTTTTAGATGTTCAACTATCAGGATCTTGCTATCGACACGACAACCCCTTTCCTTCAGGTTTGAAAATCTTAGGAACGAAGAATTTAGCGAATAGAAAGCCAATCACCACACCAATGATATCAGCCAACCAGTCGACCCAATCACCCTGACGAGGAGGAAAGAAATTCGCCTGCAATATTTCAATCAAACCGCCATAGACAATGGGGTAGACAATGCCCCACAACGCCATCGTCCTTTCCGTGAAGACGAAACGCTGTCGATAAAGCTCGTAGCACAATAGCAAAGCCAGAACTGCGTATGCACCACCATGCAAGACTTTATCTTGACCCGAAAAAGATGGCAATACAGAAGGCATCTCACGAATGACGCTCATATAAAGAATGAAGAGCGACATCACAATAGACATACCATAAATCCTAAAAAAACGTAGCATATTAATTATTGTTTATTGATTTTCTTTTTAAATAGCGGTCATATACGAATTTACCAACGAAATAAGCGACAAATGGTCCGAAAAAGTCGGAAACGAGGTCGCACCATTCGGCGCCGCGTGTCAACGTGCAGAACTCTTGCAACAACTCAACCACTCCACCAAACAATCCCGAGAAAACGACCACCATCAAAAATTGACGTACACCTCTGATTTTCAGCGAAACAGAAAGCCAAAAGAGAAGAAGTCCCCACACGAAATAGAAAGTGGCATGACCAACGATATCACGAATTGTCGTCATAAAAATACCGCCATCAATCTGAGGAAGAACGACAGGGTGGTTCTTGATTAAGTTAAAAACGTCTGGAACGGCAGGACGTAGACTCTCATACAAGATGAAGCCCATCCATGCAACAGACAAGACGAGGGGTAGCCAAAAGCATTCCCATATTCTTTTTTTTCCCATGGTATATAGATTTATAAAAGCAAAATTATAGTTTTTCCTTTATCTTTGCGAGTAAAATCCTTCACAAAAGGCAAAAACAAAAACATATCATAAAACAGAAAACAATGAAAACGATAGTCAGTGGAATCCGTTCAACAGGAAATCTTCACCTCGGCAACTATTACGGAGCATTGAAAAATTTTCTCCGTATGCAAGAAAACGAAAACAACAAATGTTTCTTCTTCATTGCCGATTACCACTCTTTGACCACGCATCCTGACCCAACGATACTCTATCCTAACGTGAAAAGTGTACTTACGGAGTATCTCGCGTGTGGCATTGACCCCGAAAAAGCAGCTATTTACATTCAGAGTGATGTCCCTGCCGTCGTGGAACTCTATTTGATGCTCAACATGCACGCATATTTAGGAGAACTTTCAAAGACAGTGTCTTTCAAAGACAAAGCGAGAAAGAACCCCGAAAATGTTAACGCGGGACTACTCACCTACCCCACACTGATGGCCGCTGACATTATGATTCACAACGCCGACGAAGTGCCTGTAGGCAAGGACCAGGAGCAACATTTAGAGATGACCCGTAATTTTGCAAAACGATTCAACAATTTCTACGGCGTAGAATATTTCAAGCAACCTGTTTCGTATACAGACGGAACACAAGCCATCAAGATTCCCGGATTAGACGGAAGCGGCAAAATGGGCAAATCAGAGGGCAACTGCATTTACTTAGCAGACGATGCAAAAACCATTGAGAAAAAGGTGAAAAAAGCCTTGACAGACCAAGGCCCGACAGAGAAGAATTCTCCAAAACCAGAATGTATTGAAAACCTCTTCACCATCCTGAAAGTCGTTTCTAAGCCAGAAATCGTACAACAATTTGAGGATGCATGGAATGATTGCGTGATTCGTTACGGAGACCTGAAAAAACAGTTGGCGACCGACATCATCGCATCTACAGAACCTATTCGCGAACGTATTGCGGAGATTGACGCAAATCCGGAAATACTGCACAAAGCAGTTACCCGAGGCAAAGAGATCGCACAAGAGAGCGCAGCTAAAACAATTAAAGAAGTACGTGAAATCATGGGATTTCGCAATTTCTAACTGAAATAAAAACAACAACGTGAAGAAAGCCCGAGATAGATGCTCGGGCTTTCTTCACGTTAGAAAACAATAATCTTCGTGAAATATTGAAATATTCTTGTGAAGTTACTTAACCTGTCCCACTTCAATCAATGCCGAAGTTAAATTCGTCCACGAATATTTTTTCTTTTCATCTTGAATCCCTTCGGTAAAATCAGGACGCTCATTCAAAAAATGAACAACAGCATCCGCCACCGACATAGGATCTGCCTCGACCACATAGCCCACTTTCCCGTTTGGCACGTTCTCCGCCAATCCACCAACATTGGTCACCAACATTGGCTTTTCAAAATGATAAGCTACCTGGGTAACGCCACTCTGCGTCGCCGATTTGTAGGGTTGAACCACCAAATCAGCCAAACTGAAATAATAGCGAACCTCCTCGTCTGGCACAAAATCCGTATTCCACACCACAGCGCCGTTCAATTTTAACTCTTTCTCTATTGCCTTGTATTGTTCTCCATTATTATAAAACTCACCTGCCACCAACAATTTCACTTTAGATTTGTCGATTCGACTATCAGCAAAAGCCTTCAACATCCAATCCAGCCCTTTGTAGTCGCGTATCAATCCGAAAAACAGAAGATAGGAGAAATCCAGGTCCAAATTCAATTTCCGAGCAGCCTCCTCGCGAGAGACAGACAAACCAAAATTATCATAAAGAGGATGACGGCAGAACTTCTTGGGCTTGGTAGCATCAAACAAATCCAAATCCGCCAAAACCGATTTTGACATTGTCACGAAACCATCCGTGGAGCCAACAAAATACGAAGCGAACATTTTGTCTCCTATTCTCTTCTCGTGAGGAATAATGTTGTGTACGATAGAGACCACCCTTGTGTGCTTGTTGCTACGGGCAATTCGGGCGATTGTGCCGAAGCAAGGCGACATAAACGGAAGCCAAAAAGGAATCACAAGGTAGTCAGGAGCTAACTTTTTAATCTTCAAACCAACAGAAACCCAATTAAAAGGATTGACCGAGGAAACCATTCTCGTGATCTTCAAGTTTTTAGGCGCAGGACTATCCGAGTATTGTGTTTTGCCTGGAAAGAGAAAATTCGGATATTGAAGCGTAAACGTGATTATCTCCATCTCGTTACCCTCGTTTTGAAACTGGAGGGAGAGGCGTTCGTTCAGATTAGCGAGGCCTCCCCGGTATGGGTAAGCTGTACCTAATAATGCAATTTTCATAAATTGAATCTTTTTATACAAAAATACGTTATTTAACGAAGAATCAGAACAACCGAGGAAGAGATAAATGCAAGCCCTTTTGGTTTTTCAAATTTATTTTTCTAAATTGCGACATAGATTTTATAGGTGAGATTTTTTTAAATTAAATTTTAGTTCGTTATGAAAGACATTTTTCAAATAGAATACGTTTTGGGGACGATTTCGATGTCCGCGTTTTGGAAAGTCATCAGTACAACAGAAGGTCTATCGAGATGGTTTGCAGATTATGTGGAGTGTAGCGACGACGAATACACTTTTCATTGGGGCGACACAGTAGGGAGAGCCAAGCTAATTGGTCAGAATAACAAGAAAAGCGTTCGATTCAGATGGGAAGAAGACGAGGGAACAAATTACTATTTCGACCTACAGTTCTCAATCTCCGAAATATCACAATCTGTCGTGTTACGAATCACGGACTATAGCGAGTCAAACGAGGACATGATGGGATTAACCAATTGGTGGAATATAAAAATTGAAACAATGCGCAAATCGTTCGGAATTTAATAAAAAGAGTTAAATTTGTAGCCAAATATTTTTCGCCATACCGCTTACCCAAAGAAATGCGCATCAAACGATTATATTCATACCTCATCAAGAGTTACCTGGGAACCTTCTTCGCCACGTTCCTTGTCTGTTTGTTTGTCGTTTTGATGCAATTTTTGTGGAAATATGTAGACGAAATGGTAGGTAAGGGTTTGGAAGTCAGTGTGTTATTTGAGTTTTTCTTCTATGCTGCGTTGTCCCTTTTTTCTATGGCACTTCCCTTGGCGATTTTACTATCCTCGCTCATCACATTTGGAAACATGGGCGAGAATCTGGAGCTGTTAGCAATGAAAGCAGCCGGGATTTCGCTATTTCGAATCATGCGGCCTTACATCGTTTTCCTATCGTTGATTAGTGTCGGCGCATTTTTCTACTCCAATATGGCGATGCCCGTCATACAGACCAAATTGTGGACATTGCTCTATTCCATGAGGCAGAAATCGCCTGAAGTAGAGATTCCTGAAGGTTCGTTCTACAATGGAATCGACGGCTACCATATCTTTGTAAAAGAGAAAGACAGGAAGACTAAGCTACTGAAAAACATGATGATATATGATTTTTCAAAAGGGTTTGACAACTCAGTGGTGATGGCGGCCGACTCGGCTCGCCTCAAAGTGGCGAGCGACAAACAAAGTCTTATCTTGGAGCTTTACAACGGGGAGTCTTTCGAGAACCTCAAGAAGCAAGGAGGAGCGACACGAAATGTACCCTACAGACGAGAAACATTCAGTTACAAGGAGGTGCTGATTGAGTTCGATGCCAACTTTAACAAAATGGATGAATCCGTCTTGTCCAACCGTTACATGGGAAAGAACCTAAACGAGTTGACCGTCTTCATTGACTCTATGCAACACCATTCCGACAGTATTAGTCAGAAAGAATACGGTCTATACCAACGGCACTTCTTCGAACGTGGCTCGACAGGTATGAACACTATCGAAAATAGCAAAAAAGACAGTTTGAAGATGGGGGAAAATGCCGTCAGCGACAGTTCAAGGATAACAGAAGCAGGCTATACTCTGAAAGAGTTGCTCTCTCAATATCCGCTCTCCGTACAAGTGAATATTTTAGACCGTGCCATAAAGTCATCCGACCGTATGAGAATGGATTTGCCGTTCATCCACGGGCAAAAAGAGGGAGACACGAGAAGAATCCACAGGTTTGACATTGAAAGACACCGCAAGTTCACATTGTCGTTCGCATGCATTCTGTTTTTCCTGATTGGTGCGCCTTTGGGAGCGATCATCCGCAAAGGAGGTTTGGGGCTACCCGTCGTGGTATCCGTGATATTATTCATCATCTACTATATCATCGACAACACTGGGTATAAGATGGCCCGGGAAGGCGTCTGGTATGTATGGCAGGGGATTTGGCTAAGTTCTCTCGTTCTATTCCCTTTAGGAGTCTTTCTCACCTATATGGCGGCAACCGACCGTACAATCGAGCTCAAATCGCCCAAAACACTTTGGAATCAAATCAAGCCATTCATATTTCAAATACGAAGAAAATTGCAGAACAGGTTCTACAAAGCACAACCCATAGAGGGCCACAACGAAGTAGACAATAAAAGCAAAGAAAATTCGTAATAATAAATAAGAAAAGTTACAACAAACCATAGTGAGCATAATAAACAAAAAAGAATAAGAGTAAAAAGCAATGTCAGATTACAAGTTAAATACCATCGAGGAGGCCATAGAAGACTTCAAACAAGGAAAGTTTCTCATCGTTGTAGACGATGAAGACAGAGAGAATGAAGGGGATTTCATCACGGCGGCGGAACTCATCAACGAAGAGAAGATTAACTTTATGCTGAAAGAGGGGCGAGGCGTACTTTGCGCCCCTATCACCCTATCGCGTTGCGAAGAGTTGAAATTAGACAAGCAGGTGATAAACAACACCTCAATGTTAGGCACGCCATTCACCGTAACAGTAGATAAGTTGGAAGGGTGTTCGACAGGTGTTTCCACACACGACCGTGCAGCAACGATAAAAGCGCTCGCCGACCCCCAGTCAACCCCTGAGACATTCGGTCGCCCTGGACATATCAATCCATTATATGCACAAGACAAAGGCGTTTTGAGAAGAGCAGGACACACCGAGGCAGCCATCGATCTAGCACGCCTGGCAGGACTCCACCCAGCAGCGGCGCTCATTGAGATTATGAACGAGGACGGAACGATGGCGCGTATGCCACAACTCATTGAAAAATCAAAAAAATACGGAATCAAGATTATCACAATCCGAGATCTCATCTCGTACAGACTACAACAAGAATCATTGGTTGAGCGAGGTGAAACCGTACACCTTCCGACCAAATATGGAGATTTCATGTTGACCCCATTTCGCCAGAAATCAAACGGGTTAGAGCATGTGGCCATCGTCAAGGGAGAATGGAAAAAAGAAGAGCCTATCCTCGTTCGCGTACATTCGTCATGTGCGACAGGCGACATTTTCGGATCGCTTCGTTGCGAATGTGGAGAGCAGTTGGCTGAATCCCTCCGCAGAATCGAAAAAGAGGGAAAAGGCGTGGTTGTCTATATGAACCAGGAAGGTCGAGGCATCGGCTTAATGAATAAAATCAAAGCATATAAACTACAGGAAGAAGACGGATTAGACACAGTAGACGCCAACATCCACTTAGGATTTCAAGCCGACGAGAGAGACTATGGCGTAGGCGCACAAATTCTCCGTGAGCTGGGCGTGACAAAAATGAGGCTGATGACAAACAACCCTACCAAAAGAATCGGGTTGGAGAGTTACGGATTGGAAATCGTCGAAAATGTTCCGATAGAGATCAAGCCCAACAAATATAACCTCCGTTATATTCTAACGAAGAAAGAACGTATGGGGCACAACATCCATATCAGCGATAAATAAATTTATCCTACTGCGTTTATTTGACTATATTAGCAAGTAAAATTAATCAATACAGATATGATATTACTACAAGCAGAGACTGCAACAGAAGAGGCAAGCCTCAACCTATTCGAGATGGCTGTCAAGGGAGGATGGATTATGATTCCACTTGCGTTGCTCCTTATTTTGGCGATTTACATTTTCATAGAGCGATTGCTTGTTATCCGCAAGGCTGCGGTCAAAGACCCCACGTTTATGGATAAGATCAAGGACTACATCAACGAAGGTAAGATTGATGCGGCCCTCACGCTTTGCAAGAACACAGACACCCCCTACTCTCGTATGATTGAAAAGGGAATCACTCGTTTAGGACGTCCGATGAACGACATCATGGTTTCCATTGAAAACGTGGGAAATATTGAAGTCGGCAAGTTAGAGCGCGGTTTGTCATTGCTCGCCACGACGGCGGGAGGCGGACCAATGATCGGGTTCCTCGGCACGGTAGCCGGAATGATAGAGGCCTTTTTCAACATGGCGAATGCAGGTAACAACGTCGATGTCACCACATTGGCAGACGGTATCTATGTGGCAATGGTAACTACTGTTGCCGGACTTATTGTCGGGATTATCGCGTTCTTTGCCTACAACTACTTGACTTCGAAAGTAGATGAAGTAGTAAACAACATGGAGGCGCGTACCGTTGAGTTTATGGATATTCTCAACGAACCAGCCAACTAAAATTTGCAGATATGGCATTGAAGAGAAGAAACAAGGCAGAAGCGACTTTTAGTATGTCGTCAATGACAGACATCATTTTTCTGCTGCTCATATTTTTCATGCTCACCTCGTCGGTAGTTCATCCCAACGCCATCAAACTAATGTTGCCTCAAAGTTCGACACAAACCTCAGCCAAACCATTGACCCGAGTAACGATCGACAAGGATTTGAACTATTACGTGGCATTCGGTGCAGACACAGAGAGGCAGGTTTCATTCGATGAGATAGAACCATTCCTGCTACACATTGAAAGTGAAGAACCAGAGATGTATGTAGCCCTTTATGCCGACGAAACGATACCCTATGGAGAAGTAGTAAAAGTGCTGAACATAGCCAACAAAAACAAATTCAAGTTGGTCATAGCAACACGTCCGATGGACAAATGATTTTAGCAGATGGATTTTCTGAGGAATTATTTTAAGAAATATCTTAGTTTAAACAAGTATCAGCAAGCGAGAGTGGTAGCCACGATAGGCACAACTATCATCTCACTTGCCATTCTGCTTATTCTGCTCAACACCTATCTCCGAAGAGAGGTTCCACAAACAGAAGAGGGCCTTGAAGTCATGATGGGTATGGAGATGATGGGAGGCGAAGATCTTTACGAGCCAACCCCTGCCTCTGAAATAGCGCAGGAGTTGTCAGACATTGCCACAACAGAACCCGATCTTCCAAAAAGCGAAGATGCCTACCAGACACAAGACTTGGAAGAGTCTGTTGAAATGAAGGCGAAGAAAACGGACGAAGAGATTCAAAGAGAAAAAGAATTAGCAGAGAAGAAAAAGAAAGAGCAGGAAGAGAAAGAAGCCGAGCAAAAACGCTTAGCGGAAGAAAAGAGACAGAAAGAAGAGCAACAACGTCGCCAAGACAGCGCCGCCATAGCCTCACGCACCAAAATGTTGGGTGGCGGCGGCGGAAACGGCACAGAAGCCAACTCAAAAGGGAAAGGAGGAAATTCTTCAGGCATGAATGGCAACCCATTTGGCAATAAAGACTCCAACAGCACCCAGGGTTCTTCCAACACGGGGAACAACAACTCCTTCTCGCTTGCAGGTCGAAGCCCCGTAGGAAAGATTGGCGTGCCAACCTATTCAGAGCAAGTAGAAGGAAAGATTGTCATTACCATCACTATAGATATGAATGGCAACGTCACAAATGCACAAATGCAAGCCAGGGGCACAACCGTCGACAATGCAGCAGTAATCAACGCGGCGGTGGCAGCGGCGAAAAAAACAAAATTCAACGCTATCAAAGAAAACAAGTTGCAAACGGGAATCATCACCTACGATTTGATTCTCAAATAACTCTGTCACAATAAAAAAACGATTATACCAACAGATAAAAACTATAAAAAGATATGATTTACGTATTTTTTGCAAATGGATTTGAAGAAACAGAAGCCATAGTCCCGGTTGACATGCTACGACGAGCAGGGTTAGAAGTGAAATTAGTCTCCGTCAACGATGAACTCACCGTTACAGGCTCGCACGGCATCCCGTTAAAGACCGACATTATGTTTGATGATGCCAACTTCGACGATGCAGAAATGTTGCTTCTCCCTGGGGGGATGCCTGGGACAAAGAACTTAGATGCCCACGCAGGACTCTGCGAACTTTTACAAGACTCTGCCGAGGATAAGAAAATCAAGTTAGCCGCCATCTGCGCAGCTCCGTCTGTGTTCGGCAACCTCGGACTTCTCAATGGAGAGAAAGCCGTTTGCTACCCTGGTTTCGAAGACCAGTTGATTGGAGCAACCGTGCTGAATGAACCTGTTGTCGTTTCCAACCAATTCATCACAGCAAGGGGGGCAGGAGCAGCAATGAAATTTGCTTTAAAATTGGTGGAAGTTCTCAAAGGGAAAAGATTCGCAGACGAATTAGCCGATGCCATCGTCTACAACAAGTAATCTCTAAATTTAAAAGAATGAACAAAAGATTTCTATACGTTTTATTAGGCGTACTTTACTTCATAGCCTACCTCCCTTCATGTATTGAAGACGATAGCTATGGCGATAGTCTTGAGGTGTACAACAAAGGAGACAACCGCCGTAATGGTGAAAAACAAGAAGAGGAGGACAATGAAGACGATGACGATAGCGACGACACAAAAGACGATGACACATTCGATTTCACCACTCTTTCCGGAACCTACAGAGGATTTTTGACTGCCGATGAAGAAGCAACGGAAGAGAGCGAAGGAGACACTGTCGACGTAACAGTTGTTGGAAATTCAGATAAAACATTTAAATTGGCACTCTATAACGCGACAGTAACAGGAATTGAGTTGGGCGACCTTATATTTGACAAAATACCATCAAAATATGACTCAAGCAGCGACATGTACACTTTTGAATTGAAAAAAGTACATGTTGACTTAGCGGGTGGCGAAATCTCCACAGATGTTGACGTCAGTGGCTATGTTACGAAGAAAGGGAAACTCCGTTTCCAAGTAGATATTTACACGCCAACGCTCTCGCTCTACTGTGAAGGTCCTAAGAAACAATAAACTGATTTATTCACTAAAACAGGTATAGTATGAAGAACATTAAATTTTATGCCTTAGCACTTTTACTGGGTGCAGGAATGTCTGTCTTCTCTTCTTGCGACAAAGACGATGATGACAACAATGGAAATAGCTCCAACGGCAAAGGAGACACACAGCAGATAGAGCAGATGAAAGGTGGAAACATCGTCGGAACATGGATACTTGACGAATCAAAATCTTCCACTACCATCAACGGAGCAGCTTCTGTTGATGCTTTAGGAGACTACTCAAAATATGTGAATGTCAACAGCATTGTAAATCTTTTAGGCGATATTGTGACCTTCACAGAAGATTTAAAAGTTAATACTGCGACACAAAAAGGCACCTACACAATAGATGTAGAAAACCTGACTGTTACTTTCCCAATCTCAGAGACTGACAATTTCACTATTGAAGGAGGAGCAGACCTCTCCACTCTCATTGCAGCCAAGAACCCAAGTCTGGCTAACGTAGTGAGCGCAAAATTGAACTCATTCTCATACACTGCGGAAAACAATGTGTTGACAATCCAAGTTTACGCAACAGTTAGCGCAGACATAGACGCACTCTCCTCTTTGAAGAGTACAGCCGCAAGCGATGAAAGTTCAAAGTTGGTTTTGCCTATCATCGCAAAATTTGTCTATAACCTACAAGCGGACTCAGAAGACAACACCATCATCGGCTCTTGGATCATGGACGAAAGCAAGACATCCGCAACCATCAACGGAACTGAGGCATCGGCATTCCTTAACCAATTCGGCGTGACAGGCGTTAATATCGGAGAGGTTGTCAACATTTTAGGAACCACCGTCACCTTCAACGCAGACAGCACCGTTGTCGCAGGAGACAAGAATGGAACTTTCCACACAGAAGACAACGCCCTCTCTTTCACCCTCACCACCGACAATGGGACCGAAACTTACACAACAGGAACTGACGTGAAGTCGATCGTGGCCAGCAATTTCGGAGCAATGGCCGCAATGGTTAATTCTGCCACATTGAGTTCACTCACCTACATCGTAGACAATAAGCACTTGACCATAAAGTTGGAGATTGCAGTTGAAGTCGCAGGCACAACACTCCCAATCAACGCCTCATTCGAGTATGACTTGAAGAACTAATAAGAAGCGAAAAAGGGAACCTTACAGAAGAGGATTTTCCACTCTACAATAAAAAGAGGGCTGAGCGTAGATGCTCAGCCCTCTTTCTTTTATGATTATAGTTGTTGTTGAAACAACAATTTAAGAATAATTAACACAACAACATAATAATTGACGCGACAACATTATTTCGTTGTTGTCTAAACAACTATATTTGCATTTAAGAAAATATATACCACATAAATAAAATTATCATCATGAAGAATATGGATTGGATAAACGAACCTGACATTACGCAGCCAGAAAGAACAAAAAAAGGAGTAGAATTGTCATTCGCAGTTATCAGCGGAAACATCAGCCACCAGATAAACAGGATTGTATCTCGCACACTTCGCAATGAGGGAATTGACATGACACCCGAGCAGTGGTTAATTATGACATGTTTATGGACAAAAGTAGAAGGTGATTGTCCCACACAGAATATGATTGCCAGGGCAACGTTCAAAGATCGTCCGAGCGTAACAAGATTGCTCCGCAACTTAGAGCGTCAAGAATTGATATACAGAGTTTCAAAAGTAGGAGACAAGAGAGCCAACAACGTTTATCTGACACAGAAAGGAATTGATTTGGAGGAGAAGGTGAAGAAAGTAACCCAGAAAGCCTTAGAATCAATCTTCTACGGATTTAGCAAAGAAGAGATAGAGACTGCGTTTAAGTTTATGGACAGGGTGTTTGAAAACATCCAATAGACCTAACAGCATGAAAGAATATCAAGAATTTCTTATAACCAATATATTTCATACTATATGAAAAAAATCGCAATATTCGTTGGTAGCCTTTTAACGACAGGCTGCCTTTGCGCACAGGGAAGTGCCAACGAAATGGTCGCAGCAGACAGCACCACTACGAGCGACCTCTCTTCTGTTGCGATCGACACGACCCAACAGAACGTCTACACATTGGAAGAGATTCGCAAGATGGCGTTAGACAATAACAAGTCGAACAAAAAAGCCCAAGCAGAAAAGGAGCAAGCCTCCTATGAACGAAAAGCTGCGCGAACGAAATACTTCCCAGACTTGAGCATAAAGGGAGGTTATGTCCGCAACGGAGATGAACTCACCCTCGCTTCCGAGAATCTGTTTCTTCCCATCGGAACATTAGGTGCCGATGGATCCTTCTCCTTGACCCCAAGTCAGGTTAGCAACAACTGGACATTAGTCAATGGACAAGCAGTTCCTTTGGATGCCAACGGACAACCATTCAACCCAAAAACGAATCCCGAAAAGCTACAGTGGAAACAATACACCACCATACCAAAGGATGAGCTCACATTCGACACGAAAAACATTTTCGTAGCGGCACTCAACTTAGTACAACCTGTTTTCATGGGTGGAAAAATTGTTGCCTACAACAAGATCTGCAAGTTGAAAATGGAGTTGGCTGACAGTAAGCAAAGCACTTTGCAAGATGATATTTTAGTGAATGCAGATGCCACCTACTGGCAAATCGTATCGCTCAACAGCAAGAAGAAAGCAGTAGAAGGACTCATCACTCTGTTAGACAAGATGGAGAAAGATGTCGACCATCTCATCGAGTCAGGAATGGCAACCAAAGCGGACCAACTCTCCGTATCGGTAAAGAAAAACGAAGCCGAAATGGCACTCTTCAAGGTAGAAAACGGCATACATCTATCTAAAATGCTTTTAGCTCAATATTGCGGACTTCCACTCAACGAGTCATACAAATTGGCAGACGAGGACATAGATGCCATAGAAGTTTCTGAAACAGAGCCTGCCGACATGGAATCCGTCTACGAGAAGAGAAGTGAAATTAAAAGTTTGACAATCGCAGAGGAGATCTACAAGCAGAAAGAGCATGTGGAGAGAGCTAAATTGATGCCAAACATCGCACTCTTCGGATCGTATGCAGGAACAAGTCCAAATTTAAAAGACGGATTTGACAAAGGAATGGGATGGGATTGGCACGTTGGCGTGATAGTCAACATTCCTCTGCTCCACTGGGGCGAAAACATCTACACTTTGAAAGCGGCAAAATGCGAGTCGCAAATCGCAAAATACAACGAAGAAGAAGCCAAAGAAAAGATTGAATTGCAAGTAACACAAAGCCAGTTCAATCATGACGAGGCACTTCGGAAATTAGATATTTCGACCCATAGTTTGGAGAAGGCTGAAGAGAACCTTAAACACGCCACTTTAGGATTCAACGCAGGAGTCATTCCTGCCTCTAATCTGATGGAGGCACAGACCGCATGGCTCTCTGCCAAATCTAATAAGATTGAAGCCGAAATAGAGGCAAAAGTCAGCGAAATCAACTACAAAAAAGCAATTGGAACATTGCAAGACAACTAAAATCAAAACTACAAAACATAGTTATAAAACACTTTTCATATAGTTTAATACCCATAAATTAAGAAGAGTTATGGCAACAAGAAATAAGAATAACGACGTCAACATAGTTATAGCGTTCGTCGTACTATTAGCAATCGTGTTAGGTATCACTTTGGTAGGCATCTTTACGATGAAAAAAGGCGCGGACACCGTGCAGGGCGAGGTGGAATTCACACAACTCCGCGTATCTGGAAAGTTACCAGCCAGAATTGAGAAGATATGTGTCAGTGAAGGGCAATATGTAAAAGAAGGCGATACGCTCGTCTACTTGAATAGTCCTGAGGTTGAGGCTAAAATGCAGCAAGCGCGCGCCGCAGAGCAAGCAGCCAGTGCGATGAATCAGAAAGCCAAGAAAGGAGCAACGGAAGAGCAGATAAAAGCGGCCTACGAAATGTGGCAGAAAGCACAAGCCGGACTTGAAGTCGCAAAGAAATCTTACGACCGTGTGCAAAAATTGTACGAGCAGGAGGTTGTAGCTGCACAAAAGAGAGATGAGGTTGAGGCAAACTACAAGGCGATGGTAGCGACCGAGCAAGCCGCCAAATCACAATATGAGCAGGCACTAAAAGGAGCGACCGACGAGGAGAAGAATGCAGCCCTCGCCCAGTTGAACCGTGCCAAAGGAGCAGTAGCCGAGGTTGCCTCATACATTTCAGAGACTGTTCTCACCGCACCTGTATCTGGAAAGATTGTTGAGATTTTCCCATGTAAAGGAGAATTAGTCGGTTCCGGAGCCCCAATCATGAATGTCATTGATACAGCTGATGTTTGGGTAACTTTCAACATACGAGAGAAAGAATACATGAAGTTCAAAGAGGGAACGACTATCAAGGCTATCATTCCGGCATTAGACAATAAAGAGGTTGAATTGACAGTTAACTATGTCAAAGATCTTGGTACATTCGCCGCATGGAAAGCGACAAAGGTGAAAGGAGAATACGACTCCAAGACCTTTGAAATCCGAGCATACTTCAACGAGAAAGTAGACGACTTAGTGAGCGGAATGTCTGTCATTGTCAAAGAAGAATAGTTCACTATTTGTCAGTATTTTATTCAACCACAAACAAAAGAAGGTGAAATGGAAAACTATTCAGCCATAAAACGTATCTGGATGTTGGCGGTGCGTGAGTGGAGAATCCTCACCCATCGACGCCTCTACCCATTCGTCATGGTCGGTGCGCCCGTGCTGTGTGTCATCTTCTTCTTGACACTGATGCAGGTCGGGCTGCCCAAAGGACTGCCCGCAGCGGTTGTAGACAAAGACAACAGCAACGTGTCTCGCCAATTAATCCGTACCCTTGACAATTTCAAGCAGACGAATGTCGTCGTCAAATGCCAATCTTTCCAAGAAGCACGGCAATTAATGCAAGAGGGGAAAGTATATGGAATCTACTACGTCCCAGAAGATTTCGAACGAGACGTTCTATCCTTCCGACAACCGACCCTTTCTTTCTATACCAACACCGCCTATATCGTAGCAGGCTCCCTTGAATTTCAGGACTTGAAAACCATTTCCGTATTGGGAGGAGCGGCCGTCGGCAGGCAGATGCGATTAGCGAAAGGACAGACAGAAGAGCAGGCGATGAAGGAATTGCAGCCCATCAACATAGAGACGCACCCATTAGGAAATCCTTGGATCAACTACTCTATCTACCTCAGCAACGTCATCTTGCCGGGGCTACTTTGTGCCATCATCATCATTACGACCGTATTCGCATTAGGCTCTGAAGTGAAAAACAGTCGTTCGAAAGAACTGCTATACATATCAGGCGACAATATGCTGGTTCTGATGTTGGGTAAACTCTTGCCACACGCACTCATCTATATGCTAATGGCGACATTCATAGACGTCTGCCTCTACAGTTTCATGGGCTTCCCTTGCCAAAATGGATTAGGGGCTATGCTAATTGTCTCTTATATGTTCGTCTTTGCGTGCTTGTCATTTGCAGTGGCACTCTATGCGTTAATTCCAAAAATGCGTGTATCTCTCAGTTTGTCAGCATTTTATACTATGTTATCGTTCTCTATCAGTGGTTTCACATTCCCTGTAGAAGAGATGCACCACATATTGCAAGTATGGTCGAGATGTTTTCCGCTTAGACACTATTTTTTGCTATATGTCAACAATGCGTTAGATGGAAGAGCCTTCTGTTATGCATGGGGTTCCTACGCCGCCTTGGTAATTTTCATGATGTTGCCATTGTTGGCCGCCAAGCGACTGAGAACCGTATACAAGTATGACGTGTATGAGCCATAGTTATTAGATGAACTTGTAAATTCAGAGAAAATGAATAGAGTTTTCAAACAAATAATAGAAGGATTGTCAGACCTCGTTTTGGTTTGGTATGACGAGTTCAAGGAGGCTTTGTCAGACTCCGCATTAGTTTTGCTCTTCTTCATCGCCCCTTTGTTCTACCCTATCGTCTACGGATTGATTTACGCGAACGAAGTTGCCACGGAAGCAAAATTAGTGGTGGTGGACTTGGACAACTCAAAAGAGTCTCGTGAGTTTCGCCGTTTATGTGACGCGACCCATGAAATTGAGGTCGTCGGTGTCTGTGCCAACATAGAAGAGGCAAAAGAGGTCGTCAATAGACGAGAAGCCTTCGGAGTTTTACTTTTTCCCCGAGATTTCTCGAAACGTATAGCCCAAAAAGATCAGGCGACACTACAACTTTATTGCGAGATGAGTAGTCTTCTCTACTATAAGAACCTCTTAGCCCCTATCACGGAAATCTCATTGGAAGTCAACAAAGACATTCAAGTAGATCGTTTGGACATCAACAGCGTGAAGTCGGCGGGGACAGAAAGTCTTTCAACCACTTACATCAACTATCAAAACGTATCACTTTTCAACCCTCAGAATGGATTCAACAGCTTCCTTTTGCCCGCATTCGTAATGTTGTTGATTCAGCAAACAATGCTCATAGGCATCTGTGTATTAAGCGGAGGAGTCTTTGACAGGAAAAGGTTTCACAGAATGACCCCTATACTTCGTCATAAGAGGGGTACGTTTAGGATAGTCATCGGAAAAGTATTGTTCTATATAACCATCTATTT
The DNA here is from genome assembly GCA_963619325.1 of Bacteroidaceae bacterium. Taxonomy (GTDB): domain Bacteria; phylum Bacteroidota; class Bacteroidia; order Bacteroidales; family Paludibacteraceae; genus UBA1181. The sequence goes on along the minus strand of CAVEVQ010000002.1, from coordinate 18,795 downwards.
AATCAATGCCTATTATCTACTGCACCTCGTTCCAAAGATTTTCAATCTTCCACAGATTGGCGACCCAGTAGACATCATCACGTTGATTCTGCCATACATTGTGGCATGTTCACTCTTCGGAATGACCATTAGCGTATTCGTCAAAGAGAAAGAAACGGCTTATGTACTGCTCACATTTTTCTCTCTGATATTCCTCTTCATATCTGGAGTTTCGTGGCCACAAGCAGCAGTACCAACTTTTTGGAAATACGTTAGTTACTTAATTCCAAGCACTTTCGGCATCCATGGGTTTGTTAAAATCAACACGATGGGGGCGACCATACCTGACATTTCCTTCGAGTTTACTGGACTGTTAATTCAGATTGTTGTCTATTTCATCACCGCTTGTCTGGTCTATCGCTACAGAATCAAAAAAGAATGTGTATAATAATAAATCCACATCAAGGATTTTTTTCAAAAAAACAAGGTATAATATTTGTCAAATCGGATAAATATTATACCTTTGCAACCGCAAATAAGGCAAAAGAAAAATGGTTCCTTGGCCGAGTGGTTAGGTACCGGTCTGCAAAACCGTTTACAGCAGTTCGAATCTGCTAGGAACCTCGAAAAAAAAAGCAAGAACTGTAACTTTTTTGAAGTCGCAGTTCTTTGTTTTTTTATAACCATTCAAGAAAACTGCAATTTCAGAAAAACGTGCGTCATACACCCCCTCATAAAAAATTGTTCGTCATTCTTCTTTTCTCCGTCTTTGCATTGACGACCACTTTGGCAGGAGAAGTAAAAACGACTCAATTAGACGAGTTCGTTTTAGAAGCACCCATCAAAGAGGGGAAAAACATAGAAGAACAACCAGTATCGTTCAACGCTTTCTATATGAGTGACATTGAGAAGAAAAATTCAACTGCCGCTCGCGATTTAGCCGATTTCGTTCCCAACTTTCACATTCCAGACTACGGATCACAAATGACCTCCTCTATATATGTTCGAGGTTCTGGAGCGAGGATTGACCAACCCGTGGTGGTAATGCTGATTGACAATGTCCCCATACTAAACAAGAACAACTACGACTTTGACCTTTTTGATGTGTCGCGAGCTGAATTCCTCCGCGGTCCGCAAGGAACACTCTACGGGCGCAATTCCCTCTGTGGACTCATCCATTTCACCACCCTTTCCCCTTTTGCCTACCAAGGGTGTCGGTTTGCGGTCGACTACTCCACAGGGAACACAATTCAGGCGAAAGCCTCCATCTACAAAAAATTATCGGAGAAGTTCGGTTTTTCTTTAGCAGTCAAAGCCAAACATTCCAACGGTTTCTTTACCAATCGATACGACGATTCCCTATGCGACCCTCTTAACAGTCTAAGCCTCCGTAGTCGTCAAATTTGGAAACGCTCATCCACTCTTTCGTTTGAAAACACCATCTCTGCCAACCTCCTTCGTCAAGGAGGATACGCCTACCAACTGATCGATTCAATAGGAAGACACTCCGTCAACTATAATGATGAATGTCATTACAACAGAACCGGCATCCTCGACGGGTTTATCGTCAAATATAACCAGTCTAAATTCTCGTTCTCCTCAATCACGAGTTATCAGTATTTGAACGACGACATGCTTCTCGACAATGATTTCCTTCCACAATCCTATTTCACGCTTGACCAAAGTCAACTTGAACACGCGGTAACGGAGGAGATTATCATACAATCAAACAACAAAGAGAAACACTGGAACTGGAAATTTGGAAGTTACGGATTCTACAAACATGGAAGTATGGACGCACCCGTAACTTTTGGAAGAGAAGGCATCCAAAAGTTAATTCTCGACAATGCCAACGCAGGCATCCACAAGGGACTGTCAGACGAATACAACCTTGATTTTCAAAACAACACATTACCGATCAACAGCGAGTTTGAGTTGCCAACCATTGGCGCAGCCGTCTATCATCAAAGCAATTTCAAGGTGAGGAAATGGGAATTCACCGTCGGACTACGAGTGGATTATGAACACGCAACAATGCGCTACGACAACCAGACGGTCATCGATTACATTTTCAGTTATCCTTTAGACGGAGAAATTTACAGCCCCGTCAATCGTTTGAACAGTAAGTTGAAAGGAGAGACAGACAAGACATTCTTCGAAGTATTGCCAAAATTTTGCGTTCAATATAACATTCATCACAAAAATCATGTATATTTGAACGTTGCCAAAGGATATAAGGCAGGAGGTTTCAACACACAAATTTTCTCCGACATTCTTCAGAGTCAGTTAAAAAAAGACCTAATGGAAGAGTTGGGGTTCAGTCTTGAAAACCAGACAGACTATGACGTTACGAAACACACGTCCTACGAGCCAGAATATAATTGGACATACGAGTTGGGGGGGCATTTCAAAGATCTTAAGAATTGGTTGGATGTCAACGTTTCTCTCTTCTTTGTAAGAAGTCGAAACCAACAGCTCACTGTCTTCCCTCCAGGGCAGAACACAGGCAGAATGATGACCAATGCAGGCAGAAGTCGCAGTTTTGGAGCAGAAATCACCCTATCGAAATCTCCGTTCGCCGCATTTCCTGCTCTACGCTTGAACGCCACCTACGGCTATACCAATGCGAAATTCACCAACTATCACAGTGGCACGAAATCGTACGACGGTAAGTTCGTTCCCTACTCTCCCAAACACCAAGCAACATTGCAAGTGGGGTATACATTCTACATCAATCGGAAGTTGTGCGACCAAATCAATGTCTCGACAGATTGGCGAGGTATGGGGGAAGTTTATTGGGACGAAGAAAATACGGAATCACAACCGTTCTATAACATCTTCGACGCAGACGTAACCCTCCAGAAAGGAGATCTTTCGCTATCCGTGTGGAGTAAAAACATAGGAGGCGCAGAATATGAATGTTTTCGATTCACCTCAATGGGCAATCAATTTTGTCAATTAGGCAAACCTCGGCAAATTGGCATTTCAATAAATTACGATCTTTAAACATCAAAATAACATATTACATTATGACAAAAAAAACCATTTCATTTATTCAAATTCTACTAATGACGTTATTGGCGTTCTTCTGTTGCACAGCATGCGGAGACAAAGACAATGATGACGAAGAAATCTCTCCTGCGGAAGAGACAGACGCAACAGCAATAGGACTACTAAAAGTGCAATACGAAGGAGAGTGGTACAAAACAGAAAATGTAGTCTGCACTTACTACATCAGAGACCAAAAAATCACACTCAAACTACAAGGTGTGAAGTTTGTTCCGCAGATGCCATTAACCGTTTCTCCCGTTTTATCGGACATACCCGCATGGAAAGACGCACAAGGAGTTACAAAATTTGCCGCCGACAGAATCGTGCCAAAGAATGGCAACACCCCTTTAGAGGCATATGCCGCAACAGGCCTTGACGGGCAAATAAAAGATGGCAAGCTCTCGTTTCAACTCAGTTTCAAAGATTACCCAACCTACTTCAAGGAGTACTAAGGAAGAGCTTTACATATTATACCATACTCAAGTCCGATGACACCACTGGTTTCATCGGACTTTTTCACATAAAAAGCACCCAATGTTAAAATTTTGTTAATAAAAACAAGAAGAGCCACACCAATCTCTGTCAAAAATATACCTATACTTGCAAATATTCCCTGAAGAACGAAAACTATATTGATTATGAAACGTGTTTACGAAATATTGTCTGTTGCATTGCTTTTGCTGATGGGCGTCTCCTCCCCCATTCATGCGAAACAAAGAGATAGCAATCGAAAGGACTCCATAGAGGTCTCCTATACAAACTATGTGCCAAACACCATTGATTCTTCTTATTCCGAGCTAAAAAAAATCGAGAAAGACATACTCAACGAAGACACAGTGAAAAATAAGGTGGACTTTTACCACTTCTCAGACTCCACCTTTATGTTTTTCCTTGACGAATTTGCTGTAGTAGCCAACGTTCGAGATATTAAGCCTTTATACGCGCAACCGGGGGCGTTTTCAAAAATAGACCTATCACAGCTTGAAATTATGAGTGTGGAAAAAACGAACGACCTAAGTTCCAACACACCCAATTTCCACATGCCAGAATTTGGTTCTACTCATTTCTCTTCTATCTACGTCCGCGGTTTCGGCACAATGTATGGCGACCCTGTGATGAGCCTCAACGTAGACAATGTCCCTATTCTCAGCAGCGCCGCCTATTCGTCAGAACTCTATGATGTAGACCGAGTGGAGATACTTCGTGGGCCACAAGGAGTCAACACGGGGCGAAACTCACTGATGGGACAGATGAACGTCTACACACGCTCACCGCTCAAATACACTGGAACAGATGCCTCAATCGACTATTCGACAGCCAACACAATGTGCGTCAACGTTGGCACCTACCAAAAGCCGAGAGAGCATTTCGGCTTCTCCGTTTCGGCAAAAGCTAAACATACAGACGGATTTTTCACGAACACCTACACAGGAAAGAAAATAGACAAGCAGAACTCCATAAGCCTGCGTGTCAGAACAGCCGCAAAGCCTCGAGAAAAGAACACCATCGACAACGTCGTCACCACAAGCTACTTGGGCGAAGGTGCGAATCCGTACGCCTTCATCGATCAGAACAACCAGATTCAAGACATCTGTATCAATGACGACAACAAGTACGATCGTTTCACTTTCACCGACGGTCTTGTGATGCAATATGTCTACAACAAATTCGTCTTCTCAAGTATCACAGGTTACCAATTCTTAAAAGACAATTTGAGATACGATGCAGATTTTTCCGCAAAAAACCTGGTTTCACGCAAAATAGAACAGACAGAGCACGCCCTCTCACACGAGTTTAATTTCCGTTCTAAAGAAAACAATGGGAAAAAATATCAGTGGAAAGCAGGACTATTCTTCTTCTTCAAACACAATGATATGTCACTCCCCATCTCCTACCGAAAAGACGGTATTGACGATGTTTTCAGCGATGACTTGAACAAAGCCATACAATCACGGTTTCCAACCAGCCTCTTGACGGTAGAGGGGAACAAGCTGACAGTGGATAACAACTTAGAGAATCCATCGTTTGGAACAGCAGCCTATCATCAGTCTGAGATAACCGCAGGCAAGTGGGATTTCACATTCGGATTCCGTCTCAACTTCGAGCATAACAGTTTGAGCTACTACAACATCAACGACATTTACTACAATATCACCGCACAGCCAAACTATCCGCAAGAACTCTATACCTATCTATATGGAGACAAAAAAATGACCGATTTCACCTTTCTCCCGAAAGTAACGGCTCAATACAACATAGACAATTACAAAAACATCTACATTAATATTGCAAGAGGACACCGTCCTGGTGGATTTAACGCCCACTTGTTCTCCGACATTATGCAATATCGTATGAAAAACCAAATCTTGAAAGCATTAGAGATCAATCCCGAGGCAAACGGAATTCCAACCATCGATTACAACCAGGAAATCAGTTACAAGCCCGAAAAAACAGTGAATTTTGAGGTGGGTACACATATTCTCGCACCAGAATACCATTTAAACTTTGACATCTGTCTTTTCTATATCATCGGAAGGAATCAACAAATACACACCTTCCCTTTGGGTGAAAACACAGGCAGTATGATCATCAACGCAGACAAGAGCCAAAGCATAGGAGGAGAACTAACCGTCAACTATCAAAGTGCGAACCCCGACGAAGAAAACACGTTTTCTCTCATCGGTTCAATAGGTATTGCAAATGCTAAACTAAAAAAGTACTCACAAAACGGAACGGACTATAAAGACAAACATATTCCATTCGCCCCCCTCTCGACCCTCTCATTAGACATGAGTTATTCGTTCAAATTTGACTCAAGAGCAATAGACAAACTGACATTTTCTATGGGGATGAAAGGTTCCGGACGCATTTACTGGGACTTAGACAATAATTACGCACAACCATTCTATATGATTCTAAATGCCACTATCGCCTACGAATGTAGAAGAGTAAAAGTAAAGACCTTTATAGAAAATCTCGCAAATAAAGAACATGTCACCTATATGTTTGAAAGTTTAGGAGACCATTTCTGTCAGCAAGGAAAACCTCGTCAAATCGGAATTTCTTTCGGTTACCATTTTCAATAATTTGTTACCTTTGCAAGGATAAAAACAGAGATATTCCACAGACCCTGAGAAATACAGATTATAAACGCAATGACCATAGACATAGAAAAAATTCGAGAAGACTTTCCTATTCTTAAGAAAGAAATATACGAGCATCCTTTGGTCTACTTAGACAATGCCGCAACAACCCAAAAGCCATCGTGCGTAGTAGACACCATTACAAAAGGCTATTACAACTGCAATGCGAATATTCACAGAGGCGTCCACTACCTCAGCCAATTGGCCACGGAGGCTCACGAAGAGGCTCGTAAGACGGTGCAACAATTCATTCACGCAAGACATAGCCACGAGATTGTGTTTACACGAGGCACTACCGAGGCTATCAACTTAGTGGCTCACTCGTTCGGCATCAGTCAGTGCCAAGACGGAGACGAGATCATCATCTCGCAGATGGAACACCACTCTAACATCGTCCCTTGGCAACTATTGCAGGACATACGAAAGATAAAATTACGTGTAATTCCGTTCGATGAAAAAGGTGTTTTGCAGATAGACAAAATAACAGAACTCATCAACGAACACACGAGACTCATCTCTTTAACGCACGTCTCCAACACATTAGGAACAGTCAACCCTGTCAAAGAGGTGATTCGCATCGCACACAGCCACAACATACCAGTCCTGATAGATGCAGCCCAATCCGTTCCCCACACAAAAGTGGATGTGCAAGATTTAGATTGCGATTTCCTGGCATTCTCAGGACATAAGATTTATGGTCCGACGGGGATTGGAATCCTCTATGGCAAAGAAGCGTGGTTGGAGAAAATTCCTCCCTATCAAGGTGGAGGGGAAATGATTCAAAAAGTAACATTTGAAAAAACGACTTTCAACGAACTCCCTTTCAAATTCGAAGCAGGGACACCAGACTACATCGGCTCGACCGCCTTGGCGACCGCCCTCAACTATGTAAACAACATTGGCATCAACAATATCGCCGACTACGAACATAGTTTGGTAGAATACGCGACAAAACAGCTGCAACAAATTCCAGGTATGCACATCATTGGTGAAGCTCCTTGCAAAAGCGGATTGATTTCGTTCCTTGTTGGCAACATTCATCCTTACGACATGGGCTCAATATTAGACAAGTTGGGCATTGCTGTGCGCACAGGACACCATTGTGCGGAACCCGTCATGCAGGCTTTTGGAATAGACGGAACAGTTCGCGCCTCTTTTGCCATCTACAACACAAAGGAAGAGATCGACAAATTAGTGGAAGGTATAGAACGCATATCCAAAATGTTCACTCGTAAGAAATAAAGTAGTAACTTTGCAAAGTTTTAAAAACCACAGCAATGACAATCAACGAGAAACAAGACGAGATTATCTCTGAATTTGAATTTTTAGACGATTGGCTTGATAAATATCAGCAGATCATAGACAAGGGCATCGAGAACGTTGGCATCGAAGAGAAATATAAGACTCCCGAATATCTCATTGAAGGCTGCCAGAGCAAAGTTTGGGTATACGCCGAGTACAAGGACGGCAATGTGTACTACCAAGGAGAAAGTAACACCGACATAGCAGGAGGCATTGTCAGTATGTTAGTCTACATCCTTTCAGGAGCGACTCCCGATGAAATCATCAATGCCGACCTCTACTTCATCGACAAAATCGGTTTGAGAGAACATCTCTCGCCAACCCGCTCGAATGGTATGTTGGCTATGATGAAGCAAATGAAAATGTATGCAACTGTGTTTAAGGCAAAATACGAAAGTTGACCAAGACAACCAATGCGACCTCAACAAGATTTGATTACATTAAACTACTGCATTCTCAAACAGACTATGACAATCCCCGCCATAGCCAAAACCATCACTGCGATTAAAATCTTCAATCCGTATGGGAACCGCACTCTCTGAGGTTTTCCTTTTAGAATTGTCCTCTCTTCTGGCTTCCCATTGAAAGAATCTCCTCTATACGCACACCGAGTATCACCCACTCGCTTTCCACAATAGAGACAATACTTAGCAGAATCAGAAATTTCACAACCGCAGTGATAGCATTTCATACTTCAGACACTTATCTTTTAATAAGTTAGAATTTCCAGACCATTTTCCGTCATCAAGAAAGTGTGTTCCCACTGAGCAGAAGGCAATCCATCTTTTGTCGTAACAGTCCAACCATCAAGTTTGTTGAACAAGACTTCCTTCTTTCCCATATTAATCATAGGCTCAATGGTGAAGACCATACCCGGGACGAGCAACATCCTCACTTTATTCTGTCTGAAATGACATACCTCAGGATCTTCATGAAACTCTAATCCAACTCCATGACCCGTCAACTCTTCAACCACAGAATATCCCTTTCCTCTCGCATACACTTCTATGGCAGCACCAATTTCATTGACTGGATGATATGGTTTAGCGGCTGCCATTCCAACTTTCAAACATTCTAACGTCACATCAACCAATCTCTTCTTCTCTGGAGAAACCTCGCCGATGCAGAACATCCTTGAAGCATCAGAGAAATAACCGTCCAAGATGGTTGAAACATCAACATTAATGATATCACCCTCTTTTAGTATTCTGCATGGACTTGGAATTCCATGGGCAACAACCTCATTGATAGAAGTGCATACACTCTTCGGGAACCCCTCAAAATTGAGCGGAGCAGGAATCGCACCATGAGAAATTGTATAGTCATACACCAATCTATCAATATCCTCCGTACTCATTCCCACCTTTATCTCTCTCTCCACCAAGTCGAGCACACCCGTATTAACGACTGAACTCCTTTTAATTCCTTCTATCTGTTCCGGTGTCTTAACCAACTTACGAGGAGGCACATCATAACCTCTCTTCTCCAACTCCATCATTTTCTTCTCGAATTCAGTTGCGACCCTATACGAAGGAACGTACCATTTTCTAAAACCCTTACCCATTTTGATATAAACTTGTTTATTTCGTTTATTTATTTTTCACTTTTCTATTTTACTTTCACCGTCTATCAATCTCGCCAGAAATTAGGCGTAAACATCAACAAAATCGTATATAACTCTAAACGACCAATCAACATCAAAGCAGAACACATCCATTTTGCAACATCTGGAAACGAGGCATAATTGCTGATTGGACCAGCACTTCCAAAAGCAGGGCCAGTATTGCTGATCGTGCTTATACACGCACCAAAAGCCGTGTCGAAATCCAACCCTGCAAAAGTCAACATTGTAGTACCCACCACCACCGCAATAATGAAGATATAGATGAAAGCCAACGTGCGGCGAACCAAGACATCATCTATCAGATGCTTCGATATTTTTACTGGGAAGACTGCATTCGGGTGTTTATGCAAGCGGAACTCATTCCGCATATTTTTGAAACAGATGATGAAACGGATCAATTTCAGACCTCCACTCGAAGAACCGGCACATGCTCCACAAACCATCAACAGTATGGTTGGCATCCAGAAAGAAGCCCCCCACGAAGTATAATCGCAATATGTACTTTGGAAACCACTGGATGAGAAAATCGTCGTCGTATGAAAAAGCGCCGTTCTAAACTCAGACTCAAAAGAGACTGGCATCTGTGGAGAGGTCGACCCATTGGGATTTACAACAAAAAGGAAGAAAAAAACGACCGTGAAAAACAGTGTCCCTGCCCAATACCAACGAAACTCTTCATTGTTCTTCAATGGTCGCCAATTGCCCCTGCTTGCATAAAAATACAAGGCGAAATTGACTCCACCCAAAAAAGAAAACAATGAACACACATACTCTATGTAAGGAGAGTTGAAATAGGCGATACTTGATTGGTGAGTGCTGAATCCGCCCGTCCCGATAGTCGTCATAGCATGACACAAAGAGTCATATAGACCCATCGGACCAACCCAGTAGAAAAAAGTGCAGACTAAAGTCAAACCGACATAAATCAGCAGGATACCACGAGCCGCCTCTTGTGTCTTAGGTCGTAGTTTGCCCGTCGACACACTTGTCGCCTCGGTTGAGAACAACTGTTTGTTGTTTCGGTTGAACGACGGCAAAAGGGCGATAGAGAAGATGACAATACCCAAACCGCCCATCCACTGTTGGACAGACCGCCAAAAAAGGAGTCCGTGAGGCTGCGCATCTATATTACTGAAGACAGAAGCCCCCGTTGTAGTGAATCCTGACATTGTCTCGAAAAAAGCATCTGCGACCGACGTTGCCGTTCCATAAATCAAAAACGGCAGCATACCGAAAAGAGAAAAGACAACCCATGTGCCGGCAATAATCAGATAGCAGTCTTTTCGATTGAGATTTGCTTTCTCCTTCGTATTAGGAAGAAAAAGGGAAAGTCCAGTAACAGCACAGGCAGCCGTTGCGATGGCGAGTGATGCAAAATCACCTTCCCCATAATAAAGAGCGACCACCACTGAAAGAAACAGGAAAAAAGTTTCCATCAGAAGCAATACACCAAAAACTTTTTTCTTCATTGCTTTTCGGATTTCCACGGCAAAGGTAAAACTTATTTAGAGAATAAAAGCATTTTTCACTATCTTTGCCAGTGTTCCTGTTTGATTGTAAACATGCATTATGTACAAATACAAAATCACAATAGAGTTTATCTTTGAAGACTTACTCGCCATCTGTCGCAACTACAAGTCGGTAGAGCCACATGCATCGTATGCCACGCTGAGGAAAATTTTCTTTTTAGTGTTAGACGACCGCACCGCAGATGCCGAGTTCTCTTTCTCCGGACCTTTTGCCAAGTTGGATTTTTTGGCGAAAGAATACCTTGTCCCGAAGCAAGTCTATTATGCGATGAACCAGTTTCGCACTCGCATTGGCATCTTGCAAAGCCAAACCTCAGAACGACTATCACAAAATCTATTGCAAGATGTTCGGCTTCTTGCCACTTTCGTCAGTTGTGTCTATAAACAGTCTATCCCCTCAGAATTAGATGAGCTTTTACCTCAGACGCAGTATGAGTTCCACCATAGAGAAGAGACTGAAGCAGACGAGATACGCGTGTCTGTCTCCTCATGGGACGAGCAGTTTATCTATGCCGAAAAATCCAATGAGAATGGCAAAGAATTGAAAATCTGCTACGCCTATACATCAGAAACAGGCGATCTCTCCACTATCGGTCGGCTTTTGAGCAAAAACACACAGCTCAACCTTGTCCGCCCACAATTGAAAAATGACATTTATTATCCAGAATTCATCATCTATGAACCAGACTTTCTGATAGACATATCCACCATTGCTGAAGGATTTGAGGAATACGGATTAACTCCTTTCTCCTATTTAGTAAAACGACTACAGAAAAGAAAGACGACCCAAGCCATGTTAATAGGTAACATAGCAGGACAGTTTCTCGACGAAGAGGTTTACTCCGAGAAAGCAGTTTCCTACAAGGATAGCGTCACACGTTTTTTTCAGAATTTCGCACTCAACATCGCCACTTGCGAGGACTTTAAATCGCACGAGTTCCACAGAGAGGCACAACGGCAACAAGTGAACATTCGTGAATATACCTCCAAGCAGTTGGATGGAAACCGTATTTTCGCACCCGAACACGCATTACTTGAACCCTCTTTTTTCTGCCCCACTTTAGGGGTGCAGGGGCGTATGGACTTGCTGACAGACGACCAAAAGGTGTTGGTGGAACAGAAATCAGGCAAATGGGGCTTCCCCAACGGCGGACATCAAGAGAAACACTACGTTCAAATGCTGTTCTATCTGGCTTGGCTACGCTACAAAATGCACGTTCCCAACGATAAGGTCAACGTGTGGTTGCTCTACTCCAAATACCCAAGCGTTGGAAAAACAATCAACCAAGAAAACGGATTGATGAAAGAAGGACCTGCGCCAAAACTCCTTTTTGAAGCCATTCAATACAGAAACAGTATCGCTTTCTTAGAGAAAAAATTAGAGTCCGGGAGCATTGACATCATTGATAAGATAACAGCCGACACGCTGAATATCAATCAAACAGAAAGCAGACTGTGGAGAGACTATCAGAAACCTCAAATCGACGAAATCCTCAACACGGTGAAGCATGCCAACGAGTTAGAACGTGCCTATTTCTATCGTTTCTACACATTCTTAGAAAAGGAATACCACCTTTCAAAAACAGAGTTCGCCATGTCGTGGAATCTCACTATGGAAGAGAAACAACAAGAAGGCATGGTCTACACCAATCTTCAGTTGTTTGAAACTGAAGAAGGCGAAAATAATGAAGGAATTGAAATCGTCAATTTTCAAATAGCTGCAAAAGACAGAGACGACTCACCCAACTTCCGAAAAGGAGATATCATCGTCTTCTATCCTTACAACCCCAAAAAAGATGAGTATAACAGTCTGAATATCAGCAATTGTATTGTATTTCGTGCCACTATCAAACAGATAACCAACGAGACTTTATCTGTGAAACTGCGCTCACCACAACGAAATAAGAATGTCTTTCAACTTAGAGAAAACACATACTGGGCGGTCGAACACGACTTCTTAGACTCTTCGTACTCCTCTTCTTTCAAAGATCTTTTTTCATTCTTGGCAATGACAAATCAAAGCCGTAAATCACTGATTCTCAACCAAAGACAACCTCAAAAAGATCATTCTGTACGACTTAATAACGATTACGGAACTTTCAACGAATTGGTTTTGAAAGCTAAACAAGCGCAAGACTATTTCATTGTCATCGGACCACCAGGAACAGGGAAAACATCCTTTGCATTAGTCAATATTCTTCGAGAAACATTATCCGATATAGATACATCCGTCTTGTTAGTATCCTACACCAACCGAGCTGTCGAAGAAATCTGTTCAAAACTCATTTCCGAGGGAATAGACTTCGTCCGCATTGGTCACGAACACTCTTGTTCAGAAGGATTCGACAAATCTTATCTCCTGAAAAACAGACTAAAAGAGACTACCGATTTACAATCAATGACAGCATTCCTCAAATCTGCCAGGGTTTACGTGGGGACAACCGCTTCAATCGCATCTACGCAAAACCTATTCGATCTAAAAACCTTCGATTTAGCAATCGTTGATGAAGCATCACAAATTTTAGAACCTCAGATTATGGGGTTGCTGACCGCCAACTACGGAAACGGCATACGCAAGTTCGTCTTCATTGGCGACCATAAGCAACTGCCCGCTGTCGTTCAACAAACAGAAAAAGAGTCTATAGTAAAGAATCAACTCCTATTGGAAATTGGACTAATCAACTGCAGGCACTCATTCTTTGAGCGAATGTTGAGAAGTCAACAAAACGACGACTTCGTTTACTTACTCAACCATCAAGGGCGCATGCACCCTGAGGTGTCAGATTTTATCAACCAAGCCTACTACGAAGGTCAATTAGACACCGTTCCATTAAAACACCAGACACAAGAACATTTCTACAAAGGAAACGGAATGTCATTAAAGACAGACAACGGGAATAGCATAGACCAATTACTGCAAAACCAACGTTTAATGTGGATCGACGTAAAAGCAACAGTTGACAGCAGTTCAGACATGGTAAACATGGCAGAAGCCGAACTGATAGCCACCATAGTCAAACAGACATGGATTCTTTATCAACGATATGGAAAGCCATTCAACGTTTTGAATAGTATCGGAGTGATCGTACCCTACCGCAGTCAAATTTCAATGGTGCATAGAGCAATCGAACGATTGGGGCTTGAAGAGTTACACAATATCTCTGTCGACACAGTTGAACGATTTCAAGGAAGTCAGCGCGACGTGATTATCTATGGCACAACTGTAAAAAAAGAATATCAATTGGGATTTTTAGGTGCCAATGTTTTACAGCATAATAATTTAAGAATAGACAGGAAGCTCAACGTTGCTATTTCGCGCGCCAAAGAGCAAATGATTGTCGTCGGCGACGCCACACTATTAGAGCGTTGCCAATCATACACCCCATTCATCAACTATCTGATGGAAAGGAATAAAATCTTCTCCATTTGAAATACAAAAGGAAAACTTTGCCAGAAAAAACGCAGAAAATTATTGGCAATAAGACTTAACTCTTTTAACTTTATGAAAAATTAACAAATAGTACGTTTCACTTTTTAAAGCAATAGAAAATCATGAATAAAGTTTTCTCAATAGTCGTAGCAAGCCTTTTCTCTCTTTTTTTCGTCTCCTGTAACACAACGCCCGCAGATTACTGCGAGACTGTGATGAACGAGTGTGTCAAGTTAGACAACAACACGAAGGAGTTCACACAGCAAATCGCCAGCAGAGACATGCAGAAGATACAAGAGACATACGACCAAAACCTGAAAGACATCAACGAGACAATCAGCACGCTTCAAGATCTTGGCGACTGTCGTGGTCAAGCCTACCTTGTTGAGTCTGCCATCCGTTACGCCCAGAGTTATAAAGAAATCTACGAAAACGAATACGCCACTTTCATACAAATCCTATCGAAAGAGAAGAAAACCTATGAAGACGGCGACATTGTTGCCCTTTCCGTGGACGACATCGCGAAAAAAAATTTAGAGGCGAAGTCAGATTTAATCAAAAATTTCTCAAGATTTGTGAAAGATTTTGAATTGAACGCTTCTTTTTAAGTCCTAACTATTAAGGAGGCGATTTTTCACATTCGCCATACCTTAGATAAACGTATCATCCATAAAAACTGATTGAGTATGAGTTGTGTAAATGAGAATTTGGTTGATGTTTACTGCGTCAACAACAAGCAGAAGAAGAGCTACCCAATGGGTGTCAGTTTATTGGACATCTACAATGATATGAAGCCAAAGATGAAATATGGTGTCATCGTGGCTAAATTGAACAATGTTACGAAAGATTTGAAATTTAAGGTTTACAAGCCTCAGACAGTTGAGTTCATAGGCATTGACGAACCTTCTGGAATGCGTGCCTATGTACGTTCCCTTTCGTTCATCTTTTGCAATGCCGTTCATGACATATTGCCCGAGGTGAAGGTTCGCATAGAACATCCTATCGCAAAAGGCTACTATTGCCGACTGATTGGCTACGACAAGCCCATCGACGAGACTTTGATGGACAAAATTCGCAAGGAGATGCAAAACATCGCCAATGCAAACCTTCCGTTCAACATGTGCGACACTCCTACCGAGGAGGCTGTCAAAGTGTTCCATAACGAAGGCGCAGAAGACACCGCTTTATTGCTTGAACAGCATGGCTCTTTCTATACAAGATACTATGAGTTGGGAGGCAGACACAGTTGGTTCCAAGGTCCCGTCGCACCATCTACCAACTACATCCAATTATTCGACATCCGTCCCTACCACGACGGAATCTTCTTGCAAGTACCCGACCGAAAAGACCCTGTCAAGTTAGAGTCTTTCGAGCCTCAAGACAAACTTTTCGCCACTTTCTCCGAGCATGCTAATTGGAACCATATCATGGGCTTAGGCAATGTCGGAAGCATGAACAAAGTGGTGAAGAACAAAGAAAGCATGTCGGGCATCATCAAGATTGCCGAGGGACTGCAGGAGAAAAAAATCATCTCTATCGCCGATGAAATCGCAAAACGAAAAGAGACCAAATTAGTATTGATTTCCGGTCCATCCTCATCAGGTAAAACCACTTTCAGCAAACGTTTGAGCGTGCAGTTGGCAGTCAATGGATTGAAACCTATCGCCCTTTCTATGGACGACTATTTTCATCCTCGCACCCAGACCCCTCGAGATGAGAATGGAGATTACGATTTCGAATCAATCTATTCCGTTGACTTGGATCTCTTCAACGATCAGATGAACAGCCTACTCAACGGTAAAGAAGTGAGCCTCCCCTACTACAACTTTGAAAAGGGAGAACGCGAATATCACGGCAGAAACCTCAAATTGGAAGGAAACGGGATTCTGGTCATCGAGGGAATACATGCACTGAATCCTATGTTGACCTCAAAAATACCAGAGAAAAACATTTTCAGAATCTATATTTCCGCACTCACAACCATCTCGTTTGATGATCGCAACTGGATTCCAACACGCGACAATCGTCTGCTTCGCCGCATCATTCGCGACTACAACTATCGGGGATATTCAGCCGTTGAGACCATTAGCAGATGGGAAAAGGTTAAAGAGGGGGAAGAAAAATGGATTTTTCCTTACCAAGAAAATGCCGACGTAGTTTTCAATTCTGCTTTACTCTTCGAAATCTGCGTGCTTAAGAAATTCGCAGAACCTATCCTTTCCGAGGTGCCAGAGAACTCACCAGAGTACCCTGAAGTACACCGCTTGCTGAGGTTCCTGAGTTACTTCAACATCGTGTCTGAAGTTGAGCTGCCTCTCACCTCACTTCTCCGCGAGTTCTTAGGCGGAAGTTCATTCAAGTATTAAAAAACAATATTGTAAATATATTGCTGTCCGCTTAATTCAAAAACGACATGAAAAAACGTCCGCAATGCCAGTAAATAGGCGTTGCGGACGTTTTTTTTTCAAATTTCCTACTTCGAACTCTTCCGTCTGTTGCACTCCCTACAAAGCATTTGACAATTCTCAGCAACAGTCCGCCCACCGTCTTTCCACGGCGTGATGTGGTCTGCCTCCATCTCCTCTATCTCAAACTGCTTTTTACATAAGTATTTGAAAATCAAAAGGAACTTTATAGCATCAAACATAAATGATACCATAAAGTTCCCATTGTCTGCAAGAAATCAGTCTTGCGTTCTATTCCTCGAAAATACAAGTAGCCTGGATTCTCTACAAAGTTAATGTGCTGTTGAAGAGTGTAGTCTTGATGGGCGATGGCGTTATGAAGAACCTCACGAATGGTGTAGTCATCATATTGCTTCATGGTGAATACCTTGTAGATACATTTGGTATAAGAAAAAAAAACAATAATCGATGGTAAGCCCTTGAACACGATCAACCGTTTCTATCTTAATATTATCAGGAAGTTCCTTAATGGATAAACCTAACACAAAAACCTTCTATAATGCACGAATAGAATCTTTGAATTTACACCAATCTTCGCCTTGTCCCGTTTGGCTATAGCCTGGGCAATGTCTTCAACAGACGGATAGATAATGCCAAGTCCATATTCCTTGTCCTCTTTGGGGTAATAATAGATGCCATGAGCCAACCGCACCAACATTCCGTCGGTGTACATTCGATGGAATGTTGACTTCACGGCTGATGGTGTTCCGCAGTCTGCATAGTCTTGTTGGAAGACTATCGAACCACGTCCTTTTCCTCTAAGCCTCATTTCTATCTTATTTACAGTGCTTTGGCTTGATGTCTGTACCATGTTTTTGAAACCTTTTTATTATATTTTTGGTTCTCAACCATCTGCAAAGGTATGGTGCTTTCTTCTAAACACCAACAATTTTATTGAATATCCGCTTTTGAAACGCAATTTTGGCAAACTCGCAATGGGTCAGTCTATCAATTTTACCAGTTCTCGTTTCATCTCGTTGTCAATTTCCCGGTATCGTACAAATGCACGGCTACCGTCGGTATGCCCGGAAAGCGATGCGACAAGGTTCGGGTCTTTTACCTTCTTATAGAGGTTGTCGATGAATGTCTTTCGGGCGGTGTGGCTTGTCGCAATGTCGCAGATAGGCTTCTGCACAGGTTCGCATGTCATGTTGTCTATGACTGTCACCATGCGGTTGATGCCGAGCAACTTCAGAATCTTCTTAATCTGAAAGTTGTAGATGTTCTTGATTTATTTTGGGTAGCAACCTCGTTTCGAGGTCAGAATACTTGTCGAGAATGGCTTTTGCCTTGTCATTGAGCGAAACGCGGATAGTGCGCGGTTTGTGGTTCTTTGTTTTCTTGGCAATGTATTCCACAGCTCCATCAACGATGTTGGCACTTGTCATCTTTTCGAGGTCTCATACACAACAACCGATAAGACAATGGAACATGAAGATGTTTCCTTTCCCATAGGGTGGTTCTCTACATACTGCTGGCATTGGTAGACCAGACTGTATTCATCGCCCTTTCTGCCTCGGCGGATGTTGATGTTTGGATGATGAAACTCCACAAATGACACCTTTCAGCCAACTGCCGTCCGCTCCGTGATAATATTGTGAAGAAATGAGCGCAGTCAAGTCCTGCACAGCTTTGTCGAATGCCGTGCGCTTGGATTCTGCTACAAGAGCCACACGCGTCTTGTAGCCTTGACGCTCTGCGCTCCAATGGTTAGGGTTGATGGACAACTCGCTGACGGCCTTAATGTCAGTCTTTCCGTCACGCACACGGATTTTCATTGGTCAGGTGTTAATGACAGAAATTTCTGGCTTATGATAGTTTCACTTCTTTCTTCACGCTCAAATACATTTATAAAATCTTCGTTTCCATCTATCTTAATTTGTGCTGTTACTTTATATCACTACCTCCGAAATAATCGCAAGAATAGCAATAATTAACAAGTTCTACCAATACAACCAAAAAAGACTTTTCTTTGGGTTATAGGTAGAATATTCAATAATGCCAATTATGGAAAGCTATGACGGGTCGTAGATTCAAGTCCTGCCGAGTCCATATCGTGTTAGCTTTAAATGCCTGTAATCTAATATTTTACGTGCTTTTAGTTTTTCTCATGTGGGCAGGTCACCACACGTCGCCACTGCATCGGCCCCGAAAGTCCAGGGGGCGGGACGCCCGCGTGGGCGGGACGCGCGGACAAAAAAAGGAGGCGCGAGACATACGTCTCGCGCCTCCTGGAAATGGGCGGCGACCTACTCTCCCGCGGTCGCAGTAC
>CAVEVQ010000001.1:0-166594 GCA_963619325.1 Bacteroidaceae bacterium | reverse complement strand
ATTGGTATATGCGTTCGACTGAGACCATGCTGTAGCCTTTTACTTTGCAATAGCCTACAATCTGCTCTGGAGACATCTGCTCTTTCCGCATGTAGCGCTCTATGCGGTTTTGGACTTCTCCTGTGAACTTACTGCGCCGTCGCAATCGGCATTTCCGCGCTTCTGCCATTTCCTGAGCACACCAGAAGGTATATTTGCCTTTGGCATTCCTATTACGGCTCAATTCACGGCTTATGACCGATTTGTCCTTTCCTATTGCAGCTGCTATATCTTTCTGCTTGCACCCTTGCTTGTACATTGCGGAAATTGCATATCTTTGCTCTCGTGTTAAATGGCTCATATCTTTTTTTTTTGACAGAGGACAAAGATAGTCATTCACAGGCGGAAGAGAGAGGTTTTTCCTTTCTTTTCCGTTTCCTGTTTTTTACCCGTTCGTTTCTCGCTAAAAGTTGCATTTCTTATTTGAACCTACAAACTCATTTTGTATATTTTTGTACACTTGCAAAGGTATTTTAATGGGTACGGTTGTACATGTTCAATACTACATTTCACCTTGTGGCGAGATTGTTTTGGCTTCAGTAGAGGAAGGGTTATGTCTATGCGATTGGAAAGAGCATCCTTGCGCTGAAAAAAATATACGTCGACTTGTTCGTGTCTTGAATGCTGAGTTTGTTGTGGAAACTTCTGCGGTTTTAGAAAAGGCAAAGACTCAGTTGGATGAATATTTTGCTGGAGTGAGGAAGTCTTTTGATTTACCACTCGCTTTTGTGGGTACGGATTTTCAGAAGTGTGTGTGGAGTGCCATTCTTGAGATACCCTACGGAGAAACACGTTCTTACAAGGAGATTGCTATGAAAGTGGACAACCTCAAAGGTGTGCGTGCCGTAGCGCAGGCCATTGGTGCGAATGGCATTTGCATTATCGTTCCGTGCCACCGTGTTATTGGGTCAGACTGCTCATTGAAGGGTTTTGCTGGTGGTTTGGAAGTGAAACGAATCTTGTTAAGAATAGAGCATTAAGGAAATTTGTTATTTAATGAATTTGAAAAAGATTTTATTATTAGGTGTTGTATTATTGTCATATATGTTGTGCCATGCTTATGGATTGCAAGATGAGGATTATTTGGGTATCTATGACCTGAAGATACCAGTCATTGAGGTTACCACAGAGGACAGTGTTAGTCCGACATTCGAGGTTTCTACTTCTCCGTATTATGGGACTACGCAGAATGGGTTGACGAATAATGAGTATGTGCAAGGTCGTATGTTGATTCGAATAAAGGATTCTGTTGTTTACGACAGTGGAGACTCAATTGGAAGTATGAAGATAAAGATTAGAGGAAACACTTCTGCTATAGGTCCGACGCAAAAACCGTATAAGATAAAGCTGAATAAGAAGGCGGATTTAATGTCGTGTATCGATGGTAATGATGCGGGAAAGGACAAGGAGTGGTTGTTGTTATGTGCTAATATGAAGACTCCTTTCGGATTCAAGGTTAGTGAGTTGGTTGGACTTGAATGGGTGCCTGACTATCGGTTTGTGAACGTTGTGTTGAATGGCGATTACAGAGGTTTTTATTTGTTAGTTGAGAATGTCAAAAGATCTGAAAATCGTTGTAATATTTCAAAAGAAGGTTTTATCATTGAGAATGATGCGTATTGGTGGAATGAGGATGCTTATTTCCATACAAATATAGTTGGGCAATATATGGGTTATACGTTCAAATACCCTGAAATTGAGTCAAATGAAGACACTTTTTTGTTGAAAGTGAAAGCGTATATGAACGACGTTGAGGAGTTGATAAAAAACAAGTCGGAAGATTTGTCTGATTACATTGATTTAGCGTCGTTTGCTAAGTGGGAATTGGCTCACGACATATTGGGTTCTTTGGATTTTTGGGGGTCAAATATGTTTATGTACAAGGATGCGATTGATGATGGAAAGTTAAAAATGGGACCCTTATGGGATTTTGATAGTAGCTATATGAATATAGACAAGTGGGCTAACATACATACAGGTGATATCTTTTATTTCCCTTGGCTTAACTCACGTTTAGATTTTCTGAAGATTTATAAGTCAGAATATGAAAACGTAAGGTCTCAGATTTTAGGTGTTGCCTCCACGATGGCGGAACAGTATGAAGATATGCAAGAAGACTATGATATAAGTGAATTTTATAACAGGAAAAGACATTCAGTAGAAAGACAATACTATGAGCAAGGGATAAGTGTTTCAGATGAGTGGTTCTCTTCACGCATCGCATGGATGGATAGTGCTGTACAAACGTTAGATGTTATGGATGAAGTGGACGTAATGCTGATAGAGGTGGCGCGGGTGGAACAAAGCGATGCGTATTGGGTGAGTCTAATGGGTGTTGATGACTCGAAGCAAATGGCTCTTCAAGTGTATGAAGCATCGGGGCTTTTGCTTCGTAACTATACATCTTTTGATAAGGAAGGGTTTGCCTTGAGGAAAATAAAAGTTAGCTTGCCTCAAGGGTTCTATATTCTGCGAGCAGTGAATGGAAGTAAGAGTGCGGTACGGAAATTGATTGTTCGGTAATTAACAGATTAAGAGTAAGGGAAAACAGAATATACTATTGTGGATTCTTTTTTATCTTTGCACTCGTATATTTTGACGTGTCGTTGAGCTATGGCAGAAATGAAAAATTTGGCGAAACAAACCGCCATCTATGGAATCAGTAGTATTTTAGGAAAATTTCTCAACTGGTGTTTGGTGCCTCTATACACCTACATCCTTACCAGCTCGGCAGAGTATGGTATCGTAACCAACCTCTATGCTTGGACGGCGCTGTTGCTTGTGATACTCACATACGGAATGGAGACGGGTTTCTTCCGATTTATGAATAAGGAGGGCGAAAATCCAGAAAGGGTTTACAGTTCTGTTTTATGGTGTGTGGGTTCTACTTCGTTGGTTTTTATCCTTGTTTCTTGTCTTTTATCTCAAAATATCGCCAATTTCTTAGGTTATACGACGCATGCAGAGTTCATTACGATGATGTGCGTTATCGTGGGTTTTGATGCTTTTGGCTGTATCCCTTTCGCCTATCTGAGATACCAAAATAAGGCAACTCGCTTTGCGGTCATCAAGTTGTTGATGATTGCTATTAACATTTTCTTCAACATCTTTTTCTTGTTGGTTTGCCCTCGTTTATATAAGATTTCGCCAGAATCGGTGTCGTGGTTCTATGACCCGAATTATGGCGTGGGTTATGTTTTCGTTTCAAACCTCTTCTCTACATTGGGTGTAACGTTGATGTTGTTACCTCAAATCTTAAAAGCGAAGTTTTCAATTGATAAACCTTTACTAAAACGGATCTTGAACTACTCTTTGCCTCTGCTCGTCTTGGGTATTGCTGGAATTATGAATCAGACGGTGGATAAAATTATATTCCCTTATTTGATTGAAGATAGATTGGAAGCTGAGACTCAGTTGGGTATTTATGGAGCATGTTTCAAAATAGCCATGGTGATGATGGTCTTTACCCAGGCTTTTCGTTATGCGTATGAGCCGTTTGTCTTTGCTCAAAATAAAAATGGCGACAAGAAAAAGCAGTATGCAGATGCGATGAAATTCTTCGTGATTTTCTCATTACTCATCATCTTGGGTATGATATTTTTCCTTGACATTATCAAGTACCTTATCCGTAGCGATTATTGGGAAGGTCTGCGTGTCGTGCCAATCATTCTTTTTTCTTATCTTTTCCAAGGTGTTTTTTTTAATTTGTCGTTGTGGTATAAGTTGATTGATAAAACAGGTTATGGGGCGTTTTTCTCTGTTATCGGATTGATAATCACTTTGTTAGTCAATATTTTATTCGTTCCGAAATATGGATATATGGCATCTGCCGCGGCTTCGTTATGCTGTTATTTCGCTATTATGCTGATATCCTATTTTATGGGTCAGAAATATTATAAAATAGACTATGATTTAAAGTCAATGGCACTGTATTGTGTCGTTGCGGTATTCCTGTTGTTCGTTAGTTATTTTTCGCCACTTCAAGGTGCAATGAAGTATGTGCAGAACATTGGATTGCTTGCCGTTTTTGTTGCTATGATATTGAAGCGTGATTTGCCGATAAGTGCTATTCCAATGGTAGGACGTTTTTTTCGGAAGTAGAAAGACCTTTTATTTACCAAAGTAATATCTATCACGGTGATTAGTGCGCTATCAATGCCTCCACAACCACCAGCTTGAATCAGCATTCGACTATGTTTTGTGTCTGTGTATGCATATCCTTTTAGAATGATTAAAAATAACTTGCATCGGACCAGCGTTATAAAATTCGTTCATTATCGCACGCTGTTGGCTCGTCAAAGAGATTTCTCTTCGCATAGATTTACCTCCATTGCCATATTAGAATGAATAATATCTAATGTTTGCTCTTGCATATCAAAGTTTAATATACTAATTATGCGTTGATTTATCTTGTCGCGATAGGTGCGAGGATATTTGATATTTTCTTGTATTCCTACATTATTTTTTGTCACGATGAACTCGTCGGCATGGGCAATCATTTCAGAGGCTATCTCCTTGAAAAACTGTTTGTCTGTTTCGCTCAGCTTGTCAAAAAAAAGTGGCAGTTGATGTAGTAGCCTTTGTGGATATGTGATCCCTCCGTCGTAAATTCTCCACCACCAATATGCAAAAGATGAATTAATCATACAAAAGACATAATAAAATACCATTTCATCGTCAAGTCGGATGGAAATCTGACCCTTGCGTGTGAGTGGTTTGGCGGACGCTACTGTGAAATACCGACATGTGTTTGGTATGTGAATTTCAAAACGTCCATAGGGTCTTATGTAACCACCAAGAGGTAGTGTGCTTTGTCTTTTCCAACGCAAAAAAAGCTGTTCAAGACGGACATCACATTTTGAAAACATACTATTATGTTGGTCAACTTGCTGATAATTTTTTCCAACCGTGTTTTCAAGTGTTTCGCATTGAATCAATTTTTCTCGTTCAATAGCCTTGAAACGAATTAAATGACTAAAACGGAAACCTCTATAATCTGGATGATTCTGAACTACTGTGATAGCGGCACGTACAGCATTACTTGTATTTGAATTGAAAATTCCATGTTTTCTCCCACAAAAAATATTGCCAGGCACGTTGTCAAAAGAAACAACAAAACCATTATACTTATTCATAACACACCGCAAAGGATAGAATTTATGTCCTCCAATGAAGCTATAGGGTGTGATAACGACCGACCCTTCGCTTTGCAGCATAATCTTCTCCATAAAGGCAGCGTAAAGCTCCTTTGTTGACATTACAGTTGGCGTTTGTTGCCACTCGAAATGTATTGAAGAAAATGTAGAATAGGGTGGGTTTGAGATGATTTTGCTATGTTTTGGAAGTGTGATTTCTCGTGATAAAAAATCACCGCAATGGACGTTGATTTTTGATAGAAACTGCTTTCCATATCGCAATGCAATAGCGGTAACGCAAATCTGCATCGCCACGGAATCCATGTCGTAGAGATGTATTTTGCCATTTTCTAGCAAATCAATGGAGCGTTCTCTTCCAATATATTCAAGGTAAGCCAAAATAAGGTTGCCCGTTCCGCATGCCACGTCGCAAATGATGTCGCCAGGAACAGAGTCAAACCACTGTGCCATAACCATTGCAACATCGTGTGGAGTGTAATATTGTCCGCTCTCTTTTTTTGCGTCTTTGTCGCTTGCCGCAAGACCTGCTTCGTAGAAATCGCCAAAACTTTCAACTGGGATTGCACTATTCTCGATAGATTGCAAGACATCAAAACAAATCTGGTTCCAAGTGGCCTTTAGACCTATTGATTCAACGCTACTAATGTATGATGCTTCATCCATGAATTTTGCTCAAGATTTTCATCTACTAAATTACTTCTTTCTTCCAAAGTTTACAAAAGATTTTGATAGGACATCACATTATTGGTTATCTTTGTTACGTTGTTTAAGTGGATTAAACTTTTGATTTTGTGTAAGTCCATAAAAAATATTCTTTATGTCAAAAAGTTTTTTTGCAATTGTGCTTGTCTCTTCTATTTTGCTTTCGTGTAAAGAGAGTTACGAGGAGCAGTATCATGAATATTCCTACCGCACGGTTGAGGTTCGACTTGTGAATGAGACGGAGCATGAGGTGGATATTGACGGCTCGATTAATGGAAATGCACTCAATAAAACGGTTGAGGCTAATGATAGTGTTGCTATTGTTGAGAAGTATGTCCCGACAACAGGTGCTTACTATCCTTTGGGAACAGGTAAGATGACAGTAACCTACGATGACACCCTTTCGGTGATTTTCGATAAATATCCTACGGATAATCTGATGGATCTTAGAAATGTGGACCGCTTCAAGAGTCGTGAATATGTTTCTTCTGAGTATTACATTATTCGCACTTCCATTACGGAGAGCGATTATGAATATGCTCAAGAACATGCTGTGAAATAGATTTTATATATAGAAATATGAAAAAATCCTCGGGTGAAAATTCAGGTTTTTTTGATTTTAAATCGCAGATTCACTAAGATTCTTCTATTCTTCCAAAATCCTTTCAAAGCACATTCCTATTTTGAGAATGTGCTTTTTTGTAAATCTTTATTAACTTTGGATTTTGTATTCAATAGCTTAGATGGATTATGCAAGTTAAAGTGATTAATCGCTCGAAGCACGCTTTGCCTGCTTACGCTACGGTACAGTCGGCTGGCTTAGATCTTCGTGCCAACATAGATGCTCCAATCGTTTTGAAACCTTTGGAGCGTACACTTGTGCCTACGGGAGTTTTTATCGCTTTGCCCGATGGTTATGAAGCTCAGATTCGTCCTCGAAGTGGATTGGCAGCCAAACATGGTGTTACGGTGCTAAACTCTCCTGGAACTATCGATGCGGATTATCGAGGCGAAATCAAGGTGATCCTCGTCAACCTCTCAAACGAACCCTTCACCATTGAAGATGGTGAACGTATCTGCCAGATGGTGGTCGCTGAATATGAGCAGGTGTCTTGGAATGAGGTCGGCGCTTTAGATGAGACAGAACGTGGCGACGGTGGTTTCGGTCATACGGGAAAGAAATAATCAAAAGTTTGTTAGTTCAGTTGCGGTCGCATAGAAGAAATATTCTTATTGTATTGGGAATCACATTGTTAATGTGGTTTTTGTATCCTTTGTCTCTTTCTGCGAAGACAAATATTCAAAAATCGTCTGAAGAGTCTTCGCAAGCAAAAGATAAGACGAATTTCAAGTTTGAGTATTTCTATGCGGAGGCCGTTCGAGCGAAGTTGGCAGGTGATCTTACTTCGGCTTCCGATCTTCTTTTCCGATGCCATTGGTTGAACCCAAAAGCAGGGATTGTTTATTTTGAGTTGGCGACCATCAGTTCAATGCAACAGCAGTATCAATCAGCGGTAGTTTATGCGAGGCGTGCTGTTGAAATGAACCCTTCTAGTGTGCGCTATCAACGTGCTTTGGCAGAATTGTTAGGTAGGGCAAATCAGTATGAGGCTGCAATAGATGCTTATAACAAACTTCTGAAGGTTGATACTAAACATGCGAAAAATTACTATCCTCAGTTAGCAGCTCTTTATTCTGTTATCGGACAGTATGACAAGGCGTGTGGCGCGTGGGATAAGTATGCTGATATTGTCGGATTATCAGCTGACATCGTGGAGGAAAAATTCAAACTATATGTGCAAGCCGATGATAAGAAAATGGCTATCAAGCAGATAGATGAGTTAATAGAGAAGTATCCCGAAGAACTCAACTATGTAGCATTTAAAGCTGAGATGTATTGTGTTTTAGGAGATACGTTGTCGGGAGACATGGTTTTCAAAAAGGCCCTTTCTAAGGATGAAGATAATCCGATGTTGCAGTACCTCTTCGCTAAATATTCGAAAGATGTAGGTCAGTCGGAGCGTGCAAAGAAGTATTATATTGCTGCCATTGAGAATGAAAAGTCCACATTTGATATTCGCTCGGTGTCGATTGTGGCGGCCACTCTTGATTCTTCTGTTTATGAACAAGATACGATCTATCAAAATTTCATTAATGATTATCCATCGGAGTTTATTCCTTATTATTGCTATGGCTTGGCTTTGATTTATCGAAATGACACGCTTTCTTTGGATTATTTCAAAAAATCGCTCGCAATCAATCCGAACCAAGAGGAACTTTGGGATCAGTTGATGACTACCTATGCCGAGATGGCGCGTGTGGATAGCGTGATAGCGATGGGTGAGCAAGCTGTGCAGTACTATCCGGAGAATGTGCGTTTCAGATATACGCTCGGAAATGCGTATGCAGTGAGAGACAAGTGGTCGTATAACGAGAAGGCATTGCATGAATGGACGGTAGGTTTGGAGTTTTCAAAAAAGAAAAATGATGAATTGATGACTTCTGCTTTGTATGGTATGATAGGTGACATGAACCACCGAATGGGGAAGGTGGCAGAGGCCTATGCGGCCTATGATTCCGCCTTGGTTTATAATCCGGAGAATACCTCTGTGATGAACAATTATGCCTATTTTCTATGTATGGAAAATGGTGATTTGGACAAGGCCGAGCGGATGAGTGTAAAGACGGTAAAGGCTAATCCAAAGAGTCCCGTTTTCTTGGATACATACGCTTGGATATGTTTTAAACAAGGGGCGTATTCTATGGCATCACTTTATATTGAGCAAGCGTATAATAATGGTGGAGATGCAGATCCTGAACTTACGGAGCATTATGGCGATATTCTATTCAAGGTTGGAGAACCAAAATCGAGCTATTTGCCTTATTGGCAGAAAGCTTTAGAGATGAGAAATCAAAAGACGGGAGAGTATTTTGATGCTAATCGGTTAGAAATACTTAAAAAGAAAGTGCAGGAGGAAACGTATGTTGAATAGGATTCTTAAGCAGTATTTGACCGCTATTTTTTCCGTCGTTTTTTTTGTGTCTTGTTTTATAGGTTGTCGGACTCACAAAAATGTTATCGTTGAAAAAACAACGAGTGAAAAGAGTTTCTTTAGCCTTTCAATGAAGACGCTTTTCTCTATTTCAATGGGGGAGCAGCAGCTGTTATCTGTGAATGGTCAGATACGGATTCGCAAAGATAGTCTGATAGTTTTGTCTTTTCAGCCTTTTGCAGGTGTTGAGGTGGCACGAATGTCTTTCTCGAATGATGAGATGTTGGTGGTTGATAGAATGAACAAAAGATATTATCAGACAACCTACGAACAGTTGAGAAAAGATGCTAAGGTGGAGTTGAACTATCACACCCTACAGGCTACCTTATGCAATGATCTTTTTGTGTACGAAAACGATAAGGCAGTTGACCAAACAGACTTTAATGTGCAGAATGTAGGTGATGTGCAAATATTGCGTCATTCAAGTAAAACTATGTTGCAAGAGTTCACGATAGATAAGGATAAACGTCTGCAGTCCGCATTATTGCAAAATGCGGATGGTTCTATTCGCTTGAATAATTATAATTTTGTGGGTGACGTGAGTGGTAGTCCCTTCCCAATGAAGATGGAATTTATCGTTCAGAAAGATGTGCATCATACATTGAGATTTGTAATGACGCATAAGCGTATAGATGTGGATCAGACGATGAATTTTTCAAATAAGGTTCCATCGGGGTATCAACAATTGTCTTTTAGTGATTTGCAAAATTTGTTGAAAGGAAAGAAGTGAGACAACGATTGAAAAGTATTATTGTGGCAATGGTTCTGATGGAAGTGGGTTTTTTCTTGCTTTCCGATTTTGATTGTGCCTATTTTTCGGTTGCTGCAGCTTCTAAGAGTGAGGATATTAAAACTCTAAAAAATCAGCAGAAACAATTAAAGAGTCAGATTAGCAAGACGGATAAAAAATTATCTGACACGCGCAAAAACACAAAACAACTGCTTCAGGATTTGGAGAAATTGAATGTGGATATAGAACAGCGCGATGTTGAAATAAACCATAGATCAAAGGAGATAGAGACATTTCAAGGCCAGATCGACTCACTCAACCAAAGTGTTCAAAAGCTGTCCAAACAGTATGATGAGATGCGTAAGAAATATGCGGATATGGTCTATTATGCGTACATTACGAAAAATCGTCAAGATAAATATCTGTTTTTGTTATCAAGTAAAAGTTTTCAGGAGGGTTATCGTCGTTTTCAATATTTGTCTGATCTGGCTGAAATGCGTAAGCAACAATCGATTTCGTTGCAGAAGACGAAGAGCGATATTCAGACGCGCCGCGACGAAATCAGGTCGATTATGCAGAAGACAGAGTCTTTGTTGAAACAACAGGAGCAGGAGAAAGCATACGCTGTTCGCCAAAAACAGCAGAAAAGCACTTTAGTGGAATCATTGAGACTTCACGAGAAAGAGCTGAAATCAGAGTTGCGAAAACAACAAATATCGGCGGACAATCTGAACCAAAAAATTCAAGATATCATAGCAAGGCAAGCAGCCGCCGCTGCCGAGCGTCAACGTAAACAAGCTGCGCAGAAAGCTGCTTCGGCAAAAAAAAACAATGCCAGTTCAAAAGCAACTACGCAGAAAACGAGTGCCAATAATACGATTTCCTCAAAGTCTAATGCGTCATCTTCTTATGCCATGACAAGTGAAGAGAAGGTGATCGCGGGAGGATTTGCCAAAAACAAAGGATTGCTGATGTGGCCTGTAAAAGGTACTATAGTGGGGAAGTACGGGAAACAACCTCATCCTGTGCTGAAAGATGTAACTATCAATAACAAAGGTATTTATATTTCGGCAGTGCCTGGTTCAAAGGCTTCGGCAGTTTATGACGGTACGGTTTCGCAATGCTTCTCCGTGCCGGGGGGTAATAATGCGGTGATTGTGAGACATGGAAATTACCTGACGGTATATGCCAATCTTACAGAACTTTATGTTAAGAATGGACAAAATATAAAGAGAGGAACTCCAATAGGTAAAATCTATCAGGAGACGGATAACAGAAATAAAACCACGCTATTCTTTCAGGTATGGCAGGAAAAGACATTGCTCAATCCGCAAGTTTGGCTTCACAAGTAGAAAAAAAGAAAATATTATGAATAACAATGATGAAAAAAACTCCGTGCAAGAAATCAATATTATTGATTTACTGCAGATTATCGTGAATGGGATTTGGACACTCATCAAGAAAGTCGGATCGTTCTTCGGTTGGTTAGGATGTTTGGCCTATCAACAGAAACTTATTGTCGGACTATGTACGCTTATCGGTATTGGTGTCGGTGTGTATTTCTCTTCACATAAAGTCTACCGAGGTGAGGTTGAAATTAAAATTAACTTAAACGATGCCTATTTCTATAAGAATGTTATTGATCCATTGTATAATCAGTGCAGATATGGTGACTATGAAAAGATTGCAGAGGATTTTGGTATATCTCTTGAAGAAGCACGTAAAATAGCGAGAGTAAAGGCATATTACTATATTGACTACTTAGGAGATGGAACTCCTAATGAGATTAATTATTCGGAATCCTTTGATGGATCTGATACGATAGATGTGATTATGTCGGACCGACTTCGTCTTGTAGTAGATTGTTTGGATAAAGATTTATTGAGCAGGATGGATTCTTGCTTTAATCATTTCTTTTCGCAAAACCCTCAAATCGTAAGGGAGAATGAACTGTCGAAGGCAATGTTGAACGATCGTATCAACGCTGTAACTAAGGAAATAGCTGTATTAGACTCGTTGCGAAAAAAAGAGTATTTCCAACGCAAGGAGCATGTGAACTTGTCAACAGACAAGATGGTTTTGGTAGAGAGAGAGATAAAACTCTATCATCCAGAAATTTTAGCGTTGGAGTCTGAAAAAAATTCGTTGGTAAAATTGAGAAATACTTTTGACAATGGTATTGTCTTCAATTCAAAATTTGAAATTAATCCTCGTCCGATAAACCGTAGAACGGTTGTTATTCCGAAATATGCGGTTATTGGTTTTGTTGGAGGTTTATTTATTGCGGGTCTGTTTTATAGCAGAAAGAGAATCTTGGGTTATTTGAATAAACCGTTAGATAAGTAAGTATTGTTTATATAGGAGAGGATAGGGAGAAGATGGTGTTGAATTATATATGGGTGGGATTCTTTATCGTGGCGATGGTTGTCGCTGTGATACAGTTTTTCTTCTTCCATGATTTTGGTGTCTTTGAACGGATTGTGAACAGCACATTCGAAATGTCGAAATTTGCTGTGATTGATATTGCGTTGCCTCTTGCGGGGGTGATGATTCTTTGGTTGGGATTGATGAATATAGGAGAGCGTGCTGGTGCAATCGCCTTCCTGTCTCACATCATACAACCCTTTTTCTCTAAACTTTTTCCTGAAATTCCAAAGAATCACTCTGCAAGTGGTCATTTGGTGATGAACTTTGCTGCCAATATGTTAGGGTTAGACAATGCAGCTACTCCTATTGGGTTGAAGGCTATGAATAGTTTGCAAGAGTTGAATCCCAAAAAAGAGGAGGCGTCAAATGCGCAAATTATGTTTCTTGCGCTTAATACCTCGGGTTTAACTATCATCCCCATAACCATTTTGGCACAGCGTGCCATAATGGGAGCCGCTAATCCAACAGATATCTTTGTGCCATTATTGATATCCACTTTTTTCTCCACTATTACGGCTATCCTTTATGTGGGCGTTCGTCAGCGGTTAAATATATGGAACAAGGTCGTGGTGGGATGGATTTTAGGTTTAGCATCTCTAATCCTGTTGTTGGTGTACGGATTCTCAAAGTTGGATAGTGAGACGGCTTTTCTTGTATCAAAGATAGGAGGTAATTTCTTGCTTTTCCTTGTTATAATGATGTTCGTAGTCGTTGGAGCAATAAAGCGTATCAATGTGTATGAGGCTTTTATTGATGGAGCTAAAACAGGATTTGAGACCTCTGTGAAAATTCTTCCTTACCTTGTAGGTATGTTGGTGGGTATCGGTGTTTTCAGAGCTTCTGGTGCAATGGATTTGTTTGTAAGCGTTTTACAATATGTGTTTTCTTTTGTTTTTTCTGACACTCGCTTTGTAGATGCCTTGCCCACTGCGATGATGAAGCCGTTGAGCGGAAGTGGCGCCAAAGCCATGATGGTTGAGGCTATGAAGACGTATGGAGCTGATTCATTTGTGGGAAGGCTTTCCTGTCTCTTTCAAGGGGCTGCCGACACCACGTTCTATATTATCGCACTCTATTTTGGCTCGGTGGGAATTAAAAAGACAAGGTATGCCGTAACAGCGGGACTGGTAGCCGACTTTGGTGGTGTCGTTGCGTCTATTATCGTAGCATATATATTTTTTGGATAAAAAGGACGGACAAGGACTTGTTCCTTTAGTTTATAAAAGTGTTGGATGAAATATAAATTTCGTCAACATTTTTTTTTAATTTACATTTGCACCTTGATGTTCGTAAACTAACGTTGTTCCTTTAAAGTATTTTAGGAAGGATATAAAGTAGTAAAATATAGTATGGGTAAACTGAGAAGAATATTTTGGGTCGGTGCGTTCTCTATAGTTGCGCAGTTCGGCTATTCCGCTGTCTCGATTAATGAGGTGATGCCGTGCAACATCTCAACTTATATGGATGAGACGAATACATATAATTTTTTAGGTTATGTGGAGTTCTATAACTCTGGTAGCTCTTCGGTTGATTTGAATGGTTACAAGTTGGTCCACGAGAAGAGAACCAGCAAGGGCGTGTATTCGCCAAAGTGGACATGGACAATCGGTGAGTCTATTGTTGTACCTGCGAATGGCTATAAATTGATTTTCTTTGATGCCAGTTCTATTTCAGGTCATTCTCCTTATAAGTTGGATTCTGACGGAGGAAACCTATTCCTTTATAATGCAAGTGGCACACAAGTCTCAACGTTGACATTCCCGCCAATGCAGGTCCATGTGGCGTATGGGCCGGATGGGTATATGGAACCAACGCCCTTGGCGAAAAACTCTGTTGGATATGCTAATTTGACAGATAAACGTGTAGCAAAACCCACATTTTCGGGTGTAGCTCCCGGTCTTGTCTCTTCATCTGGTTCGTTGACTATTTCAACGACGACCACAGGTGCCACTATCTATTATACCACAGATGGTACTGAGCCAAATACCTCGTCTACCAAATATACTTCGGCGATAAAACTCTCTTCGAATAAAGTGATTCGTGCGAAAGCGTATGCCGATGGGTATCTTTCAAGTGAAGTTACGACAGGTTCCTTCATATTCTCTGATACAAAACATTCGAGTTGCAATGGCTTTACATTGCCGATTATCTCTTTGGCGATGGATGAAAAGTGGATGACAGATGATACCTATGGAATCTGTGTAAAGGGTACGAACGGAGCGGCTATAACTTCGTCTTGCTTAGGTACGGGTACGGCTAATTTTATGCAAGACTGGAAACGCCCTGTCTCTTTTGAGTATATTGTAGATGGTAGCCAAGTGATATCTCATGAGGCAGAGGTTGCTGTGATGGGTGGGTGTTCCCGTGGATATGATGTAAAATCGTTTAAGCTGAAAGCAGGTAAGAAATTGGGTTCTGGAAATGAAACTCTCGATTATACTTTCTTTGCGGACAAACCAGACAACGAATACAAGAGTATACATATCCGTAATGGAGGAAATGCGTTTGACCCTCAATGGGTACGTTGTCGAGATGGTTATATGACTTCATTGGCTAAGATGATGGCAGTAGACTATCAGGCCTACCAGCCTGTTGCCTATTATATCAATGGCGAATATAAAGGGCTGATGGGATTACGTGAACGTAGCAATGCCGATTTTGTTGAGGCCAACTACGGAATTGACGAAGATAATTTGGATGTGCTAAAACTCACGAATGTCAATAAAATTGAGGCGACATCAGGTGATGCATCTGTCTATAATGCTATGATTTCATTCTGTGAGTCTGCCTCTCCATCGGCGGCTAATTACTATGAGACGATGGCGACCTACATAGATATGAATGAGTATATTGATTACAATATTTATGAGCATTTCATTGTCAATACCGATTGGCCAGGTAATAACTGTAAGTTGTGGAGAGAGAAAGATAACGGACGTTTCCGTTGGATAATTTTTGATAGCGATTTTGGACTAGGTCTCTACGATTCCTATGCAACTAACTACTGTGATGTAACAATGAACTCTATAGAATGGTGTACGGGTACGGGTTCAAAGGTCAATTGGGCGAATGGTACAAAATCGGGTACCTCGTATGTGTTTGACAGCGAGTCGGCGTGGAAGACAACGCTTTTCAAGCACCTGATGGAAAACGAAGTGTTCAAAGAGAAATTCTTGAATAGGAATTTGATTCATTTAGGTACAACTTTCACCAAAGATAGAGTACAATCTGTTTGGGATTCTGTTCTCGCTTTGGTGGAAGACGAGTATTGTGCTTCGTTCGACTATAATAATGATTTGTCTACTCTTTCAAAAGCGAATAGTATGATAGAGTTTGCAAAAAATCGCCCTTCGTATATGTATTCTTATTTGCAAAGTTACTATGGTTTAGGTGATTTGGTCGGATTGGATTTCTCTGCCAATGTAGAAGGGGTACACTTTATGATGAATGATGAGTTGGTCAACGCATCTTCTTTCAGTGGAAAATATTTCTCTGGCAAACAGTTGAAATTAGAGGCTATCGCTCCGGTTGGCTATAAGTTTAGTCATTGGGATTTAGGGGATGGCACTGTGTCAACATCTTTGTTGTCGAATACTTCTCTTTGGAAGTACTACTACCCTGCAACAGGGTTTAGCAACACGAATTGGGCTGCCGCTTCTTATGATGATGAGAAATGGAGTGAGGGATATGGAAAGTTTGGATACGCCAGTTCGAATACATCATACAACACGGTGTTAGACTATGGTTCGGATAAATCTAATAAACCTATTACTGCTTATTTCAGAAACACTTTCAACCTTTCTTCTTTGACTGGTTTGCAGTATCTTAATTTCAACATCGTATATGATGATGCCTTTATCATTTACATTAATGGGAAAGAGGTGAAGCGTGCTAATATTAGCGGTGATGCTGTTTATTCAACGTTGGCAGACGACTATAAAAACGATGAGGAATTGTCGTTTAAACTGACAGCCTCCGAGTTGTCTGAGGTTCTACTGAGTGGAACGAATACAATTGCAGTAGAGATTCACCAAAACAGTGCGTCTTCGTCAGATTTGACTTTCAAGATGACTGTAAGTGCAGCCTATGAAGGAGGAACGGTAGAAGGTTTGACAGAGCCTATATTGATTACTACCTTGACAGAAGACAAAACTATCAAGGCAAATTTCGAGAAGTTGACAAGTTGTCCAACCATAGACCTTCTGATTTCAGAGGTTGGACCATCTAATGATTCTACAACTTCTATCGTCGATGAATATGGCAAACATCCAGATTGGTTTGAGATTTATAATAATGGAAAAGACACTATCAATTTGGCGGGTCTCTATCTTACTGATAATCAGACGAACCCGAAAAAAAGTCAGATTCCTTACGGATATAATGAGACAAAATTGGCTCCTGGTGCGCACTTTGTTATTTGGGCTGATAAAAAGCCATATAGAGGTTTCAATCATGTTGACTTCAAATTGTCAAATTCGGTGGAAGAGTCTACTGTCTATCTTTATAATGGTTGTGATTTAGACAACTATGTCGATGTCGTCATCTACTCTCCTTTAGGTCAAAATGAGTCATACGGCCGCGAAGATGACAATAGTGACACTTGGGTTGTTTACAAACCTGTTTGCGACAGTACATCGAGTGAAGAGGTTGTCTATCTGCCTACACCAGGAGAGGCTAATGGATCGTTATCATTAAAATGCACGAAAGAGTCTTCTACTGACGAAGTCTTGAGTGTAGTAGATGAGAGTTTTGTACAGCTCTATCCGAATCCTGTTGATGATGCCTTGAATGTTATTGTCGGGGATGGAGAAAGCAAAACATTGGTGACCGTGTATGACCATTTGGGTAGAAAATGGACTCAAGAAACGAGGAATGGAAACTTTACTATCGATGTTGAGAGTTGGCCTTCTGGGGTTTATAATCTGAATGTTGTAGTAGAGGGTGTGGGATATAATAGACTCTTTATCAAGAAATAAGAAAAACTGAGGTAGAAGAAAAAATAAAAAAAACGATATGAGAAAATTATTGATGGCATCTGACCTTGGAGATTTGAAAAAGGCGGTGCAAGACGCTTTAGAGGTTAAGAAAGATCGTTACGCATACAAAAAATTAGGTGAGAATAAAACTTTGTTATGCGTATTCTTCAACAACAGTTTGCGTACTCGTTTGAGTACTCAAAAAGCGGGAATGAATTTGGGTATGAATACCATCGTTTTAGATGTCAATCAAGGAGCATGGAAGTTGGAGACAGAACGAGGTGTCATTATGGACGGTGATAAATCAGAACACCTTTTGGAGGCAATCCCAGTGATGGCCCAATTCTGTGATGTCATTGGAGTTCGTTCTTTTGCTCGTTTTGAAAGTAAGAAATTTGATTACGAGGAGACTATCCTCAATGAGTTTATCCAATATTCAGGAAAACCTGTTTTCAGTATGGAATCTGCCACTGCACACCCGTTGCAGGCATTTGCCGACTTGATCACTATCGAGGAGCATAAGAAGGTGGCTCGTCCGAAGGTCGTTATGACTTGGGCACCTCATCCAAAGGCTTTACCACAGGCAGTACCGAACTCATTCGCAGATTTTATGAATGAGGCGGATGTGGATTTTGTTATCACGCATCCTGAGGGCTATGAATTGGATGAAAAATTTGTTCGAGGAGCAAAGGTGGTATATAATCAGGATGAAGCTTTAAAAGGAGCTGATTTTGTCTATGCAAAAAACTGGTCTGCCTACAAAGACCCTAATTACGGAAAAATCTTAAGCAAGGATATGAGTTGGACGGTAAGCGCAGAGAAGATGGCGTTGACTAATAATGCTTATTTTATGCACTGTTTGCCTGTAAGACGAAATATGATTGTTACCGATGATGTTATTGAGAGTCCACAATCTTTGGTTATTCCAGAAGCCGCTAACCGAGAGATTTCGGCTGAAACTGTAATTAAGAGAATCTTGGAGTCTTTATAGAAAAAAAGAACACTGTTCCTATGAGATAGTATAGCGTGGGACAGTCATGGTTATACTGCAAAAAGTCGCTTTTTGATGTCAGTCAGATGCGACTTTTTTTATATATTTGCTACTAAAGTGAAAAAAGAACAAATAAAAAATCATGTCTGAGGAAAACAATTCATATTCCGCCAGTAGCATTCAGGTGTTGGAAGGGCTGGAGGCTGTAAGAAAACGCCCAGCGATGTATATCGGAGATGTGAGTGAGCGAGGCTTGCACCATTTGGTGTACGAGGTGGTAGATAATTCCATTGATGAGGCTTTGGCAGGCTTTTGTAAGCATATCGAAGTAACCATCAACGAAGACAATTCAATAACCGTACAAGATGATGGTCGCGGTATCCCGGTTGATATGCATGAAAAAGAGCATAAATCTGCCTTGGAGGTCGTCATGACGGTGTTGCACGCAGGAGGTAAGTTTGATAAGGGAACTTACAAGGTCTCTGGAGGATTACATGGTGTGGGAGTCTCTTGTGTGAATGCCCTTTCGACTAAATTAGAAGTTGAGGTTTGTCGTGGTGGCAAACGTTATCAGCAGGAGTATGCTTTTGGAAAACCGTTGTACAGTGTTCGAGAAGTTGGCACTGCCGAGCATACAGGTACGAAGGTGTCTTTCCTACCCGATAATACGATTTTCACTGTTCATGAGTATAAGTACGATATATTGGCGGCGCGATTGCGCGATCTGGCTTATTTGAATGCGGGAATACGCATCACATTGACAGATAAGCGTCCGATGGAAGATGGAACATTTCGTTCGGATGTCTTCTATTCAGAGAGGGGCCTGAGTGAGTTTGTAGAGTATCTAGACTCGCTACGAGAGCATCTGATTCCAGATGTAATCCATATAAACACGGATAAGTATGGTACCCCTGTAGAAGTGGCAATGACTTACAATACGGAGTTCAAGGAGAACATTCATTCGTACGTCAATAATATTAATACGATTGAGGGTGGTACGCATGTGCAGGGTTTCCGTACGGCGTTGACGCGTACTTTGAAGAAGTATGCTGATGATTTGAAGATACTTGAGAAGGAGAAGGTTGAGATTTCTGGAGATGATTTTCGCGAGGGGTTGACTGCTGTAATTTCTGTGAAAGTGGCAGAACCT
Source organism: Bacteroidaceae bacterium (assembly GCA_963619325.1). Lineage (GTDB taxonomy): Bacteria > Bacteroidota > Bacteroidia > Bacteroidales > Paludibacteraceae > UBA1181. The sequence goes on along the minus strand of CAVEVQ010000001.1, from coordinate 147,370 downwards.
CAGTTTGAAGGTCAAACAAAGACTAAGTTGGGTAACGATGAAGTCTCGGGTATTGTCCAGCAGGCGGTGAGTGAGGCGTTGGCAAATTATTTGGAAGAGCATCCAAAAGAGGCAAAGCTCATTGTTGATAAAGTTGTATTAGCGGCTAGGGCACGAATTGCAGCGGCTAACGCTCGTAAGAATGTTCAAAGAAAATCAGCTTTCGGTGGAGCCGGATTGCCAGGGAAATTGGCGGATTGTTCGGGTAAAAATCCGGAGTTATGCGAGATTTTCCTTGTCGAGGGAGACTCTGCAGGGGGTACGGCTAAACAGGGTCGTAACCGAGAGTTCCAGGCTATCCTTCCGTTGCGTGGTAAAATCTTGAATGTCGAGAAAGCTACGTTAGACCGTGTCTTGAGTAGCGAGGAAATCAAGAATATTTATTCTGCATTGGGTGTATCAGTTGGGACACCAGAAGACTCTAAGGCGTTGAACCTTGAGAAATTGCGTTATCACAAGATTATCATCATGACCGATGCCGATGTCGACGGTAGCCATATCGACACATTGATTTTGACTTTCTTTTTCCGTCACATGCGTGAATTGATTGAGCGTGGTTATGTCTATATAGCGGCTCCTCCGTTGTATAAGTGTCAGAAAGGAAAGATTCAAGAATATTGCTGGACGGATCAGCAAAAACAGGCGTTCGTTGATAAATATGGAGATGGACAAGAGAAGGGAATCCGAATCCAACGATATAAAGGTTTGGGTGAGATGGACGCTATTCAGTTGAAGGAGACGACTATGGATCCAAACTTCAGAACTCTTCGTCAGGTGCATATCGAAAATTTGCCACAAGCGGACTATACATTTTCAATGTTGATGGGAGATGATGTTGCCCCTCGTCGTAAGTTTATCGAAGATAATGCTACTTATGCGACGATTGATGCTTAATCGTGCTGGGAGAAAGATTAATCACTAAAATACTAATACAGAAATAAATATAAATTGCAAAGATATGGCAATTGTTAAACCGTTTAAAGGTATTCGTCCTCCAAAGGATTTGGTAGAGAAGATAGAAAGTCGTCCGTATGATGTGTTGAACTCTGAGGAGGCTCGTGAGGAGGCAGGAGACAATGAGATGTCTCTATACCACATAATCAAGCCGGAAATAGACTTCCCAGAAGGAACGAGCGAGTATGATTCTCGTGTTTATGAGAAGGCGGCTGAGAACTTTAGAAAATTTCAGGACAAGGGTTGGCTTGTCCAGGATGATAAGGAGATGTATTACATCTATGCCCAGACGATGAATGGAAAAACTCAGTATGGGTTGGTGATAGGTGCGTATGTCAACGATTATATGACTGGAGTGATAAAAAAGCATGAGTTGACGCGAAGAGATAAAGAGGAAGATCGTATGAAGCATGTTCGTGTGAACAATGCCAATATCGAGCCTGTATTCTTTGCATATCCAGATAACGATGTTTTGGATGCTTTGGTGAGGAGATATACTGCAAAGACTCCAGAATATGATTTCATTGCGCCAATCGACGGTTTCGGACATAAGTTCTGGCTGATTGATGATGATACAGATATTGCAACAGTAACGGAGCAATTCGGTAAAATGAAGGCTTTGTATATTGCTGATGGTCACCATCGTTCGGCTGCGGCTGCTTTGGTAGGAGATGAGAAGCGCAAACAAAACCCAAATCATAAGGGAGACGAGGAGTACAACTACTTTATGGCGGTTGCTTTCCCTGCAAGCCAATTGACAATCTTAGACTACAATCGTGTGGTAAAGGATTTGAATGGTATGAGCAGCGAGGAGTTTTTGAAAGCGCTTTCAAAGAATTTTGATGTAGAGAAAAAGGGTGAAGCAGAGTATAAACCGCAGGAGTTGCATGAGTTTTCTCTCTATTTGGATAACAACTGGTATAGTTTGAAAGCCAAGAAGGGAACATTCAATGATCAAGATCCAATCGGAGTTTTGGATGTGGATATTTCAAGTCGTTTGATTTTGGATGATATCTTAGGAATCAAGGATTTGCGATCAGATAAGAGAATTGACTTCGTAGGAGGATTGAGAGGATTGAAGGAGTTGAAACGTCGTGTAGACAATGGTGAAATGCGTGTGGCGTTGGCTCTTTATCCTGTTTCTATGAAGCAGATTATGGATATTGCAGACAGTGGTAACATTATGCCACCCAAGGCAACATGGTTTGAGCCGAAACTTCGTTCAGGCTTGATTATTCATAAACTTTCATAATCCTGAAATATTGATATTTAACGGCGAGATTCCTTTGGAGTTTCGCCGTTTTTATTATCGCTTATAATAGAGAAACTCCAATCCGTTTTTCTCGTAATGGTTGAATTTCCTATCCGAACTGGCAAGATTTATTTAAGTTTATAATTTAATTACCCATCACGAGTTCTGCGAATATACTCTTTCTCGCTCTCTATCGCAAAATCTTCTCATTTTCTCAAAAAATCGCTTTAACATTTTTTTGTTTTTCCCCCATATCCGATTTATATTTGCTTGTTTTCTATGCGTGTACTTCTTCGGGAGGTGCTGATGAGAGCGAAGATTTGAAATAAAGTATTTTAGATATAGGTATAGTTATAGTAATTGGGTAAATGTAGTGTGAATATGAAAAGATATTTATATACATCGTTGCTTCTGCTGCTGGGAGTGGTGGCGGAGGTTTGCGGCCAGAGTAAAACCATCACAGGAGGTAATGATCATGGCGTTATCATCTGTGCTCAGGGTTATTTGTATTCTTGGGGTGTGAATAACTCGGGTCAACTAAGTGGACTTTTGGGTATTGACCCTGATGATGCTGAGACTGGGGCAAATGCAACTCAAGATTATGTTTACAAGCCAAGTCGTGTGAAAACAGACCAGCTAACCTTTAATATGGTAACTGCAGGTTCTGGTGCATTCAATTTGGCTTTGTCGTGCAAGAAAATTGTTTATGCGTGGGGTGATAACCAATCAAAAGTTTGTAGTCCGACTGAGGGAAATGTGGTTAAATACCCTATACCAGTGGTGAAGGGTGAGACTCCAGGTTACGATTTAGATGGAAATGTTGGAGGAGACTATTTGGGTGGTGTAACTTATATTGCCGCATCCACTAACTCAGGTTTCGCAATAATGGAAGATGGTCGTGTTGTTGGTTGGGGTAGAGGTGATTGGACGGCTTCGACACAAGCGCAGGCTGGATATCCCGTATACATAAAGGATGAGGCTGGTAATGAATTGACGAATGTGACACATATCTCTGGTGGTGATGATAACTGTTTGATTAGAACTGCGGATGGCTCGCTTTATGGTGTGGGCCCTTGGAATGGTGGTGGTGAATCAACGGTAACGTATGCGGTGCCAGTTTTGGATGCAGAGACGAACCAACCATTAACAGACATTCGTATGTCTGCCGCTGCGGATGTGGCAGGATTCGCAGTTACAGGTGATGGATATGTGTGGTCATGGGGTAATGGTGGCTGGGGAGGTTCTACTGGAAATGCTAAGGAAGGCGTGACGCACTATTTAGCCATGAAAGTTTGTTCGGGACAGTATGGTGAAGAGATTTCTGGTGAGGAGTATTTGACGGATGTGAAAGAGGTTATCGGAGGTCGTGGCCATGGAGCTGCCATCACGAAGGAAGGATATTTGGTTTATTGGGGATGTAATGATAATAATGGTGGTGTCGTACCTACGGATACACTTACAAAAGTAAAATATAAAAGTGGAGGGCAAGGTGTAAAACCGATTCTTGCAAAGTATTGTGATGCGGATAATCAACCAGGTGATTTGGTCACGGATGCAGTCAGCATCTCTCGAGGTGATAATTTCGACTTTATGGTGAACGATAAGGATGAGTATTATGCTTGGGGATTGAATAATAGAGGTCAAACTGGATCGGGTGATAAGACTGTTACAAAATATAGTTGTCTTACGAAATTGGAAACTATTCCGTGTGATATTCAGGATGCTTGTCCGACGGTCTTTATGATTAATCGGACGAAATGTCCGGGCGAGGAGATTGAGTTAGATTGTGGTTTTGTGATTCCAAAAGGTAAGGAAGGAAGTTACTATGTTTCTTGGTATTTAGATGGCAAACTGCTCAATACAACTACGAAAGACTCTGATATAAATGATAGGAATTCTGACCCTTATAACAAGGCGACTATTAATATTACCGAGCCGGGAACGTATAAGGTGATTGTTGAGTATATCGGTGGAAATATTCCATGTAACTCATGTGAGCCTGCCGAGACAGAGTGTGTCGTTAAGGATATGGATATGCCAATTGACACCATCATCACCGATATGAACTGTGTGGCTGGAAAATTGGAAACTGCTGGCACGGATGTTATCTGCTACGAGGCAAAAGTCAATGATAAATTCTACAAGTCGACACAAATCGCAAAATTTGCGGCTTTTGCCACTGAGACTTCAACAGATACTTTGACCTACGATGGCAAGAACATCGTGATTACGGCAAAGGGTGCGGGTGGCAAGATTGAGTTCTGTGTAACGGGCGATCAGATCGCTGCCAGCGAGATTCACGACAATTCTGCATTGGAGTCGAAAGATACCACCTACACCGTTTGGTTGGAGGATATGACTTCGTTTGACACTTATTTGTTCAAAGATGTAGCGGTTTCTGATATGAAAAGTAGTAGTTATCAGAAAGAGACCATCATCTTGGATATGTATGCAACATCAGAATTGAAATCATACGATGTTTATTGTGCGACCTATTATGGAGAAGGAACAGTAACTTTGCAGCCTGTGATTTTCATGGCGGCCAAGAATACCAATGGTGAGTATGTGATCGGAGCACCCTATTTTACTGGAGAAGAGCAAACCTTCAATATTGATGCTACTGCAACAAAATGTACCGTTAAAGTAGGATGTAAAATAGAGGGTAATTCGGCAAGAGGTGTGAGATACGTTTTGGGAGTCGTTATAGGTTCTTCTAATATTAATGTATATAAGTATAAAACACCAGAAAGAAAGACTAATTCCTCTCTCTATGTAACCGGGGTTCAAGATACTGAAGAGTTCGGTATCTACGCCATCGGTTCGTTGGCAAACTCATTGGAGTTGGGAGAAGGTAATGGTGGAGACGAGTCTTGCATCACTAACATCAAATTTGGAAAGTTGACCGACTACGACTGTGGACGTATCATGCTTTCTGCACGTTATGGCTGTCCTCCTTGTAGTATGCCAGACGGCAACAAGATCACAATAGAGGAGAACAATGGAACGGATATACAAATAGACGAAGACAACGTAAAGTTCATCAAGTTGTGTAAAGAGTCTCCTGCAGTTTCATTGACCGTGAAGAATGTGAAAAAGGAGGCGGATGCTTCGGCTAAGTTTGACATTCTCTGGTATAAGGGTAGTCTTACGGGTACAGCGTTGCAAACGGATGAGAAAGCGACAAGTTCTATCTTGACGCCAGACATCGCATGGGATGCTGCTTTGGAAAGCACAACCGTAAAATACTACGCAATGGTGCGTGATAATGCGAATCCAACTTCGGCAACTTGTTTCGTTTACGATTCTATTAACATTATTTATAACGAATTGCCAATTGCTCCAGCAATTGATGAAATAAAATTCTGTGAGTCTGCGCCTGCTTCTAAAAAGACAGCGTTGACTGAGGCTCTATCAGGATCAGATTTTGATGGCTACACTGTTAAATGGTATTCTGATGCTGAAAAGACAAAAGCGTCTACGGAACCAGACTTGACGACATTAAGATATCAAGCCGCATCATACGAGTTCTACTACACCATCACAGATCCTGAAACGGGTTGCGAGAGCGAGGTAGCCACCCTCATTGTAACAGTATGGGAGACTCCTGAAGAAGAACTGGCAACTATTGATGATTTTTGTGTACACGATGCGACAGTAACCTATCCAGAGTCTGCTTTGGGCTATACCGTAAAATGGTGGTCGAAAGCGGATGCGTCGGAAGAGTCGTCTTCTGTATTGTCGGATTTGGAACCAGGATCCTACACCGTATGGTATACGGTAACCAACGACAACGGATGTGTGAGTCAAGTTTATGAGCGTCCGTTTGTCGTGAAGGATTCTGTCCGTTTGACGTTAGATTCTACGATGATTTGTGGTAAAACAACTGTAACTACAAGTGGAATAACGCCAGCTTCTGCAACATTGGTGTGGACTTTGGCAGGGACGACTGTTGCCAGCACGGAGTTCAACGAGGCAGATGGAACAGGCAGTCTTGGTGAATTGGAAGTTGTTGCCTCTGCCGCCGGCTATTGCGACAACACCTACAAATATGATGATATCTATGTAAAAGCGACGGCAAGCAAGCCAACAGGTACATTCTTCGTATCCTACTTGAAATCGGATGCCGTAGCAGGCGCATTTGAAGACATTCTTACGAAAGATAGCAGAGTAGTAGATGTGGAGGAAGGTTATACATTAAATTGGTATGATGCAGATAAGAATCCGTTGACGGGAGTTCCTGTTCCTCCATATCCATCAGATGCGGTAACAGAAGACCAGACTTATACCTATTATGTAAGTCGCACGAACGCAGACGGATGTACGAGTGAATTGGAAGAGATTACGGTAGTTGTCTACTTGACTCCGACTCCAACCCCTGTAACGCCAGTTTACTACTGTTTGAACTCTGTAAACGTGTTGCCGTTGTCGGCAACGGTCAACGATCCTAACGCAACAGGCAAGTTTTCGCTTGTATGGTATGACACCGACAATACGACAGAGTTGACGGCAGCTCCAACGCCTGATGTTACAGCGGTAGGTAAGACAACCTACTATGTATCACAAAGGTCAACAGATGGAGCGGAGAGTTCGCATGTGCCAGTCAACGTAACTGTATATGGTGTTAAAGAGCCAGAACTTGATGCAAACAATGTTTTAGCATATTGTAGTTCGAAGAATGCAGCATCAGCACTGAAAGCCAACTATGTTCGCGACGAGGAGAATAGTTACTATGCAAGTGCATTGATTTGGGAAATGTCAACTGATGGTGGTGCATACAGTGAAGTTGCTGCTCCTGTAACGCCAATCATTGATGTTTCTGCAACTACAACCTATAATTATCGTGTTCATCAGATTTATGAAATAATCTCGACAGGGGAAACTTGTGTAGGAGATCCTATATCTACGGATGTAACGGTAACATACGTTGCCCCAGTTGTAACACAGGAGGTTCTCTACTTAAAGGCGTCTGCCAATTCGGCGGGTACATTTGACAAGTGTTTGACGGAGCAGAACGAAGATGCGGTGACAGAAATCACAACGGGAGCGACTTTGCAGTGGTATCAGAGTGATTGTACAACAAAGTTAGATGCTTGTCCTGCTCCGACTTTGAATCCTTCTGTGGCAGAGGGGGATGACCAATTGGAGACCTATTGTGTGAGTCAGGTAATCAATGTTTCAGAAAATCTTTCGTGTGAAAGTAAGACAACTACGATTCCTGTCAGAATCAGCGATGCCCTTCCTCCTGTGGTTTACTCATACTACTATTGTGAGGGTCAAACGATGTCTGACTTGACGGCTGATGTTAACCCACAAGCAGGTAAGACAAAGGATAATTACGAGATTTATTGGTATGGAACGACAAAGCCATCCAATACTTCGACTGCTACACCAGAATCAAAAGGTACAACCTATGCGATGGGTAGTGCGATTGCAACGATAGTAGGTGGAGTAACCACAGATTACAAGTATTACGTTGCACAACATGATTTGACCACCGGTGCGGTGAGTGCGGCGCAAGAGGTATTGGTTAGAGTGCAACCGAAGCCAATCGTAACTGCTACACAACCAGATCCAGTATGTGAGCAAGATGTTGACCTTTCTGAGTTCAAAACGGTAAAGAATGTACAGGAAACATTTGAGTACACATACTATAACGCCTCGGAGGTAGATATGAGAACCTCTCTCGTATCAACAACAGGTACTTACTATGTAGATGCGAAGTACAATTTGACGGTTCCTAATTCAGCATCCGCCATTGTTTCAGACCTCGTATGTCAAGGAGAAAAAGTTGAAATTGATGTGGTTGTAAATGATTTAACGACGCCAGTAATTTCAGGAACTCCAACGACGTGTCCGGGTACATCTGTTGAATTGGAAGTATCTGCGACAAGTACAGATCCAGGAACAGCGTTGATAACTTACCAATGGGGAGGCGATGCTGCCAGTGTGGCTGATGGTTCAACGACGTCAAATATTTTAAAGACGCAAAAACTCTCTCAAAAGACAGGAACGACCTACTCATTCACTGTGGTTGCAAGGGCGGGTGCTTGTACGAAAGAGGTAACGGCGGCTGAAGCACACGTTGTCACCGTTGGAGATGGTATCGTAACAGGAAATATGACGTTTGCTGAGGAAGACAATGAGGAAGCTCCTGGCGGATTTGAAAATAATGATACAGAACATGACATATATAGTTGTGGTAACCCAATAACCATTAGTGTTAGGTATGAGGGAGATGAGGATTACGTTTGGTATAAGAATGGCACGAAGATCGCATCTGGTGTCTCTTCTATCACAACGGAGTCTTATTCAACCTATGCAGATGACGTCTACACGATTGAGTGGACAAACGAATGTAAGGCAACAACCGACTTAAAAGTACATGTAGTTCCTATCTCTGCTACTCCTCTTTCAACAGAGGCAATTGAAATATGTGAAGGTGTTCCGTTCACGTCAGAGTTTAGTTATACTTTGAAGCCAGGAGAAACTCCAACGATTGACTGGTATCGAGATGGGCGTACAGTGAGTGGTCAGGTTGGCAGTAAGATGGAAATTCAGAACACAAAGAAGTCGGATAGCGGTGTTTACTCGTTCACTATCAAGAACCGAGGATGTCAGGCTGAAGGCACAACCAACACGTTGACTGTTAAGCCATACATTCAGGCTTCTATCCAGAGTGAGCCATTCATTGTAGACCGCCACGCTACGGGTACTATGCCTATCTCTTACACCGTACCAACTTCATACGCAGTGAAGAGTCAGAAGTGGATTGAAAATGGAGAGGTTGTCTATGATGGAAACCCATACGTTTTGAATGACGTTGTGGCAGACCATAATTATACAATTGAACTTTCCGATCCAGACTATTGCGATGCGAAATTGTCTGCTGTCGTGTATGTGGATGCAGAATTGACATTGAAGACTACTTTGAAAGATACCATGTGTTTAGGAACAACGGAGGTATTTGTCATAGACACGACAGGAACGGGTGCTTTCCGTCGTCCAAACGGAAATCCACAGTTGAACGTTACTGTTAAGGTCGGTGATGGTGCTGAAGTGAACTTAAATGATAAGATTACGAAGAGAGGTGATATGTTGAATATTGCGGTCAGTCCGACAGATAATGCAACCTACACCGTAAGATTCTCTTACAATGGTAAAGAAGAAAGTTCAGAAGAAAAGGTAATCGTTATCCCTGGTATCAGCGTCACAACCCCAGATATGCCGAATGTATGTTCTGGAGATGAGACAACTTTGACTGTTACGGGAATACAGCCAGAAGGGACAACGGTATCATGGGCAGATGATTCAACGATCGTGGAAGGAAAGAATTCTGAGACGCTACGGGTTCGCCCTGTGTATAGTGGTACAGGTGCTGATCACCAGTCAAAATATAACTATACTGTAATCGCCTACAACTCAATTTGTGATAATAAGAGAGAATACATTGTTCCAGTGTTGGTTGATGAGCCGTTATTGGGTACGATCACAGGAGACCCTGAAATCTGCCAAGGAAAGGAAGCCGTTATTGATGCCTCTTCCTATTTGGCAACTGACTACAAGTGGTATCCAGATTCGACAGGAGTGATGATAAATGCAAGGGAGACTGTTAGCCCTGCCTCTTCGACTGATTACATTGTAGAGATGAGTCGTGGTTTGTGTTCTGCAAGAGACACGTTTACAGTAACAGTATTCACAAACCCTGTGATTACGAGCATAGATTCTATTGGATTGCGTGATCGTCAAATCATCTTAGAGCCAGGATACGGAACGGCACCTTATACTTATGCGGTAGATGCGAGAGTAGCGGATGACCAGGATGTGAAGAAAAACTTGGCTTTCGCTAAGCATGTGGTTTATGTTTACGATTCGAAAGGCTGTATGACTTCAATGAATTTCTTGTTGGAAGCACCTGCAATCTCTGTTCCAGATCATTTCACACCGAATGGTGATGGAGTAGACGATAAGTGGGTTATACCTTCAATCGCCGATGTTTATCCGAATGCGGTTGTAACCATCTACGATCGATATGGAAAGGTATTGAAGCAGTATTTAGGAGCTGATAGTGATGGTTGGGATGGAACCTACCAAGGTAATAACCTGCCGTCAACAGACTATTGGTATCAGATTACTATCGAAGAGATTGATAAGGAGTATGTAGGACACTTCACTTTGATTCGTCGATAGGGAGGATGAGGTTTTAGAACTTAGAGTTTAGAAATAGAGTGAGTGCGATGGTTATGAAATGCCATCGCACTCTTTTTCTCCTTTAGGGTTTCTTCATTTTGCAACTTTTAAAGAAATGAGCCGAAGAATATCGTTTGAAAATGGTAAATTAGCAGTCAGTTAACAACAAAAAAAATTACCAATGTCAAAGTTCTCCGTCGTACAAGAATTATCAGAGTTTGATTCTTTAAAAAAGGTATTTCACGAGAAGAGGAAAGGAGTGTCTTACCCATCAGCAGCGGCATTGTGTGAGATTTTGGATGTTGCAAGAGCTATTCTTTTCCCTGGTTATTATGGCACACATTCAGTGACCATTCAGACATTGCCTTACTACATTGGTGTGAATGTTGATCGCTTGGCAACTCTTTTAGAGGAACAGGTTATCGCAGGAATGTTTTTTGGATCGGCATCCTATTCAGATTACAATTATGTGGCAGAAATCGCTGGGAACACAGTAGAACGGTTTTTAGAGAAGTTGCCGGCTATGCGTGAAGCATTAATATCTGATGTTGAGTCTGCTTATAATGGAGACCCAGCAGCAAAAAGTTATGCAGAGATAGTCCTTTGCTATCCAGCCATAAAGGCGATATCAGCTTATCGTATTGCCCACGAGTTGTTGCTGTTGAATGTTCCTCTCATTCCTAGAATGATTACAGAGATGGGACATTCAGAAACAGGGATAGATATAAATCCAGGAGCTAAAATAGGACACCATTTCACTATTGATCATGGAACTGGTGTCGTGATTGGTGAAACTTGCATTATTGGTAACAATGTCAAGATTTATCAAGGAGTAACCCTGGGTGCAAAAAGTTTTGAGTTGGACGAAGATGGCAATCCAGTAAAAAATATTGATCGACATCCGATTATTGAAGACGATGTCATTATATACGCAAATGCGACTATATTGGGTCGTATCACTATCGGTAAGGGTTCTGTGATAGGAGGTAATGTTTGGTTGACGAATAATGTCCCTGCAGGCTCTAAAGTTGTTCAAAAGCGAGGAGGACAGGTCTAATAAATAAACATAATAGACATTGTTCAATGGAAAACCCAAAAACCATATTGTTTATTGACGAAATAGACTCGACTAACAACTATTTAAGCCGATTGCTGTCAGAGGAAGATTTGCCTGATGGTTTCACAGTAATGGCGAAGTATCAGACCGCAGGTAGAGGTCAGGTCGGACATTGCTGGAAATCTGAGTATGATAAGAATCTTTTGTTTAGCTTACTGCTACATCCAAGTTTCATTCATATTGCAGACCAATTTTATTTGATGCGAGCTGTGGCAGTCGCTATTGTGGAAGTATTGCGAAAAAGTTTAAGGACAGAAGAATTCGTCATAAAATGGCCTAATGATATCTACTATAATGATAGAAAAATATGCGGTTTCATCGTTGATAATCTGTTGATAGGTGATAAAATCACTCATTCTATAGTAGGAGTCGGTATGAATGTCAATCAGACAAATTTTGATTTAGACCTACCCAACCCGATTTCCTTTGCAAATATTATAGGGAGGGATATTGATAAATATTTACTCTTCGAGGATTTGAAGTCAGCTATATTGAGAGAGTACCAGCTATTGAAAGACGATGATAATAATTTCGAGATTCTCAATAATCGTTATTTGGAAATGATTTACAAGTTTGGTGAATGGTCAAAATATAGCGATTCCAACGGAGAATTTGTGGGGAGAATTATCGACATAGAACCTACAGGTAGAGTTGTGATTCAGCAAAAAGGAGGAGATTTTAGAAAGTATTACATTGGTGAGGTGGAATATATTCATGAGATGGTTGAAAATAAAAAGTAGTATTGTATTTATAAACTAAGTTAGGTACAATGAATATAATGATAATTAATGGGCCAAATCTTAATTTGTTGGGCAAAAGAGAGCCTACCATTTATGGCTCGAGATCGTTTGAAGATTATTTAGAAATATTAAAAAGCCGTTACCCTGAAATAAATATCTCGTACTATCAATCAAACATTGAAGGAGAGTTGATAGACAAAATACATGAAGTCGGTTTTATATCTGATGGAATCATTTTAAACGCCGGTGCGTACACACATACGTCTTTAGCGATTGCAGACGCCATTCGGTCAGTTACTACACCTGTTGTTGAAGTACATATCTCTAACGTGCATAAGCGAGAGGAAGTTCGCCACCATTCGTTTCTATCTCCTGCTTGCGCAGGTGTTGTTTTAGGTTTTGGGTTAGATTCATATCGATTGGCGTTAGAAGGATTAATTGAGATGAGAAGACTGAAAGAAGAAAAAGGTTGATGAAAGCGGGGCTTTTTTTATGAATAATGAATAAAACAAGTAAATTTTTATGGCACGCAACGCCAAATATGAGGATGATTGTATAATTAAGAGATATCGTTCCTATTTGCTGTTGGAAAGGTCTTTTTCTGTCAATACAGAGGATGCTTATATTGCCGATTTATCCAAATTATTGTACTATTTGGACGATTTGAATATTCATTACAAAGATGCGACTTATGAGATTTTGCAGGATTTTCTGATTGATTTGTCTGAAGTCGGAATTTCTCAACGTTCTCAATCAAGAATCGTATCGGGCATAAAGAACTTCTACAATTTTTTAGCCATAGAGAATGAAATAGACGAAGATCCCACTGAGCTTTTAAGTACTCCTAAAATAGAGCAGTATCTCCCCACTGTTCTTAGCATAGACGAGGTTAATAAAATCATTGATTCTGTTGATGTGTCCGATGCAATCGGCCAGCGGAATAGAACGATATTAGAGGTGCTTTATAGTTGCGGTATTCGTGTTTCGGAATTAGTTAACTTACCTATTTCGCAAGTTTTTTTCAGGGACAAGTATATCAATGTTGTTGGAAAAGGGAATAAGCAACGAATTGTGCCGATTTCCGACAAGGCGTTGATGGAGATTGAACGTTGGATGCAGAAGCGAGTGGAAATACCGATGAAATCTGACGAAACTGGAATGTTATTTATTAATCGCAGGGGGGGGCAGTTGACTCGGCAGATGGTTTTTCTCATTGTGAAGAACGCTGCAGATGCTGTTGGAATCACCAAGACTATTAGTCCGCACACTTTCAGGCACTCTTTTGCTACGCATCTTTTAGAAGGAGGAGCAAATCTAAGGGTAATTCAGGAGATGTTGGGGCATAAATCAATTATTACTACCGAAATCTACTCTCATATTGATACACAACGCCTGCGCGAGGAGGTAATTCTTTTCCATCCTCGTAATCATCGGAATCTTTTGTGATTAATTTAAAAAAACTGAAGCGTTCTTTTATACCCAAGAGAGACTTGGTGTCGTGTGGATAACGACTATTAAACGACGACCTTTTATTATTTCTTGAATAAAAGGTCGTCAATTACCTTTGGAAAGTATCTATATTCTAATTCATGAACATTGTGGGCGACATCTTCGGGGGTGTCTGATGGTTTTACGGGTATTTTGGCTTGGAAGATGATAGATCCCTCATCGAGGTTTTCGTTGGCGTAGTGTATGGTGATGCCGCTTTCTGTGTCTCCATCGTTAATTACAGCCTCGTGAACGTGCATCCCATACATACCTTTTCCTCCGTGTTTTGGAAGAAGTGCAGGGTGGATATTGATGATTTTATTGGGAAATCTGTTGATAATATCAGCAGGAACTCGTAGTAAAAATCCTGATAGCACAATCAAGTCAGGGTCTGTTTCCTCTAAAAGATGAAGTATCGTGCCGTCTTTCCACTCGTCTTTTGTAAAATAACGAAATGGAATTCTCAATTTTTCAGCACGTACCTTCACATACGCATCTGCTTTATTGCAAAGGATATAAGGAAATTTAACCTCCTTATTATCAGAGAAATAAGAGATAATGTTTTCGGCGTTGGAGCCAGAGCCTGAGGCAAAGATGACGACGTTTTTCATATATTTATATTAAACACCTGATATTCAGACGATTAAAAAGAATTATCTTTATTAATAAATGTTAAATAATTGCACAATTTTTTTTAAATGTGCAGTTCCCGCAAAAAAACTTAACGAATATGTTAGAAATCGTTAAAAAAAGTTGTTCCTTTGCAACCGCAAATTTAGAAAAAATTGAACTTAAATATTAACTAAAAACTGAAACAAAAATGTCAGAAGTTGCAGAGAAAGTACAGGAAATCATTGTTGAGAAGTTAGGTTGTAAGCCATCTGAGGTGACTGAGAGTGCAAGTTTCACTACAGATTTGGGTGCAGACTCTTTGGATACTGTAGAGTTGATCATGGAGTTGGAGAAGCAGTTCAACATCCAGATTCCTGAAGACAAAACTCAAGAGATTCAAACTGTTGGTGACGCTGTTAAGCTCATCGAAGAGATGTTGGGAAAATAAGAAAGTCTATGGAGCTTAGAAGAGTAGTAGTAACAGGTCTTGGAGCAATCACCCCCATTGGCAATAACGTTTCTGATTTTTGGAATGCGTTGCTGACGGGTGTGAGTGGTGCCGGACCTATTACGCTCTTTGACGCTTCAAGATTCAAGACGCGTTTTGCCTGTGAGGTGAAGGGATTTGATCCTGAAGCGCATTTTGATCATAAAGAAGTCCGCAAGTTCGATCGTTATTGTCAGTTTGCACTTTGTGTGGCGAAAGAAGCGATGGAGGATGCGGGATTCGCAGAGGGACAGGCTGACTCGGACAGGTCAGGTGTTGTTTTTTCAACTGGAATTGGAGGTATAACCTCATTTGAGCGTGATCTGTTAGACTATTTGTCAAATCCAGAGATACCAAGGTTCAATCCGTTTTTCATTCCACGCATGATCGCTAATATGGCGTCTGGGCATATATCGATGCAGTACAATTTTAGAGGTCCGAATTTTGGAGTAGTTTCGGCATGTGCTACATCGACGCATGCTATCAGTTTGGCGTTTGATCAAATTCGCCTAAATCGTGCTGATGTGATGATAACGGGAGGTGCGGAAGCTCCGATTACAGTAAGTGGAATAGGAGGCTTTAATGCAATGAGGGCTTTGTCGACGCGTAATGACGAGTATCAGACGGCATCTCGTCCGCTCAGTGCGTCGCGTGACGGCTTCGTCTTGGGTGAAGGTGCGGGATGTTTAGTCTTGGAAGAATATGAACACGCTGTGAAAAGAGGTGCGCACATCTATGCGGAGGTGGCAGGTGTGGCGGCTTCGGCGGATGCCTATCACATGACGGCGACACACCCTGATGGATTGGGAGCTACCATTGTGATGACGAATGCCCTTAAAGATGCAGGTTTGTCGGTAGAGGATATTGATTATATCAACATTCATGGAACATCAACGCCCATAGGAGATCCTTCAGAGATAAAAGCGATTCAGAAAGTTTTTGGTGAATATGCTAAATCGCTGAATATCAGTTCAACGAAGTCAATGACGGGTCATTTGATGGGAGCGACAGGAGCGGTGGAAGCCATAGCATCCATTCTATCCATCGTCAACAGTGTAGTTCCGCCAACTATAAATCATAGAGAGGGTGATGATGACCCTGACATAGATTATACCTTGAATTACACTTTCAATAAGCCTCAGACTCGTGAGGTTCGTGCGGCAATGTCAAACACCTTTGGATTTGGTGGGCAAAATGCTTCGATTATTTTTAAAAAGTTTAAGTAGGTCCGTTTCGTGATTATAGGGAAAATCAAGGAATTGTTTGGGTTTACCAAAAAGAAATTAGCGGAGGAGAAGAAAGAAGAACCCAATGATGAGTTGTATATAACGCTCAGGAATCTGTTAGAGTTTGCTCCAGGTGATTTGGAACTTTATCGGTTGGCTCTCAAACATAAGTCGAATGCTCAGCGAGATGACAAAGGTAATTTCGTAAACAACGAGCGTTTAGAGTATTTGGGAGATGCTGTTTTAGAGGCTGTGGTCTCTGACATACTATATCAAAAATATCCTGATAAAAACGAAGGTTTTTTGACAGCTACACGATCAAGAATTGTACAAAGGGAGACGCTTAATGAGGTGTCGTTGAAGATGAACTTAAACGATTGGATTGTTATGAACAGCGTTCCCCATTCACATTCCGTGAATATCTACGGGAATGCTTTCGAAGCGTTGATTGGTGCGATTTATTTGGATAAGGGGTATGATTGTGTGTTGAACTTTGTCAGGGAAGTGGTGTTGGTGAAGTATATCCAATGGGACGAAATTACCACGATAGAGCAGAATTATAAATCTAAATTGATAGAGTGGGGACAGCGTCATCATATCAAGGTTGAATTTGATACCTATGACATGCAGACGGTGGAGAATAACAATTGTTTCTTTAAGTCGAGAGTATTACTCAATGATGTTTTTGTGACTGACGGAGAAGGCTATTCTAAGAGGAGTTCCCATCAAGACGGTGCCAGGAAGGTGTGTGAGATGATTGAGCAAGAGAAAAATTTTGCCAAACGATATACAATTAAAGGAAAAAAAGCAACTGAAGAAGCTCCGACGGTTGTTGAAGATAAAAAGAATCAAGAAAAATAGAGAAGATGTACACGACTCATTTTGGTGAAATGGTTTTTGAAAAGGCAAAGAATTTTGCCGATCGAACCGCTTTAAAATATAGGGATATCCACGATGAAGTATGGAAAAATATCTCGTGGAAGCAATTAGCTGATCAGGTAAGTGTCATAGCTAAGGCTTTGATCAGTTTGGGTGTGAAAGAGGAAGACAAAGTCGCTTTGTTCTCTCAGAATATGGAGGAGATTATAGCAGTTGATTTTGCTTGTCAGGCGGTACGCGCGACTGCTGTTCCGTTGTATGCTACAAGTTCTTCTTCTCAGGTGGAATATATTGTAAATGACGCAGATATACACTTGTTGTTTGCAGGAGAACAAATGCAATATGATACAGCCGTTGAGGTGTTGAATAGATCGGAGCGGTTGAGAACAATTGTTGCGATAGATAAAAACATACAGTTGAAAGGTGTGGATGCGGCAATCTCTTTAGAGGATTTTCTAAAACATGGAGAGGGGGCAGCGTTTGAAGAAGAAATGATGGCAAGGCGTTCACATCTGTCTGAGTATGATTTAACCACGTTGATTTATACCTCAGGAACAACAGGTGAGCCTAAAGGTGTGATTATCAGACAATCAAACTATCAGCAGGCGATGAAGATTCACGACATTCGTTTGACGAATATAACGGACAAGGATTTGAGTCTATCATTTTTGCCGTTGACGCATATTTTTGAGCGGGCGTGGACGTATTTATGCTTGCATAAGAATGTTGTGGTGGCAGTCAATCAGAATCCGAAGCAGATTTTAACGGCACTAAAAGAGGTTCGTCCGACTATGATGTGCGCTGTTCCTCGTTTTTGGGAGAAAATCTATATGGGGGTTAACGAAAAAATAGAATCCTTTTCGCCATTTATGCAAAAGTGGATGCGTCGTGCCATCAAGATTGGTGAGCGATATAATTTAGAGTATCGCCGATATGGTAAGACTGCTCCTTTATCTCTGTATTTGCGTTATAAGTTCTATAATGCTACGTTGTTCAATCTTCTGAAAAAGGTTTTGGGATTGGAGAACGGAAATTTTTTCCCTACTGCAGGAGCTGCGTTGTCCGATGATGTGAATGTTTTTTTGCATAGCGTTGGATTCAATATTATCGTAGGTTATGGCTTGTCCGAATCAACGGCGACTGTGGCTTGCTATAATCCAAATAATGAAGATTACGATATTCACTCAACGGGAGAGATTATGCCAGAGGTGGAGGTTAAATTGGGTGAAAACAATGAAATTCTTTTGAGAGGTAAAACTATCTCGGAGGGATATTATAATAAGCCAGAAGCCACTGCCGCTGCTTTTGAGGATGGTTGGTTCAAGACTGGAGATGCTGGTTCCATAACGAAAGAAGGACGTTTGGTGGTTACTGAACGGATAAAGGAATTGTTTAAAACCTCAAATGGTAAATATGTTGCGCCGCAACAAGTAGAGGGGAAGTTGATTGTGGATAAATACATGGAGCAGGTCTCTATCATTGCAGATCAACGCAAGTTCGTTTCTGCATTAGTAGTGCCAGCCTATTCGGCTCTTGAGGCTTATGCGGAGACTGCTAAGATTGAATATGGGTCAATTGAAGAGTTGCTCAAAAATCCGAAAATCGTGGCTTTCTATGAAGGACGAATCCAAATGGCACAAAGTGAATTGTCTGCATACGAGCAAGTGAAGAAATTCACTCTTCTATCCAAACCATTCACTATGGAGGCTGATGAATTGACCCCAACCCTAAAAATGAAAAGAAAGGTAATTGCAGAGCATTACGCAAAGGAGATAGAAGCAATGTATGCTGAGTAGAGAAATAGATGATTGAAAAATTAGTAAAATATTAATTGAAAAGATGATAACGATAGACCAACTTAAGAATGTGTTGGAACGCGAGGATGCGTTGAGGAGGTATCTTTGACGTCGATGCCAAGATTGTGCAGATAGAAGAAGAGGAGTTGAGAACGCAGGCTCCTGGCTTTTGGGATGATCAGAAGACTGCAGAGGCGCAGATGCGAAAAGTTCGTGAGTTGAAGAAGTGGGTAGAGGGTTATAATGAAGTGAAGGCCGCTGTAGAGGAGTTGCAACTTTCGTACGACTTCTTTAAAGAGGAAGCTGTGTCGGAAGCTGAAGTAGATGCTGCCTTTAGTCATGCCATTGATCTTGTTGAGAAGTTGGAATTAAAGAACATGCTTCGGAAGGAAGAAGACAAGATGGGCGCTGTGTTGAAGATTGTAGCGGGAGCAGGCGGAACAGAGGCACAGGATTGGGCAGATATGCTTATGCGTATGTATCTTCGTTGGTGTGAGTCAAAAGGATATAAGACTGAGATTGCCAATATATTAGATGGAGATGAGGCTGGAATCAAGACCGTAACCATAAAGGTGGAAGGTGATTATGCGTACGGCTATTTGAAAAGTGAGAATGGAGTGCACCGTTTGGTGAGAGTTTCTCCTTTCAATGCACAGGGAAAACGAATGACATCGTTCACGTCTGTTTTCGTGGTGCCATTGGTTGATGATACTATTGAGATTTATGTGAATCCGGCAGGACTATCATGGGACACTTTTCGCTCGAGCGGAGCAGGAGGACAGAATGTTAACAAAGTAGAATCGGGCGTACGTTTGCATTACAAGTTCCACAATGTACTGACAGACCAAGAGGACGAAATTGTCATTGAAAACACTGAAACGCGAGATCAACCTAAAAATAAAGAAAATGCCCTTCGCCTGTTGAGGTCTCAGTTGTATGAGATAGAATTGGAAAAACGTAGGCAGGAGTCGGCAAGAATCGAGGCTGGCAAGAAGAAGATTGAATGGGGTTCACAGATACGCAGTTATGTGTTTGATGACCGTCGTGTGAAAGATCACCGCACCGATTATCAAACATCCAATGTTCAAGCTGTTATGGATGGTGATATCGACGCCTTTATCAAAGCCTATCTGATGGAGTTTGGTGGAGCAGAAAATTAAGTAAGTCTGTAATAGGAGAAAAGCCTGAGCAATTTGTTCAGGCTTTTTCCGTTTTTTTATTTTACTTTTGTCGTCCTGAGAAGATTATCTTAAGTCTATGAAAAGAAGATTCTGCATAATTTTATTAGCCATTGTAGCTATGTCATGTGAACGTCCGATTATTCCAGATGTTGAGATGAATTATGTTCCGTTAGAAGATTTGCAAGGAGGATGGGGAAGAGAGGGCATAGATTTCCGACTCTCTTATAGTCCTGCTTTAGGAGTTGTTTATCAAGGGCTACCCCAGAAATTGAGGAATATGTTGGAAGAACGTTCAGATGGAGTTTCATTGTTCTTTCTGAAAGACACGTTATATTGTATTCAGTCTCATGAGGATGGCTTTGAAAATGTAAGGTCGTATAGTCATGTGGATGTGCGAAGCTATCCGGCGGCTATATTGCCAGAAAATAAAGAGGTGTTGTGTGATATTTATACGGATTCATTTTTTGTAAAGATGGAATATTCGGAAGAAGACACAACGGTTGTTTTTTACTTGAAAAGAAGTGAGGTAATGAAGGTGATAGAAGAGGATGGTTATGTCTCTTCGTCTGCGATAAGTTTAATAGACAAGGTAGTGGAAGATGCCTATTTTGAGTTGAGAATGAAAAGAAATAAGTTGAAAATTTATGATGAAATAAGGGCTATGAATGGGGAAACTAACAGTAAAGAATAATTAGAAGCGAGAATCCAAGGCGAATTTCACTTCTTTTTATATTTTTCGGATTAAAATAGAACATACGCTTGTTGGTAGCTAAATCGGCAAAAGTCCTCAACTTATTTTGTTTGTTGAAAATATAATTAGAACTTTGGAGATGAAAACTGGATATTATATTTTGGTTTACTGTGTTACTAACCGAAAACGATGAAGCCGAGTTTAAAAAAGTGCTTCTAATTAAGTTCTAAAACTGAGAGTGTGTATGAAAAATAGGTTCCGTAGATTTTTGTCAAGTATATTTGTCGTTGGCGTATTGATTCAGTCTGTTAATGCTGTTGCGAGTGCAGGAGAGGAAACTACGACTGAAGTCGATACCGTTGTTTGTGGAAGTACTTTAGAGATGACTTTGGATGGAAAAACAAAGAAACTCACTGCCACTTATAAATCGCCGACAAGATCGGGTACATGGACATCGTCAGAGAGGGGCGATTTTACTTATGTTTTGCATTATGCTACAGGAAATGCAAAAAACTATTTGACGGATGTTGATGAAACTATTAATCCGAGTGGAGCAAAACTCACTGTAACCAATGTAAAAAACTATACATATACGTGGTATAAGAAGTCAGTAAAGGAAGACGACTTTACTCAGATTGATGATGCAACAACATACCAATACACTCCGAGTATCTACAACAATCAGGATGTGTTTAGACTTGTGAGGACATCTCCTGGAGGGTATTGTAGTGATACAATAGAGTGGGATGTTGTTTTTGCTCCTGAGCTGGAGCTTTCAATTAGTTCGGACCAGTCATCGGGTATCAAGGTCGAACAGAAAGACCTTTCTTTTTATGCCAATGATGATTGTAAGGCCAAATTTAGAGGATTTGATTATCTTCCGTCTTTCGTCTTCTCATCGCCGTCATCAGTTCCTTCAGACTATGACGTGAGTGACACTATCGCATATTATTGGAGAGAAGAAAAAAGTGGGGATGGAATAGAGCTTGGTCCTACGGATTCGGTTGAAGTGCAGAGTGGAGAGAAACTTTTTATGATTATTGGTCTGCGCTATTATGATGTGAGAGAGGGTAAGAAAAAAGAAAATTATCCATCCGCTTTTGACAATATGTGGCGTACCGTTACGCTCACAGATACCATTCGTCCGAAAATAGTTGCTCCAGGTTTATCTAATGGAAATATCTATCAGCCTGTGGGTGTGAATGATTCTGTTTCGGGAGTTGTTCCATTTAGTGTCACGGAGGATGAGATTCGCAACAGTGTGTCGGATAACTGTACGGCAACAGAGAATCTAAAGTTGACGTATAGTATGGATAAAGGAAGCACATATAGTGATTTCTCTGGTTTCAGTTCTATGCTGAATGTGTATACGCAACCCTCGCAGACGGTTTCCTATAAGGTGACAGACGAAGCAGGGAATGAAAGAATAGCTGATGTAACCTACGAGGTGGAAAGAAATACCTTGCACGAGGGTGTCTTGTATGCGGTTGTTAGAGATACGACGGTGGAGTCAAACAAGGTGCCTTTTGTATGGCATGGAGTAACGTTCAATGAAGATGGAGAAACACAAGTAGTCGGTGCGGCCCACTTGACGTTGCATGTCGAAAAACAAAAGGAAATAGACACGACAATGGTGATTTGTGCAGCCTCCTACACATTTGAAAATCAAGTGTACCAAAAAGGAAAGAGCCAGTTTAAATATACAGGGAAAGACAAGGATGGCAATGATGTGATTTATAATGTTGACCTTTATGTTGTTGGTGAAATTGACGGTTTCTCTAAAGATACGGTTAGAAAGGAAGTCTGTGCGAACACTGTTGAATATATTGGTTTTGAGGATATTGCGGAGAAAACGAGTGTAAGGTGGTATGATGATGAGGTTGAAAATGCGAGTGCTTATAACGTCAAGAAAAGAGATATTCGCATAGATGGATTGGCGGATAGAACTTATAAGGCTATTTACGCGACGACGGAGGGGTATTGCCCAGATACGGCTGTTTTTGCATTGACTGTTGGACATAATTTTGAAATTTCACAGACTTCGACAATCGTCGTCAATTCAGACGATAACTGTGTGGCAAACGTACTTGTCAAAGATTATGCACCAAAGGTGAAGGATATGTGTGGTGTTGCTCCTTTTGATACCGTTATATATATGTCGGTTAACAGTAAAGATGCAATAAAAGTTGAAAAGGATACTCGTTACGAATTTGCTGACGGAGATCAGATTAAGTGGACAGTTGGTACTGAGAGCACAACAGTAAGTACTACACAGACGGTGAGTGTGACGGATGCTACGTCGCCTATTATCGATGGAGAGGGTGTGTCATTTGGAAACTTGGTGAAGGCAGTCAAAGATTCAGCGACAGGCGTAGTAAAGTTTAATGTGCCGTTGACAGACATAACTGAACATGTATCTGATAATTGTACATTACCGCAAGATTTGAAGATTGAGTATAGTTTAGATGGTGGTTCGTTCAACACGTTCAATGGTGAAGATTTTATTCTGAATGCTTATAGTCAGCCAACTAAGAGTGTTACATACAAGATAACTGACAAAGCAGGCAATCCTACTACTACTACGGTAACCTACGAGGTAGAGCGAAATACAATATGTGATGGTGTGCAATATGCGATTGTGAGAGATACGACGGTGAAATCGTCAAAAGTTCCTTTTGTATGGCATGGAGTAACGTTCAATGAAGATGGAGAAACACAAGTAGTCGGAGCAGCTCATTTGACGCTTCATGTTTTGAAACCAGTAACGGTTGACACTTCAATGGTTATCTGTGATGCGACATATATGGTAAACGGACAAAGTTACGAGAAGGGAAGACATTCGTTTTCATACACTTCAGAGCATGAAAATGGTGTTGATACCACCTACAACGTTTCTCTTTATGTTGTGGGCGTAATCAAAGATTTTAGAAAAGATACCGTCGTTTCATACTCTTGCGGACCATCAATTGAATATATCGGATATGAAGACATCGCAGAAAAGACAACTGTAAGGTGGTTTGATAACGATGTTGAAAATAATGATGTTCGTGGCAATAAGCGAAGAGATATTCACACAGATGGAATAACAGACAACTTCTATAAGGTTGTTTATTCAACTTCCGAAGGTTTTTGCGCTGATACTGCTTATTATCTTCTGGCTGCAGAACATGATTTTGAAGTTAATGAGGTTAGGTCGATGAACCTTTATGCAGACGATGAATGCAAGGCGCATGTTCTTCTTAAAAATTATGCCCCTTCTGTCAATGATCTGTGTATTACAACAAAATTTGATACAGTGGTCTATATAACAGTAAACGATGGAGAGAGGATAAAGGTGGCGGATGACACATACTATGACTTTGCTGATGGTGACAAAGTTTATTGGACAGTTGGATTAGAAAATGAGGGAGCAGGGCAGTTCCAAACAGTTAGCGTAATAGATACTGTTATGCCAAAGATTTCTGTTGATGGCATTTCAATAGGGAAGAGAAAGATTTCTGTGTCAGACACGATTACAGGCATGGTTGACTTTAATGTGTCGTTAGAAGATATTCGGAATAACATTTCTGACAACTGTACTTCAGTGTCCGATCTGATTGTTGAATATGGGTTGGATGGGAATACGTTTACGCCATTCTCTGGAGATGTTTTCACGCTGAATGCGTACACCAAGACAAATCTGACAGTTTATTTCCAAGTGTCGGATAAGAGTGGAAACAAAAATGTTGCGTCGGTAACCTATGAGGTTGATCGTGATGAGGATGGATATGCGTTTACCCGTGATACGTTTGTTTGCAATGGAGAACTTCCGCTTAGATGGTATGGAAGTGATTTCACGACGTCCGGTGAAAGCATAGAAATTGGAGCAGTTCGCTTGACGGCTCATGAACGTGGATTGAATGAGAGAATACAAACAGAGGTTGCATGTGATAAGTTTGAATGGATTGACGGAAAAACCTATACGGAAAATACCAAGTCTGTATTCGTGAAGGAAAATGGTATAGGACTTTGTGATTCTATCATAAGGTTGGATCTGACAATTCTGAAGACGACCTACGGAGAGGATGTACAGAATGTATGCGAGAAAGAACTCCCACTTGTATGGAATGGGTTCGATGTTTTCTCAGACACAACTATTGTCATACAGAATGAGGCAGGTTGTGATTCTATTTTGACCTTGAAGTTGAATGTTTTGAAGACGACCTACGGAGAGGATGTACAGAATGTATGCGAGAAAGAACTCCCACTTGTATGGAATGGGTTCGATGTTTTCTCAGACACAACTATTGTCATACAGAATGAGGCAGGTTGTGATTCTATTTTGACCTTGAAGTTGAATGTTTTGAAGACGACCTACGGAGAGGATGTACAGAATGTATGCGAGAAAGAACTCCCACTTGTATGGAATGGATTCGATGTTTTCTCAGATACGACTATTATTATACAGAATGTAGCGGGCTGTGATTCTATTTTGACCTTGAAATTGAATGTCTCGAAGGCGACCTTTGGTTCTGAAGTCTTGACGGTTTGTGAGAGTAGTTTGCCAATTGAATGGAATGGATTCAAAGTAGAAAAGGATACGACAATTGTCTTGGAGAATGTGGCAAAGTGCGATTCTATTGTTAGTCTCAAATTAGAGGTCAATCCAACGCTAAGAAGTGAGTTCTATGCAGTAGGTGAAAGCGTTTATATTTGGAATAACAAAGTGTATACAAAATCGGGTGTTTATAGAGACACTTTCACGAGTGGGGTGGGTTGTGATTCTGTTGTAACGATGAATCTTCAGATTACATACAAGAATGTTCCAATAACTGAACGCGTAATCTCTTGCGGTTCTTACTTGTGGAATGATACTTTGTTAGAGGAGTCTGGTTTGTATTTCGACACTATACCGACTTTGAAAGGCGATAGTGTGATTTCAATAATGTTGACGGTAAACAAGCCAACATATGCGAAGGATACGATAGTCAGAAATCACTGCCAGAGTGAGTTGCCAGTCTTTTGGGAAGGAAACCTTTTGGACGCAGGAATGAATACTTTCCACTTGGAAAATCATTTAGGTTGCGATTCTATTGTTTACGTTCGATTGAATGTATGGCCACTCTATAATGATACGCTAACGATTCACGCTTGCGATGTTTTTGTGATGAATGGAAAATCTTTTACAACGTCGGGCGTTTATACGGATACGTTATCAAGCATGACGGGGTGTGACTCTGTCGTAACAGTTAACTTAACTGTTGACTACTCATCCGAGTCGGAAATCGTTGATACTGTCTATGTGGGAGATACCTATACCGAGTATGGTTTGAATCTGACTTTTAATAAGGATCAGATTTTTGAGAAGGATGTGTATTTAAATACAGAGAACGGCTGCGATAGTTTGATACACCTTACTTTGGTGGTTAGATCAAAGAAATTTGAAATTGAGTTGTCGAATGTGTCCGGTGGTTTTGAAATGTTGAATGGAAACATGGTCTTTTGTGAGGAGCATAATGTTGAAATCAATTATCATATTACTTCAGGGAAGGCCAATTCATACAAGGTAATGTTTGAAATGGATGCTGTTTCACAAGGGTTTAGAGAAACAGAAGGAGAAGTAGCAGATACTGTTGGAACAATAAAATTTGATGTTCCTGAGAATGTCGTACCAGGCAGTTATAAAGCCTTTGTTCAGTTCTACGACGACGGATATGCAAGCGATCAAGTAGTTGCCACTTTTTACGTTGGGTATGGTTCGGATATGTTTGCTGTAAAATCTAAAAATGAGATTTCATTGAAAGACAATGTCTATGGATTCTCGGAGTTCCAATGGTATAAGAATGGCATTGCGATAGAAGGGGCTAATAGTATGACCTACCAAGAGTCCCAAATATTGGATGGCGTATATGTTTTAGGCGTAAAAACCATAGATGGAGAGGAGACTGTCGTTTGTGGCAAGCAAGCTAAGGGGATAGAGAATCTCAACGTCTGGATTGCTAATAATTATTCAATCACTCGTGGAGGGGTGGCTACTCTCTATGTAGAAGGGTTGACCTCGGCAGAGATGGAAAGGACAAAGTTTATAGTCTACGCTTTGTCAGGTGTAGAATTGTCTGTGTTGAATGGGGTTGAAAAAGAAAATGTATTGAACTTAAACACAGGTGTTTACATTGGAATAATGAAGTTGGATGATACTTTGAAGTACATCAAGTTTATAGCAGAGTAAAGGTTTCTAATCATATAGGAAGGCGCAGATGGTATTTCATTTGCGCCTTTTTGTCTATGTGTTATGTTAAACAATATAAAAACTAAGAAAACTATTTTTGTTTTTTTAGTTTTTCGTATTACTTTTGTATTGTTATATAAAGCAATGTGCTATTCTCAAATTTTTTAAATGATTAAAAGGCAATACTGAGGTATGGAAAACGAAGTGAGAGAAAAAATAGTATGCGGTGCGTTAGACTTGTTTATTTCGCAGGGGATAAAACCTGTGACGATGGATAAGATTGCATCGTCTCTTACCATGTCAAAGCGAACGATATACGAATATTTTGAGAATAAAGAAGCATTAGTTTCTGCATGTTTACTGCATTTTAAGGAGATAAATGAAAAAGAAACAAATCGCTTAAGGGATGGATGCAATTGCTCCTTTTCTGCACTTTTGGTTTCTTTCAGATATACGATATTGATGCTTAGGCGCATCAATACGAATTTCATTGAGGATGCGAAGTTGATGTTCCCGAAGCGTTTTGAACAGGCAAGAATGTCCAAGGAGGCATTGTGCGAATCATTTCAAACATATATAGAAAAATCGCAAAGGGAGGGTCATATCAAGTCGGAATATTCGGCGAAGGTGCTGGCTCAGCTTTATTATAATATGTTGTTCTCATTACAAGAAAAAGGCGCGTATGATTTGAGAGAGCAGAGTATCTCAGAAATCTTATATACGGTTTGCAAGGTGTTTTTTAGAGGTGTAGCAACGGAGGAAGGCTATGAAATGATAAAGGCATATTTAGAAGTGGAGATATAGAAACAAGTGAACATTGTAAAATACGAAAAAAAAGAGATGAGAAAAAGATTTTTAAAAGGTGTTGGTTTGCTGATGCTGATGTCGGGTTTGACAACCACGGCTTTTGCAGAGGGAAATGATACTACGGAAGAAAATGTCTCGGTGGCACAAGAGAATTCGAAGACATTATCGTTCTCTTTAGAAGAAGCGAAGCAGTATGCGTTGGAGCACAATCGTTCTGTGCAGAATGCTTCGTATGATGTGCAGAAGGCGGAGGCAATGCGTTGGAAATCGATTGCCAGTATGTTGCTTCAAGTTAGTGGGAATGTGAACTACTACAACATGCTGGGTTACAAGATGGAGATGTTGGGAACAGAAATCCCGATGCCTGCTTATTTTGATTTCGGAATAAGTGCATCTATGACGGTGAGCGGTTCACAAATTGTATCTGTGCAGGTTGCAAAATTGTCAAAACAGATTTATGAAACAACGATAAGCAAAACGGAGCAATCGGTTACATCTAATATTGAAACCTACTACGTTAATATTTTGGCTTTGCAAAAGACAGTCGATCTGTTGGAGAAAAATCTTGAAAACCTCAGGAATCTACATAATATGACGATGAACGCGGTCAAGGCTGGCGTAGCAGAGCAGAATGATGCTGATCAGGTTGAGATTCAGGTTTCATCATTGGCAAGCAGTTTGAACACGACAAAACGATCTATTGAGGTGTTGTACAATTCCATTCGTCTTCTCACGGGTGCAGAGGCAGATGATGAGATAGTGCTTACTCAAACATTAGACGATGTCATTAATGCAGGTGAAATTCTTAACCTTTTAGGAACAAACTTCAATATTGAGGATAACTACGATTACCAACTGCAGACTAAGTCAACGGAGTTAAAGAAGAAACAATTGACACTCAGCAAGATGGCGTATGTGCCAACTCTTTCAGCTTTCTATTCTTTTGACAAGAAAAAATATTGTTCAGATGAGGAAACATTAGATATGACACCTCCAAACACGGTTGGATTCAAATTAAGTGTGCCGATATTCTCAACAGGAAGTCGGTGGGCGGATGTTCGTGGCGCAAAGATGGATTATGCCAAGGAGGTCAACAACTTGAAAGATGCAACCCAAAACTTGAATATTCAAGAAAAACAGTTACGCTACAACCTTACTTCTTCGTATGAAGATTATGAAATTCAATCTAAGAACATTGAAGTGATGCAGCGTGTGTTTGATAGCAATAGTGAGAAATACAAATATGGGACAATCTCAAGTTTGTCGTTGACTAATTCAAGCACGGATTTGATTTCTGCTCAGAACAGTTATGTGAACTCGTTACTCTCAATGGTAACAGCGTACGTTAGTTTGAGAAATCTTTTGAATAAATAATCTTTGAAACAAAGAAAATACGATATGAGAAAATTGGAAAAAATGGGTTTGATAACAATATCAACCCTCGCATTGACCTTGACATGTTGTGGAGGAGAAAAAACAAATACAAATACAACAGAAGAGGTGACGTATGAAAGGGTTCGTACGGAGAAAGTTCTAAAGCAAGAGATTGAACGCCAAGTTGAATGTACTGGTGTTTTGGAAGGATGGGAGACGATGAATGTATCTCCTTCATTGACAGGAATCATAGAGAAGAGATATAAGGATGTGGGCGATCGTGTTTCTGCGGGTGAGTTGCTTGTTCGAATGGATCAGACGCAGTTGAGACAGGCCAAGTTGAATTTGGATAACTATACGGTGGAGATGAAACGTATGGATGCTTTGCTGGCTGGTGGTAATGTTACACAGCAGACTTACGACCAAACAAAATTGGCATACGATCAAGCCAAGGAGCAGTATGATTTTCTACAGACAAATACTTTCTTCAAGGCCACTTTCCCAGGTGTCGTTTCTGAAAGAAACTATGAGAGTGGAGAGTTGTATAACGGAGCGAGACCAATAATCTCCGTTGTTCAAGTGAATGTTTTGAAGGTGATTGTAAACGTTCCAGAAGCATATTTCACGAAAATCAAACAGAATATGAAATTGGAATTGGTGTCGGATATTTATCCAGACCAGACTTTCCCTGCGACCATTGAAGTGATTTATCCGACAATTGACGCAAATACACATACATTCCAATGCAAGGTGAAAGTGCCTAATGGGAACATGAAACTTCGTCCAGGAATGTATGTTCAC
The DNA here is from genome assembly GCA_963619325.1 of Bacteroidaceae bacterium. GTDB lineage: Bacteria > Bacteroidota > Bacteroidia > Bacteroidales > Paludibacteraceae > UBA1181. The sequence continues at coordinate 117,531 of CAVEVQ010000001.1, read as the reverse complement.
ACAGTCGTTCCAGTAGGTAAAGACAATGTCGTTGTCGTTCCTTATCAATCAGTATTAAAGTTGACAGGATCGAACGAGCGTTATCTGTTCTTGAACAAGGATGGAGTGGCAGAACGTGTTAAGGTTCAGATGGGACAGCGTTATAATCGCTATATTGAGGTGTTTGCAGATGAAATTCATGAAGGCGATGAGGTTGTAACACAGGGTCAGAATAGGTTGGTTGATGGATCTTTGATGGAAGTGCTGACTTCAACTTATGAAGAAGAAGCAGCCACTAAATCAGCAGCATTGGCAGATACAACTGCGAAGAAGTAATAGAAGTCCTGCTTAGAAACCAAATTTTTAAAGAAAGGAAATATGAGTATATATAAATCAGCGATTGAGAATCCTGTCACCTCCATCTTGGTGTTTGCTGCCGTGATGCTGATGGGAGTCTTTGCTTACATAAAATTGCCAATCGACCAATACCCAGAGATTGAGCCACCCTATATCGCCGTCATGACTACCTATGCGGGTGCGAATGCAAGTGAGGTGGAGACAAATGTGACAAAGTATTTGGAGAATAGTTTGAACTCCATTGATGGATTGGACAAACTGACTTCAACTTCAAAGGATAACCTATCTTTGGTAGCTTTGGAATTTGAGTGGGGTGAGGATTTGGATGATGTCATCAACGATATTCGATCGTATGTAGATATGACGAAGGATAATCTCCCAAGTGGATGTTCAAATCCTTTGATTATCAAGTTCAATAGTTCATCGATGCCAATTCTTCAGTTTGCAATTCAGGCGAAGGAAAGTTATGCAGGATTGGAGAAGATTTTGAATGATGACGTTGTTCCACAGTTAAGCCGTGTGTCGGGTGTGGGTAACGTAACCCTTTCTGGAGAACCAGATCGATATGTATATGTAGATATTGACCAAAACCAGTTAGATGCATACAGTATTTCTTTGGAGACGGTCGGAAACGCTATTTCTGGCAACAACTTGAATATGTCTTCTGGAAATATCAAGATGGATGCTGAGCAATATAACTTGCAGGTCCGAAGTGAATATGTCGAAAGTTCCGAGATTGAGAATATCGTCGTTACGACGACTTCAGACGGAAGACAGATTTACGTTCGCGATATTGCGACTGTTCGTGATACCATTAAGGATTTGACCCTGGATGAGAAAATGGATGGAGAGGAAGCCGTACGTTTGATGATTTCAAAACAGACGGGAGGTAACTCTGTGCAGATTTGTAAGGATATTAAAGCGGAGTTGGCGAAGATACAGAAAACACTACCTTCAGATATCAAGATATCAGAGATTTACGACTCTTCAACAGAAATTACAAATGCAATCGATTCATTGACCGAGTCTGTATTGTATGCTGTTTTGTTCGTGGTGTTAGTCGTTCTTTTCTTTTTGGGAAGATGGAGGGCAAGTATGATTATCGGTCTGACCATTCCGATCTCTTTGTTAGTTGCGTTCCTTTATCTGCTTTTTGTCGATAGTTCTTTGAACATTATTTCGATGTGTTCTTTGTCTATTGCTGTTGGTATGGTGGTTGATGATGCCATTGTGGTGTTGGAGAACATTATGACGCATATAGAGCGAGGAGAAAGTCCACGCGAGGCATCTATTTATGCTACGAATGAGGTATGGGTTTCTGTTATTGCCACTACTGCGGTTATTGCGGCGGTGTTTGTTCCGCTGACTATGTTGACAGGTATTGCAGGTATCTTGTTCAAGGAGTTAGGATGGATTGTAACAATTGTGTGTACGACTTCTACTTTCGCAGCCATCACGTTGGTGCCAATGCTTTCGTCAAAATTGTTAAAGCAGAGGGGTGTCAGCGTAGATAAGAACGGAAAATTGATCCGAGAAAAGAAAGACACGAAGAAATTCTCCTACCAAAATACGGTTGTTCGTGCCTTAGACAAGTTGGATGTTTTATATGCTAATTTGTTAAGATGGTGTTTGAATCATAAATTCATATCAATGGCTGTCATTGTAGGTTTCTTTATCGTTTCTTTGATACCAGCATTGGCGGGAAAGGTGGGAACAGACTTTATTGCGGTGACTGATAATGGTCGTTTGTCGATTTCTGTTGAACTTTTACAAGGAACGCGTGTTGAAGAAACGGCAAAATTTGCTCGTATGTTGGAGCGTCGTTTCTACGATTTGGTGCCAGAAACGAAGAATATCTCTACAACTTGTGGAACGAATGATGATGCGGGTATCTCCGCCCTCTTCTCAAGTACGAAATACAACACTATTGAGATGCGATACAATGCAGACAAGAAGGGTACGCGTGAGAGAACGATTTGGGAGATTGCCGAAATTCTTCGAAAAGAGATTGCATCCTATCCGGAGGTGGCAGACTATAAGGTGGCTATCTCATCTAATGGAAGTATGGGAGGTGAGAGTACGGTGGATATTGAGGTTTATGGATATGATTTTGACGTAACAAGTTCGTATGGTGAGGCTATCAAACACTTGATAGAGGAGAAGTTGCCAACGGCCCGCAACGTTGATGTAAGCCGTGACGACGACCGCCCAGAGTTGAAAATCGTAGTTGACAAAGAGAAAGCTTCTCGCCATGGTCTCTCGTCGTCTGCCATCTCTCAGTATGTTCGTAATCGTGTCAATGGTATGTCTGCCGGATATCTGAAAGAAGATGGAGATGAATATGACATCAAAGTTCGTCTGGTGGAAGAGAATAGAAATAGTATTTCGGCCATTGAAGATCTGTCTATCCCTTCTCCAACGGGAAATATTAAGTTGAGTGAGATAGCGTCTGTTCAAGAATATTGGGGACCGCCGGAGATTGAGCGTAAGAGTCGTCAGCGTTACTTGAAGGTTGAAGTTACTCCGTATGAGACATCTTTAGGAGAGTTGGCTGCTGAAATTGAGAAGTTATTGCCAGAGATTGATCGACCAACTGGTGTGACAGTTGTCATTGCGGGAGATTATGAAGATCAACAAGAGTCATTCCAGGATATGGGATTGTTGCTTTTGATTATTGTTATTCTCGTGTATGTGGTAATGGCATCGCAGTTTGAGTCGTATGCAAAACCATTCTTGATTATGATGTCAGTTCCGTTCGCTTTCTCGGGTGTGATTTGGGCGTTGTACTTCACAAATACGTCATTGGATATGATTGGATGTTTGGGATGTATCATGTTGGTCGGCATTGTGGTGAAAAATGGTATTGTGTTGGTAGACTACATCAACTTGATGAGGGATAGAGGCTATGAGTTGAATGAGGCTATTGCATTGTCAGGGCAGTCGCGTTTACGCCCTGTATTGATGACCGCCGCTACTACTATTTTAGGAATGTTGCCTATGGCGTTGGCAAAAGCAGACGGATCTGAAATGTGGGTGCCAATGGGTATTGTTGTGATAGGCGGTTTGCTTGTCTCTACGATAGTAACCTTGGTTATTGTTCCAGTGCTTTATGCATTGATGTCAAAGCATGGGGAGAGAGACAATGAAGCGGAAGTCCGTGCGCAATATATCTTTATGGATATTAACCCAGATGAGAGTGTGCTTGTTGAGGGCGACAACGATAGCAATAAATAGTTAACAAGTAAAAGTTGGAAATATGAAATCAGTAATGATAGTATTCAACCAGACGAACACAGAACGTGTTGAATATATGCTTGACCGCCTTGGTCTTCGCGGATTCACCTTTTTCGAGCAGGTTCAGGGAAGAGGTTCAAAAACAGGGCAGCCTCACAGAGGAACGCACACCTGGCCTGAGATGAATTCAGTTGTCATCACCGTGGTCGAAGATGAGCAGGTGAAGACTCTTCTTGAGACAGTAAAGAAGTTAGATTTACGTAATGAAGAGGTGGGTGTCCGTGCTTTCGTTTGGAACGTAGAGCAGACAGTGTAGATTATTGATTGATTAATAAACGACAGCGTTTCATACGCTAATGTTAAGAGAGGACTGCTTGGAGTTGCAGCCCTCTCTTTTTTGTTATTGCTTAAAGAAGAAATCTATTCTTTAATTCCTTAAATATCACAATATTTAAGGAATCAATTCCAAGAAAATCAATATGTTTTTGGAATACGATATCTAAAGAGACGAAATTTAATCAATAGGATAGGGATGGAAGCAACGTATCTTCCTTCTTCATTAAAGAGGGGCGAAAGAAGTGTCATTTAAAGTTATTGTTGTAAATTCGTAAGTCGGATGGATTAAAAGGTGTGTTATGAATAATAATAAAGTACTGATCCTTGTCGTGTTATACAAGCAGAACTTGCAAGAGAGTTCGACGATACAATGTTTGGAAGCGTATTCGAAGGACTTTGGGTTTCCGTATAAGGTATTGGTATATAATAATTACCCAGAGAAGAAGGTTATAGCTGATGATACGCTTGATTGCGAGGTTGTCAATGCTGAGAGAAACGAGTTCTTAGCTGGTCCCTACAATTTTGCTTGGAAGAAGGCTGTAACAGAGGGCTATGGTTGGTTGTTATTGTTTGATCAAGACAGTATACCAACGAAGGAGTATTTTTCGGAATTAGGGGAGAAACTGAAAAGTGTGGATGGAAAGACTGCTGCGATTGTACCCTTGATTGAAAGCAATGGAAGTCGTGTTTCTCCGATCATTTTCAAAAAAAATATCGGTCCTTTTTGTTTAAAACCTGAAACGAATGAAAATATTATTTTGAAGGACGACGAGTATCTGAGTGCAATCAATTCATGCGCGTGTATGCGTGTTGACGCACTTTCTTCAATTAACGGTTTTTCTCAAGAATTTCCTTTAGATTATTTAGACTTGTGGGTTTTCTTTGAATTCTACAAAAAACGGTATACAGTAAAAAAAATGTCGGTTGTAGTACAACATTCGCTTTCTATATCGAAGTCTTTTTGTTCAATGGGTGTAACACGTTATACAAGTTATATGAAGACACGAGCAAAATTTGCCAGAATGTTGTCGAAAGAGGCTGTTCTTAAATTTCGGTTTTTCTCTTTGGGTGTGGCTGTCAAGATGCTTGGCAAACCATCAGAGTGGAGTTACATAATTCCGACGGTAAAGGCTCTTTTTTATTAAACCTGGAAATTTATAATTCATTGCACTTCGTTTTGCATTAGGAAAACACTGATGAAGAGGCGTCTGTCTTTGCTAAACTAAAGATTCTTATGTCGCCTTAATGTTTAATTCATTCGTTGATTTGCCTATACGCTAAACAATAATTTGTATTTTTGTGTATATTCTTTTAGAGCTATGATATCGGTTTGTATGGCGACATATAATGGAGAGAAGTATTTGGCAGAGCAGCTAAAATCAATACTCTCTCAAATAGGTGCTGATGATGAGGTGGTCATTTCAGATGATAACTCGTCGGATGGGACTATGTCTGTCATAGCGTCGTTTAATGATCCCCGTATAAAGGTACATGTCAATAAGAAATGTAAAGATGAGCAAAAGACGAACAAGATTGTGAAGAATTTTGAAAATGCACTTCGTCATGCGAAGGGTGATTATATATTTCTTTCTGATCAGGATGATATATGGAAAGAAGGAAGAATTAGCGAGGTTTTGCCACTTTTGAAAGTTAAAGATTTAGTTGTATCCGATTGTCAGATTGTAGATGCAAATGGAGTTGAAGTTTCAAATTCATTGTTTTGTCAACTAAACTCCAATCGTGGTTTCTTTAAGAATCTTTATAGAAACACATATGTAGGGTGTACTATGGCTTTTACTCGTAGTTTGTTGGAGTATGTGTTGCCTTTCCCTAAGAATATACCTATGCACGATAGTTGGATTGGTATGAATGCTGATATCGCAGGTTTTGATGTTTTGTTTTTGGATAAACCTTTGATTGAATATCGTAGACATAATAATAATATTTCTTCAAGTTCCGAGAAAAGTCGTCGTCCGATGTTAAGAAGACTAAAGGATCGTTTTATTTTGATATTTTACCTTCTAAGAAAAAATGGTCGACAGATATTGTCTAATCTTTTGAATCCAAATCAAAGGTGTAAATGCGGAGTGGGGATATGAAAGAAGTTTGTATTTTATTATCCACTTATAATGGGGAGAAGTATCTGGAAGAACAATTAGATTCGATTCTTGCTCAGACGTATACAGAGTGGAAGTTGTACATCAGGGATGATGGCTCGAGTGATGCTACGCCTGCAATTATAGATTCGTATGTCGCAAAGTATAAGAACATTAAAAGAATTCCGTCAGAAGGGAATGTAGGGGTCATACGCTCATTTGAATTGCTGTTGAAAAGTGTGGAGGCAGACTATTACTCGTTTTGTGATCAGGATGATTTTTGGTTGCCTACAAAGCTACAGAAATCAATGGATAAGATATTGGATATAGAGCAGAAACATCCAAATGTACCAGTTGGAGTCTTTTGTGATGCTAAAGTTGTTGATGAGAAGCTAAAAGAAATTTTTCCTTCATTTTGGGAAATATCTAGAATAAAACCTGCTTTGTTGGACACGTTTGAACGATTGGCAGTTCATAACGTAGCGGCAGGATGTACGATGCTAATAAATCAAGCGGCAAAAGTTTGTTCTCTCCCATTCGTTGAGGAGGTTAGGATGCATGATTATTGGATACTGCTTTCTATTTTAGCAAAAAGAGGGGTGTTGTCGTATGTGGATGAGGCATTGATGCTCTACAGGCAACATGGCGGTAATGTGATTGGTGCTCATGAAGAGAATAATGGTTATATTATCAAAAAGTTTAGATCATTAAGTGCGGTTGTCAATGACAACAAAAAGCAATTGAGAATGTTGTCAAAATTAGGGTTTAACTCTCTTCCAAAATATCTGTACTATAAAATGTGGTATTTTTTCAAGTATTGAAACTTATAGTCAGCATCATTCGCAGTGTCAAGATTGTTTTTGAGGGAAACATCTGTTTTTTATACTCAGAAGATTATTCTTTGTCATAAAGAAAGGAATGAAGAGAAGTATAAATACTTTTAGATTGATGGCAAAGATGGAAAAGAACTGGTCTGCTGCGTATTGCATAACAAGTATTCCTGTGATGACTGCATAGAATAGGAGATGAAATTTGCTTCCTGTTTGCGCCTTCCTGAAGAAATATCCATAGAGGAAACCGAGGAAGATGGAGAAGAAGACGATTCCCCATATGCCAAAGTCAACATAGAAAGGATAGAGTGTGGTGTATGTGTTTGTTGGAATAGGCTTGTATACCCATTCAAGAATAGGATTAATGGATTCTATGTCTGATAGTCCAAGTTTGTAGAACATACTGTAAAATGCTCTGAAGACATTTTCTCCCCAATGCAATGAGGTGCATGGTTCAAGGGTATCAAAGGCGAAGAAATTGCCGAGAATATAGAGAGAAACGACAGTTCCTTTAGCCTCCGAAATGTTAATAGAATGTCGTATTGACTGAAGCAACAGAAAGAATACCAGTAGAACGCCCGTTCCTCCTAAAATTTGTTTTATTGAGATTTTTTTATTAAAATAGAGAATGACACATGTATAGAGAAAGATGTTAAGGAATGTTATTTTGGACATAGAGACTATACCATATAGTAAATAACAAAAGAAGGCAACAACTAATCTCGATTTCTTTTTCTTGTCGTAACACAGCAGTTCCAACATAAAAGAGCACTGAGTTACAAGGACGATAAGTCCGCCTAATGTGTCATGAAATCCGCTTCCTTGTCCTAAAGCAGCCATTCTTAGATCAAAAGCCCATTGACCGGTTTCTCCATTTGCGATGGCGGTTTTTGCAAAAAGGATAAGTTTAGGAATGATGAAGACAGAGACAATTAGGTATATGTCGCGAATGGTTTTGCCAGGTTCGTTTAACTTAGAGTCTTGAAATGTCGCAGATTGAGGAATCGCAGAAGAGAAGCAAATTCCTGCCATCCACAAGAAAACACAACCGTAGAATTTGAAACTTAGTGCAGGAAGTTGGGATGAATGGAATAACAAGAGAGTCATGCAGGCTATCCATACGGCACTTGTCAGCACGGATGGCGAGAAGATATTGTTTTTAGAATATGCTAATCCTATGATTAAGAAAAATGTAGCGATTATTATTAGAATAAATGTCATATCTATTTGTTAGAATAAGGGTTCGAGTAAGATCATTTTGTTGAGGATGATGTTGTTTGCAAACAACCACCAACCAATCAAGTAGACTATGAGTTCCATAACCGCCTTAGGTTTTATGATGTAGGTCAGTGATGGAATCAAGATGGGTAGCACGCAATTGAAGAGCTCTTGGGTGCGGACTGCCATTCCTGGTATGGAATAGAGAAAAACATAGAAGCAAGAGGAGATACAGCACATCTCCACTAAGGTCTTAATGTTATGGTCAATTGTGTTTAGTTTTCTTCGATAGATAAAACAGAGGGTGATAACCGTGAGTTGAAGCAAGAAGAAGATGTTGAAGTAATTGATGACAAAATTTTCAACATCCTGTTTGATAAGATATGCTTTGAGTCTATATTGGAAATATTCAATAGGAATAAAATCTATTATTTTAACAATGTCGAGATTTGAGACATTGCAGTAAATGCAGATTAGGAAAAGTAATGTCCAAAATCTATACGTTAGGTTGAAATATTTTAAAATCGGCACTAAGAGTATCAAGTATGCCGAGGTGTGAAAGAAGGTAGCAATCATCGTGAAAATGAAGAACTTCAGATAATTGTCTTCTTTTAGATGGTAAAGTGCGATGAATATAAAACCGATGGCAACGCCTGCACGCACCTGTGTCAACTCGTGCAGAATGAACAAATTACAGAAATAAATGAAAAGCGTTTGCAATTTGTTTATCGATAGTTTGTAGATTCCGTAGGTGTTGGTGGTAACTCCTAAAATAGCATAGATGCTGAATATGATGGAGAGGTTAGCCTCTTCCGAAAGATTTGAAAAGTGTTTGATGAAAGTGGCAAGTACAGAGTAACTAAACTCAGTGTATAATAGGGATTTATACTTACTAATATCATTAAGTAGCAGGTCTAATGGAGGGGCTAATTTATATAATCTTTGATAAATTTCGTAGTCTACGCTGACCTTGAAATCATGCAGAAGTGCGTACAGCAATAGGATGAAACTTAAGAACACATAAATTCTGTTGTTTTCTTGTTTACTAAATCGGCAAGAAACAATTGAGAAGAAATTTATTAATATTCCTATTGCAATGATTGTTATCATAACGTTATGATTTCTTTTTTAAGAGGTCTCTCGATTTGTACATTACAATCCCTCCAGAAATCCCAATTTCTAAAATTTCGGCAATAATCCACGAAATGGCTGCTCCGTAGATTCCCCATATAGGGATGAGTTGGAAGTTCAATAATATGCAAACTATTCCGACACTTAATCCCATCCAAGGTGCGTATCTTTGATAGCCCAAGCCGTAAAGACCTTGCACGGTGCATACGCTTGCGGTAATAACTAACAATGGCATACAACAGAACACTCGTAATAAAGGGATTGACTCGGTAAACAGACTGCCTAATAGTATTTTTACTAAAAGTGGGCTGAAAAGTAAAGATAGAAGACTAATCACCATTGCCGTTGCAACGATGTAGATGCCAACATGTTTGAGGTAACGAATGCCTTCTTCCTTTGACTCTGCCATCTTTCGTCCGACAGATGGGAAGATGGCAATGTTGATTGGCATGCTTGTTACCATTAAGATGCACATAATGATTCTATGGGCGCTTGCGTATATTCCTACTTGATAATCGCATACGAAAAGTCCGAGTATGGTAACGTTAGCAATCGTGTAGAGAGCCTGAAAGAAATTGTTCAGAAATATCGGAAATGCTTTCTTGTTTTGAACGACTACTTCTGATTTTATGGAACCGCATCTCTTTATTCCATATTTTTTGATGACATAGATAAAGGATGCCAATCCAAATACGGTGTAGGAGATAGAAGGCATGTAGGCGTAGATGAGGTAGTCTTCGGGTGAGTGTATAAAGAAGACGGAGAGACCCATACCGAACAACTTAATGAGAAAATTGGTGACCGACATGCCTTTCATCTCTTCAATGCCTTGGAAGAACCACGTCGGGAAATAGGTGAAGCCAATGTTGATGCCGAATAAGCAGAGGTAGAGAGGTAAATCTTCTCTCACTCTTCCCCAGAATATGGAAAGTATGATTAGACAAAGGAATGTGAAGACTAATAATATCGTTTTGGAGGCAATGACACTCCAAAAGATCTGAGAAACTTTCTCTTTGTCGTTTTTGTGAATGGCAATCTCTCGTGTGGCAGAATACTCGAATCCGAAAGTGATAATGATGGTGAGGTATTGGATAATGTTTTGTGCATAACAAATTCTTCCAATTGTCTCAACACCTAATGCTCGTGTGATAAATGGGAAAACTGCAATTGGAATGAGATAATTGGCGATTTGGAGCAGACCTAACGAAGCCATATTTCCCAAAATTGTGGAATGTGACTTTATTTGATTTGTTATTGTCTCCTTTATATTCACTTTTGATTATTTTATTATAATCTTTATTCATTCTATTTTGTCAAGATGCTGTATGCTTCTTGAATCTCACGAAACTTCTCAGTGGATTTTTTCATCTCTTCTTCCGAGGCATCTACCTGTCTGTCTGGGTGATATTGCAATGCCAATTGCCTGTAGGCCTTTTTGATGGATTTTTCTTCGGCATCTGCGCTCAGACCTAATACTTTCAATGCCCATATACGATCTTTGGGGATAGAAGAGGTGGATTGTTGGCTTGATTGCTGCTGTTTGTGCCTTCCTCGATTGTCGTTGCTTTCTTTCCATTGGTAACCGTAAGTGTAGTAGGTCTGCATGTGGTTGAAATCGACAATGCGGATACGAGTGAAACGAGCAAATTGTTGCAGTAACTCTGCTTCTTCGTCGCTGATTTGACCATCTGCGGTGGCAATTTGAAAAAGCGTGTTGAGAACAGCTAATCGTCCTTGGTATGAGACTTGTTGGTTGATACGGATGCAGGCTGGACGAATGTCTGCTTGGTTGAAGTTAATGGATTTTAAACAGTCGCGCAACGATAGGAGTATGCGTTTGGCGCTTGCCTCGTCATAGTTTTTTATCAAGAATGATTTTACCGACTTGAGTTCGCTTTGAGTTGCCGCTCCGTCGGCCATCATCGTGCATGCAATGATGAAGACGAGCGAATCTTCTAATGTCATGCTCTGTCTGTTGCTACTGCCATACGCATTTGAAGACGACTGAGGAGAACGTTCTTCAGAGTCAGAAGCGAAAATCAGTCGGTAGATGAAGTAAACGGCAAGTGCGAAGAGAACATAGTGCATGGACGATACTTTCTTGGTTGTGCTTTGTATGAATGTGAGATTGTCAGAAAATCATTGATATTCCACCCATAAAGTTGAATCCATGTTGTGTGTAGCCATACCAACTCTCGTATTTTTGATTCAGTACGTTGTCAAACTCAACAAAGAGGTTCAACCAATTGAGCAGTCTATAATCGGCTGCGAGGGTGAGGTTGTTGGTTGCAGGAAGTTTAAACTTCTCTAATGTTATGTATTCGGAATTATTTGCATTCTTTTTCAGATATGTGATACCAGATTTTCTGCCGGTCTGAAGCTGATAGGAGAGACGGAAACGGAGGTCGTTTGTGGCTTTGAAAGTGGCTTCGATGTTCATTTCCCACTTTGGCTTATGCCATGCTTCGTCTAAATTCTTTAAAGCCCACTTGTAGAAAGAACCATCAAAGCGTATGTTTAAACGTTCTGTCCAATCGTAGGCAAGGGACAAGCCTGCATTAAATACTCCTGCGTTTTCGTCGTACACAACATCGAAACGGTTAGTGAAGGTGCTGCTGAGGGTATCGTACTTGTTGACGAAGAAATAGGGATTGTTGATGAGTTTATATCCGATGTGGAGATCCATGTTGACGCGTCTTGCCGCATTGAGAGTCAGCCCGACATAAGCATCGATTGGAGTATAAGTGTCTTCAATACGAACATCTGGCGAGATGTAGAGGTTTTGATCTGTGATGTTCTGATAGTTGTTGACGGTGTAGTCTCCCGTAACGCCAGCATAGACGTAGAGAATGTCTTTTATTAGTTTTGCCTTTCCGAATACGTTCGGCATAACAGCACCTTTTTTCCCTTGTTTAATACCAAATGCGCCTTTTACTCCAACGGTGATTTCACCAAGGTCTCCCGAGAAATAGTAGTGCGGCAGTAGTTTGATAAGTGTGTAGTTGTTTAGTGTTTCCCCTCTTTCGAAAGTGTAGCGAGTGTCGCTTTCTGGTAGGTTCATAATGATATTGTGCATGTCGAAAGTAAAATGCAGAGACGAACTTTCGAAACGATAGGCTCCAGTGAGCGTAGTGTGGATGGTGTGTTCTTTCAATTCTTCTTTGGACGTGAAGAGTTGATAGTTCATTTGGCAGTCGAATTTCCATTTTGAAATGAAGTCCCGGCTACGGAATCGAATATTGGCGTGCAGGCGGTTGAAGGCTTGTTTCAGAGAGTCGTCGTTAGTCGTTTTATCTATTCCATTTTCAGAAAGACGCTGCATATAGCTGTCATAGCCATAATACTTGAAGACGTGATTGTTGCCTGCTACAAAAGCACTGAGTTCTTTATTCTTGAAACTATGCGCATAGTTGATTTTAGCTCGTGTGTCTGCATTGGTGGCTTTACTCTTCAATTCGGACGGCAGGTTGTCGTAGAGTTTGTCAGTCAACTTGATGTCGCCGAAAGCGGAGTTGTGGTTAACGTGAAAATCCAGCAAGTTGTGGTTATTCTTGAAGATTGGCGTATAGAGTTCTCCGAGAAATGAAGAATAGGTGCCGACGCCGATTTTTGCGAAACGCTCTTTCCCTGATTTGATGGATTCTGGCTCTGCAAAAGCATAGTCTAAGGTTTGTGGTTCGCTTGGTTTGATGCTGTAGGGGGTTGTCCAAACGGAGAAATCATAGGTGCGTTTTTGTGTAGGCACTTCCTCTAATTCAGGCATCGTGCTGATTTTCCCTGATTCTTTGATAACGGGTGTATATTCCTTGACTACTTCAATATCTCTGAGGATGGTTGGCTCTTCATCCTTTGCTACTTGAAGTGAATCTTGAGCAAAGGAGTAGAAAGCGAACCCTAACAAGTTCAGTGTGATAAAAAGATGTTTCGTCATATCGTGGTTCCTTGAATTTTTGTTTGATTTGATTAGTTCTCGTTCTGCTCGCTTTTTGCAGTTTTACTATCTTTGTTTTCAGTGTTGACGACTTTTTCTGCCTCTTTCTTTTCCAACTTTTCCAAACGAATGCGAATGGTGTCTGCAATGTCGTCTTTCTCTCCGTAGTTCTCGCGGACACTGAGTAGATATTGCTTAGCTTCGAACTCTCTGCCTTGGTCTGCATAGATGTCTGCTAACAAAATGAAACTTTTTGCCAACCAGTATTGGTGAGGTGTGTTTCTGTCAATGAAATCGAAAATTTCTTTTTCTGCCGCTTTATACTCTTTGTCATTGTAGTAATATTCTGCAACGGAGTATTTTGCGATTGCACCAAACTCGTCCATACAGTTGGATGATAGTTCGGTGTAGTCGGTGAACGCATTGACGGAGTCTCCTTTGAACTCATAGGCTTTAGCACGGGTGTAAAGAGCTTCTCGGAGAATGGAAGGATCCAATTTGTCGCTTGAAATGATAGTGGTCGCTGCCGTAATTGTTTCTTCGGTATTGCCCAACAAATTATTACAACGTAAGATACCGATGCGTGCGGCCAATTTGTTTTCTGCATTCTGTGCAATCGTGTCGAGAGTGCTCATTGTCTGAATGGCAGCAGAGAATCTCTTATGCTCGTATTGAATTTCAGACAATCGTGCTAAAGACGTCTCTCGGTTTGGAGAGCCAACTTGGTTGGCTATAATCTGGTATTCGGGTTCTGCATTCTCTTTTTGATTCAAATTGTAGTAGCTGTTGGCGATGTTAAAGTGGGCATCGTGGACGAACATGCTGTTCGGAAATTTTGCGATGTAGTTGTAAAAGCTTTTGATTGCATTCTCATATTTTCCCTTTTCATATTGGTTGAATGCTGCCATATAGGTAAGAGAGTCTTGCTCCGATTTCTCAAATTTCACCAGTCCGTTGAGGCTCTCTACATAGTTAGCATAGCTTTGTATGTCGTTTTTCTCGAAATAGATATTTTTCAGACCGCCAATAGAAGTTTTTGCTTCGGCACTGTTCGGGAAGTTTTTAATGATCTCTTTGTATGTGTAGACGGCTTTGTCTGAGTTGCCCATTTCGTCGTAAAGCATAGCGGTTTGTAATTGTCCTTTGCGGCTTAGTGGACTGTGAGGATATTGTTTGTTGAGTTTCTCGTATGTGCTTATGGCACTTTGACTTTGCCCCATCATTGTGTAGGCTCGTCCGATTTCATATTGTGCATCCGCTAAATATTCTGACTGAGGAAAGGACTTGATCAGTTTCTCCAATGTTGAGATTTTACCGCTGTAGTCTTTCTGCAATCCTAAGATGAATCCTTCTTGGAAACAAGCATAGTCGGCTCCTGGTCCGCGGAGGGAGTAAACGTGCGCATAGTTCTTGGCTGCATTGTCGAAGTCTCGCTGATTGAAGTAACAATCTCCAATACGGTTTGTGGCGTCTGCAATGAGTGTTTGGTTAGTCTCCTCTAAATTAATATACTTGCGGAACCAGGTGAGAGCGTTGGCATACTGCTTTTTTGTGAAATTGGCATATCCGATGTTGTAGTGCGCCAGGTTGAACTCTTTGCAGTTGCGAGCCCCGACTGCGTTAACAAACGAATTAAAATCGCTTGCGGCTTTGTCATACTCTTTGAGTTTGTAATTGGCTTCTCCTCGCCAGAAAATAGCTTCTGCGGCTAATTCATTGTTATATTTTTTGTCTTTCAACGATTCATTGAAAGAGGAGACCGCTGATTCATAATTCCCGTTGTTGAAGTCTTGGATGCCGAGGCAGTAGCTGATCCGTTGCCGAGCCTCGTAGATGGCTAATGTCTTATCTTCTATGTTTTGAATGGATGCAAGCGCGGCTTTATAGTTCTTGGTGGTCAAATAGAGATTGACCATATAGTTGAACACTTTGTCGCGGTAGCGTGAATCGGGAAACTCTTTCAGAAAATTCTCGAAGGCGGTAATAGATTCGTTGAAAGGTGAGTAGGATTGCTGATAGATGATGAGGGCATAGTTGAACTGCGCTTCTTCTTTCACGTTCTTTTCGAAGTTCATCCTCGCTGCAGACTCAAAGCAGAGGCGCGCATTGCTCAGATTTTCATCTTTTACATAGCAAGAGCCTAAGTAGAGATAAGCGTTTTGACTCATCGCATCCTCAACAGACGTAACAGACTGGAAACTCTCAATGGCGTTAACGTAGTCGCCCATCTGATAGTAAGAATTTCCTAACATATACATGTTGTCTCTAACTACTTTGTCGCTCTTTTCCTGGTAGAAAGATAGATACTTGATTGTGTTCTGATAGTCTTTGCGGTGGTAATAGCATTCTCCGAGAATACGGTAAACCTCTGTATTGTTTATGTTTGCAGAGTCTTTTTTCAGCAGATTTTCGCCGGACTCCAGCACCTTGTCGTATTTCCGTTGTGCATAGTAGATTTGGAAGAGGTAGTAAGGCACAATCTTGTCGTATGATTCCTCGTTCTGCAATTCCTCAAAAACGGGGTACGCTAACTCGTAGTCTTTGTTGACATAGTCAATATAGGCCTTGTAGTATTTGGCAGATAGATTGTAGCGTGTAGAGTCTGATAACAACACTGAAAATTGCTGTTGTGCCTTGTTGAGACTGTTCGTTTCTAAATAAGCATAACCAGAACGGAAGAGATAGTCCGCTTGCTCGTCTTTGGGCAACTTCTTTACTTTGCAAGCCTCAAAGTCTTTCACCGCATCTGCATAATCTTCTCTGTTATAGTGGATTGTACCCTCTAAGAAATGTGCGCGGTCAGCATAGACTGAGGAAGGGTCGTCTTTCAGAAAAGTCTCCAGTCTTTTACGAGCGTCTTTTTTCCCCAGTTCGTAGGCACAAACAGCCAGAAAATATTCTGTTTCTCCGTAAAGAGAAGAGCGATCTTTTTCAATCGTGTTTAGAAACTCGTTGAATTTGTGGTAGGCAGCCCCGTATTGCTTGGCGTCATAAAATTCTTTTCCATCTAAAAACAGTTTGTCGGGACGTGTGTAGTCGTTGGATTTTTGCGCCCAAGCCGATGAACCGACTGAAAAAGCACAAAAAACAGCGGCGATAACAAGAATTTCCTTCATCTCTCTTCTTAAATTTTGATTTAACGGCAAAGGTACGAATAAAAAATGAGAGGTTTATTGTATCTTTGTATTTGATTAACGAAAGAATATGGGTCTATTTAGCATTTTTTCAAAAGAGAAGAAAGAGGATTTGAACAAAGGCCTCGAAAAAACAAAAGACAGTTTTCTCACGAAAATTGCGCGTGCGGTGGTTGGTAAAACCAAAGTGGATGATGAGGTGTTGGACAATTTAGAGGAAGTTCTCATCACTTCGGATGTGGGTGTTGATACGACTTTGAAAATCATTGAAAGAATTGAAAAGCGTGTCGCTCGTGATAAGTATGTCAATACGGAGGAATTAAATTCTATCCTTAAGGATGAAATTTCTCAGCTACTAGAAGAGAATAATACGAAAGATGGTAATGAGTTTTCTGTGCCAGAGACTGACGGACCGTATGTGATTATGGTGGTCGGCGTGAATGGCGTGGGAAAAACAACGACTATCGGAAAGTTGGCTTACCAATTTGAAAAGGCGGGAAAGAAAGTCTTCTTGGGTGCAGCCGATACATTTCGTGCTGCAGCTGTGGAACAGTTGGTCATTTGGGGTGAACGTGTGGGTTGCTCAGTAGTAAAGCAGAAGATGGGTGCAGACCCTGCTTCTGTGGCTTTTGATACGCTTTCGTCTGCGAAGGCAAACGGCGCTGATGTGGTTATCATTGATACTGCTGGTCGTCTGCATAACAAAGTCAATTTGATGAATGAGTTGACGAAAATCAAACAGGTGATGCAAAAAATTGTGCCTAACGCACCTCACGACGTCCTTTTGGTGTTGGATGGTTCAACTGGTCAGAACGCCTTTGAACAAGCTAAGCAATTCACTAAGGCTACGGAGGTTACTTCGTTGGCTATTACTAAACTGGATGGAACCGCCAAGGGGGGTGTTGTCATTGGTATCTCCGACCAGTTCAAGATCCCAGTTAAGTATATTGGTGTGGGCGAGGGTATCGAGCATCTTCAAGTGTTCAACAAGCGGGAGTTTGTCGACTCTCTCTTCAAGAAATAGGTCTGTCTAAATTTTACATTCTGAGATTTGGTTATGTTGCCAGGTTTGTCCACTTGTTCTTTAATACCTAAATGCGATGAAAAAAATACGGAAGTAGACATCGTGTGTATGGGATGTTCAAAAAACCTTGTTGATGCAGAACGTTTGGCTCAGCAATTGGATGCTGTTGGGTATCAGACGAACTTCGACCCGAAACATCCCAAAGGGAAAATCGTAATCATTAATACTTGTGGTTTTATCGGAGATGCGAAAGAGGAGTCTATCGAACAGATTCTGAAATATGCAGATGCGAAGAAAAAAGGAACGATAGAGAAACTGTTTGTAATGGGTTGTCTTTCAGAGAGATATATGAAAGACTTGGAGATGGAAATTCCAGAGGTGGACAAATATTACGGGAAGTTCTCTTGGAAAGACATTGTGGCTGATTTGGGTGCAAAATACCAAGAAGATAAAGCTTCTCAACGAAAGATTTCAACGCCGAAACATTACGCTTATATCAAGATTGCAGAGGGGTGTAACCAACATTGTGCCTATTGTGCTATTCCGCTTATTACTGGAAAATACCAGTCTCGTCCGATGGAAGCGATTGTGTCTGAAGTGGAATGGCTTGTAACGCAAGGGGTTAAAGAATTTCAGATTATTGCGCAAGATTTGACCTATTACGGTAAAGACCTTTATGGTGAGTACAAAATTGCTGAGTTGGTAGAGCGTATTTCGGATGTGAAAGGGGTGGAATGGATTCGTCTTCATTATGCTTATCCTACTAATTTCCCATACGATTTGTTACGTGTCATTCGTGAACGAGACAATGTCTGCAAGTATTTGGACATTGCTTTGCAACATATAAGTGATGAGGTGTTGAAGAATATGCATCGTAGAATCACAAAACAGGAGACGGTAGATTTGATTAAACGCATCCGTGAGGAAGTACCCGGTATTTGTCTACGAACAACTTTGATGGTTGGTTTCCCTGGTGAGACAAGGGAGCAGTTTAACGAGTTGCTTGATTTTGTGAGGGAGACTCGTTTTGACCGTATGGGGGCGTTTGCCTACTGCGAAGAGGAGGGAACTCCGTCTGCCAAAATGAAAGATGACGTGCCTCAAGAGGAAAAAGAACGACGGGTTGACGTAGTTATGAGTATGCAAGAACAAATTATGACTGAGTTGACGGAAGCTAAAGTAGGAAAGACACTCAGGGTGATTATTGATAGATGCGATGACCAATATTATATAGGCCGAACCGAGTTTGATTCGCCAGAGGTTGACACGGAGGTGTTGATAAAAAAAGAGGATTGTGGAAGATTGAAAAAGGGTGAGTTCTACGATGTTGATATCTATGGCGATGATTTTGGAGATTTGTTGGGTCGTGTATGTGGACCATCCAACAAAAATTGAAAAGTATAAGTTATGGAACGAATTTTACTTTCCTTGTTTTCCCTTTTGTTGCTTGTCGCTTTTTCTTCATGCAAGAAAGAGTATATAACAAATCAGTATATCACAAATGAGAATGATAGTTATTATTCTCAAAAGGTTTACTTAGATAAAGACATAAGGGAGGTGACGGAAGACATTCGTCCTGCTTATCTTCAATCTGGCGATACGGTAGCTGTTTTTGCTATCTCAAACAAAGTGACAAGGAGTGAGTTGGCAACTGGTATTGCAAAATTAAAGAGTTGGGGCTTGAATGTCGTTGAGGCTGAAAATCTATATGGTGATGATGGCCGATACGCAGGTACGCAGAGCGAACGTATTGAGGGATTGCAAAAATTGATGGATAATCCAAATATTCGTGCGATTATAGCGGCTCGTGGAGGATATGGAGCCGTTCAGGTGCTTCCTTACCTTGACTTGACGGAGTTTATGAAAAGTCCGAAATGGATGGTGGGGTACAGTGATTTGACTGCTTTCCATGCAATGTTGAACAATCAAGGTGTAGAAACAATCCATGGCGCAATGGTGAATAGTTTTGCGGACGAGGAAAGTGTCGAGTCTCTTCGAGCTGCACTTTTTGGAACGTTGGAAAAATATACGATTTCAACAAATAGTGACTGCATCATAGGGGAGGCTGAGGGTCGATTGGTGGGCGGTAATCTTTCTGTAATCTATAGTTTGGGTGGAACGCTATTTGATTTGAATGTGAAAAATGCCATTTTACTTATAGAGGATACGAATGAGGCAAATTATCGGATTGATCGAATGTTGCAAAATCTTAAATTGAGTGGTAAGTTGGATTGTATCAAAGGTGTTATAGTAGGCGAGTTCATCAACAACGCACAAGGAGACGATGCCCCTTTGAATGAGATAATAAATGGGGCATTTGAGTCGTTAGGTATTCCAGTGATGTATGGTGTGAATATCGGACATGACACGGGGAATCTTTCTGCCTATTTAGGTCGAAATGTAAAGCTTACAGTTGACTCGAACGCATCTACATTATCGTTTCAGTAGAATGAATAGGTAAATTTATAAGTATAGAACGATGGCAAAAACGAAGTCTGTTTACGTTTGTCAGAATTGTGGTGCGGAGGCGGCTAAGTGGGTTGGCAAATGTCCTGCTTGTGGCGAATGGAATACGTATGTTGAGGAGATTGTCCGACAGGATAAACAGCCTGTGCATGCCAGTGGGTTGATTCCTACAGAGAAGGCGAAACCCCAACGATTGCAAGATGTGGAGACTTCCGAAGAGGTACGAGATGATACGGGAAATAATGAGTTTAACCGTGTCCTGGGAGGGGGGATTGTTCCTGGATCTTTAACATTGATTGGGGGTGAGCCAGGAATTGGAAAGTCAACTTTGGTCCTTCAAATTGTTTTGAACATCAAAGGCAAAAGAACTTTGTATGTATCAGGAGAGGAAAGTACAAAGCAACTTCGCTTAAGAGCTGATAGGTTAGCTATCCCTGAAAATAATGATTGTTATATAGTTAGTGAGACTTCTCTCGAAAATATTTTTGTTCATATAAAGAACGTTAATCCAGATTTGGTTATCATAGATTCAATCCAGACGATCTCAACAGATTTGGTGGAATCTTCGCCGGGAAGTGTTTCGCAAGTGCGTGAGTGTTCGGCTCAAATATTGAAATTTGCGAAGGAGAGTGGAATCCCTGTTTTGTTAATTGGACATATCAACAAGGAGGGAAATATTGCAGGGCCGAAAGTCTTGGAGCACATTGTTGATACGGTTTTGCAATTTGAAGGGGATCAACATTATATGTACCGAATCTTGCGCTCTATCAAAAACCGGTTTGGTAGTACTGCCGAACTGGGCATCTTCGAAATGCGTCAGGATGGATTGAGAGAGGTGTCGAATCCTTCTGAACTGCTTTTGAGTAACAACCACGATGGACTAAGCGGAACGGCCATCGGTGCGGCGATTGAAGGGGTACGCCCTTTCTTGATTGAAGCACAGTCGTTGGTTAGCACTGCTGCTTATGGAACGCCACAACGCTCGGCTACAGGATTTGACATTCGTCGCCTGAATATGTTGTTGGCTGTTTTAGAAAAGCGCGTTGGTTTCAAATTGGCTCAGAAAGATGTCTACCTCAACATTGCTGGCGGACTAAGGATTAACGATCCTGCCATTGATTTGGCAATCATCAGTGCGATACTCTCCTCAAACATGGATATTGCAATCGACAGTCAGACGTGCTTGGCTGGTGAGGTTGGCCTTTCGGGAGAAATACGTCCTGTCAATCGTATCGAGCAACGAATTTCAGAGGCGGAGAAATTAGGATTCAAACGTATTATTATCCCCGAATACAAAAACTTGGATATGCGTAACCATTGTATTGAGGTGTGTTATGCTAGAAAAGTGGAAGAGGCGTTCAAGATTTTGTTCGGTTAATCATAACTTTGCAACACACCAAAAGAGGGTTTATGAAATATCGAATTCTCATTTTTTTCTTTTGTTTGGCGTCTATTTGTCAGGCTCAAATCAATACGAATCGTGTCTTGGCGATTGGTCGGAATGCACTCTATTTTGAAGATTATGTGCTTTCTATTCAATATTTCAATCAAGTGATTCGGGTAAAGCCACACCTTCCAGAACCATATTTTTATCGCGCTGTCGCCAAAATCAGCTTGGAAGATTACAAAGGGGCTGAAGAAGATTGCTCTTTGGCTTTGGAACGCAACCCCTTTTTGAGTGAGGCCTATCGTTGTCGGGGAATTGCTCGTGTCTATTTGGATAAAACGGCGGAAGCTCAGTCTGATTTTGACAAGGGGCTGGAATTTTCGCCCGATAGTCGTGCCTTGTTGTTGTGCAAAGGCTATGCTTCGATGCAAGCTGAAGACTATGCTCAGGCGGTGAGGAATTTCTCCACCACAATAGAAAAATATCCTCACTTTAAGGAAGCTTACCTTAATCGTGGCTATGCTTACCTCCAAAATGAAGATACGGCTTTGGCTCTGAAAGATTTTGATAAAGTTCTTCAGATAGACAAATTTAGCGCGGATGGTCTTTCCGCTCGTGGCTATGTCTACTATGCAATGAACGAATACACGAAATCGTTAGCGGATTTTGATGAGGCTATCCGTATAGAACCCTATCGAACCGGGTTCTATATAAATCGTGGACTTGTTCGCTACCAACTTAACAATTTGCGTGGCGCAATGGATGATTATGACCATGTTATACAGTTAGACCCTTACAACACGAACGCATATTATAATCGTGGTATATTGCGTACTGAGGTGGGCGATAAAAATCGTGCTGTTGAAGATTTTGATCGTGTGATTGAGATGGAGCCAGATAATGATTTTGCTATCTACAACCGTGCTCTTCTACAATCTGATTTAGGCGAACTCAACAAAGCAATTGCGGATTATAACACGATTATTAAGAAGCATCCTGATTTCTTTCCTGCCTATTATGGGCGTGGCGAAGCGAAATTCAAAAAGTTGGATAAAGTGGGGGCTGAAAAGGATTATAATACGGCTATGCTCCTTCGTCAACGTAAAATCACGAAGAAAGATGTCGTAAAAACAGATTCAACCTCTTCAACAAGAAAAAAATCGGACAAGAATCTCGGAAATCACAACAAACTGGTGGTTGCCGATAAGGAGGAACAAATGCGTCGTCTCTCCTACAAAAACGAGTCGCGCGGTCGTGTCCAGAATGTCAATTTCCACATCGAACCAGAACCTAATTTCTTGCTGACATATTTCCCTCAGAAGAAATCGAATGTTCTTCGTTCAACCTACTACGATAAGAATTTGGAGGTTCTCAATCAGTCGGGAAAATTGGAGAAGAAACTTTCAATCTCGAACAGCGAGGTCGACTACAAACAGTTGGATGTTGCTTTTCGAGAAATTGACAAACTGACGGCTAAACTCTCCAAAACCGTTGCTCCCGAACTTTATCTGCAACGTGCGATTCAGTTTGAAGTCATTTCAGACTATGACAGTGCTATTGAAGATTTGACAAAAGGTTTAGAACTAGCACAAGAGAGCGATCGTTGGATCTACTATTTTGTTCGTGCGAATTTCCGAATGAAAAAATTGGAATATGAGTATTCGCTGAAGGATGATATTGCAAAGAAAGAATCGCTGACCACTTTCGATTACTATGAGAACAAACTTACCTACGAGATGATTCAAAAGGATTACGAAGAGGTTTGCAAGCAATATCAGAAATTCCCATTCTCGTGGTTTAATCGTGGAAATCTTCTTTCATCAATGAAAGACTATCGAAACGCTATTGCCAACTATACTAATGCCATTTCCTTAGAAACGGATTTCGCTGAAGCCTACTTCAATCGTGGGCTATGCTATTTGTTGATCGGTGAGAACGACAAGGGCGTTGCGGATCTCAGTAAGGCTGGCGAGTTAGGTATCTATGTGGCGTATAATGTGATTAAACGCTATCGCGAATAATGTTTTTTGTTAATTTTGTGTTTTGACAATTAAATTTTGAATCTAAAGGTTGAGATGAAAACCCCATTCCGTCGCATTGTTCTGTTGATGATATTGCTGCTTTCTGCTCTGTTGGGAAGTGCGCAAGATGTTGTGTCGGCAAACGAGGAAGCCTCTCAAATAGAGGACGTTTCGCCCTCCATCTGGCCTACCATCATCTTTGACTCAATAAAGACAACGGATTTGCTACCTCATTTCTCCGCAAGACCTTTCCTCTATGAATATCAAAATGGATTGCCATCATTCACAAAGTCAAGTTTTGAAAAGAATTATGAGATTTTGGAGGGCAATACGAAATTAAACCGTCGCATTGTCAGTAAAGTTTCTTTGGAGGCGCCAGAGGTAATTGACTACTGTGACTTGCATGAATATGACGCTTCTATCGATGATGTGAAAGGGGGCGACCGAGAAATGCGTATCAGTGGGTTGGAGCCGATGGGCATCGTCGTCCCTCCAGCTGATAATCTGAAAAAATATCTCAAACAAAGGGAGAAATCGGCTTGGGCTTTCTTCGGAAATCTGGCAGTTCAGTTCTCTCAGTATTATGTTACAGACAACTGGTATAAGGGTGGTACGCCAAATGCCACTTTCTTGACAATCTTCGATTATAACATTGATTACACAAAAAATCGTCTTTTATGGGAGAATGATTTCGATGTCAAAATAGGATTTTACAACACGAGCGAGGATACCATTCGTGCTTTCCGTGTGAACAATGACCTCGTCCGTATCTCCTCTTTGTTGGCTTATCAGACGTGGTTCTCCAAGAAGGTTTATTATAGTGCAGGGGCAGATTTCAACACCTCGCTCTTCACAGGGTACAAAACGACTAATTCCAATGTTGTAGTCACTGGCTTCTTGTCTCCTTCTCGTCTTTTCCTTAGTTTGGGTATGGAGTGCCGCTACAACAAGAAGACAACGCTCCGTCTTGCACCGTTTGCTTACAAACTCATCTTCATGACGGATGACCGTATTGATCATCTGACAGTGGGCTTGGACAGCACCGAAAACCACACCAGTTATTTAGGCTACCTTGTTCAGGCAAAATTAGATTGGCAATTCTCCAAGGAAATTAATCTTACTTCGCGTATTGACTTCTTCAGCTCTTATGACAGTCAAAATATAGAGTTCGATTGGGAGGTTGTCGGCAAGTTTATTATCAACAGATTCTTAAGCACACGTTTGTCTCTCATCATGCGTTTTGATAACACTCCAAAGAACGAAGAAGGCCAAATTCAGGTTCAAGAACAACTTTCGTTCGGCTTCAACTATGTATTCAGGTAGCACTGATAGCAGGTTTTTTATTGATTCATTTTTCTTGTTTTTTTGTTAAATTTACGTTTCGAGAGTGAAGAAGCTAAAAAGGTGAACTATGAGTGAGGTTTTAAATTTCAAAACGATTAAGGATTATAATGATTGGATAGGGGTAAAGACGTTCCATCCACTTGTCTCTGTTGTCAATTTTAGTGAGGCTCATGTTATGAAACACTTCCGTATGTTGCCTGGATTTTACACGGTGTTTTTAAAAGAGGTGAAATGTGGTGATTTGATTTATGGCAGACAAACGTACGATTATCAGGAGGGTACGGTGGTGGCTATAGCCCCCGATCAAGTGTATGGTCGCGATGATAACGGCGAGGAGTTCCAACCTAAGGGTTACGCTCTCTTGTTTCATCCTGATCTTGTTTCGGGTACACCTTTGGGGAAACGAATGCGTGAGTATAATTTCTTTTCATACGAGGTGAATGAGGCACTTCATCTCTCTGAACAGGAAAGAAAGGTTTTCCTGGATTGTCTGATGAATATCCAAAATGAGATTAAAGGCGGAACTGACCGTTTGAGTAAACGACTGATAGCTACGAATGTCGAGCTTTTATTAGACTATTGCTTGCGCTTCTATGAGCGTCAGTTCATAACACGTGAGAATGTCAACAAAGGTGTATTGAGTCAGTTTGAGAATTTATTGAACGAATATTTTAACAATCATGAATCGGCGCAGAATGGATTGCCTTCTGTAAAATATTGTGCGCAGAAGGTTTGTTTGTCTCCCAACTACTTCGGCGATTTGGTAAAGAAAGAGACTGGTAAAACTGCTCAGGAGTATATTCAAAGCAAAATCATCAATATTAGTAAAGATATGATTTTAGATCCATCGAAATCCATCAGTCAAGTGGCTTACGAGATGGGATTCCAGTATCCGCAACACTTCTCCCGTATGTTCAAAAAAGTGGTGGGCTTAACGCCTGTGAAATGGCGTGATCAACAAGTGGGGTAGATATTTGAATTTGATCTAAAAGTAAATTGGGCGATTGTGAGGCAACTCTCACAACCGCCCATTATTTGTATAGAGATTGCTATACTAATGTGAACATAACGTGTCCTGCCTTGACCTTTTCGTTTTTCTCTGCGCTTGGACGCACCTTTCCACAAGTAATCCATCCGATGAGATTGTCAATCAAGACAATCTTAGGTGTGTTAGCAACATCTCGTACTAAATAGACTTGGTAGTTGAGGCTGTTGCTCAGACATGCGTTCCATTCCTCTTCGCTCAAAAAGAATATTTTCCGATCGTCTTTTGCTCCTTTGCAGGCGATGAAATATTCCGTCTCTTTGTTCTCAAATCCTGTAATCTCGAAATCGTAGCCTTTGGTTGCTTTGTTGTATTGGTTGCACCATTTGACACGACCAGGGTATTTCTTCTCCAAAAACTCAAAGAGAATTTCTTCGCTTGCTCTGGACGTGGCTTCGCGCTCCTTTGCATCTAAGTCGATGATGACGTTCCTGTCGCGTTCTTGCCATTGTTGGATGGTTACCATCAAATCTTCTTTATTGCTATTGAGGGCTTCAATTTCTTCTTCTTTATCTGCAACGATAGATTTAAGTTTGTCTATAGTCGTTTGTGCGTCAGCGATAGCTTCTTGCAGTTTTGCGATAGCATCTACTTGTTTTTTTTGTGCCTCTTTTAGCTCTGCAATCTCGTTTTGCGCACCACCTTGTGCCTCTAAAGCCTTTTTCAAAGTGGAGATGTTCGACTTCAGCATTTCGGCAATTTTAGCATTTGTGCTTTCCATCTCATCAATGAGTGTTGCATTGTTGACTGATTTGAAATCTTCTGTAACAATAGGAACTTCCACTTCAATGTGTTTTGTCTTGAACTCGTCCAAGTTGACTTTTTCGGTTCTTTTTGACTTGACACTCTTTTCTTTCTTCTCCGTTTTTTCAACTTTCAATTGTTTCTCCCCTAATGGTTTGTTCTCAACCACAGGTTGAGGCTCAATCTTCACTTCTGCTTTTATTTCAGGTTTCGCTTCAACCTTCACCTCTATGTTAGTAGTGGTTTTGCCTTGAAGAATTTCAACGACAGAAGCAACGGCATTCTGAATGGCGAACTTGTTACCATAGTCGCTTTCTGGAATATTAACACATACACCTCCTGTCAAAGAAGCAACTTTCTGTGCTTTTAATAATCCGTCGTTACTCATACCGATACCTATGATGTTAATTTGCACGTCTTCAGGTGCTTCTGCCTGGACATCGAAAGCATAGTCGCTACCATCAGTTTCTTCTCCTGCTGTTACGAGAATGATAATCTTCTTGCTGTCAGAGATGTTCTTAAAGTCGTTCAAAGACGCTTTCACCACGCCAGACAAAGGAGTCCCTTGGTTGGGTTCTGGAAGCGAGTCTACTTTTTCAATGAACTCGCTTTTGTTGTTTGCTCCCATGTCGAATGTGTTGATGATGACGGGGGAACCAAAAAGAGACAAGAATGTTCTTACTCCGAAATCGTCTGAGTTTCTCAACGCAGGGATCAATTCTTGCTTGAGAACCTCTTTGGCAACCGCCATCCTTCCCTCCATATTGTTGGAGACGTCGATAAGGAAATCTATTGACTGTTTCATATTACGTGGTGATTTTAATTTACGTTTCTATCCTTTGATGCTTAATAATCAACAATCTAAATACGATGTGCGAAATATTAACCAAAGGTTTTCCTTTATGGTTACGAATGTACGAAATAATTGTAAGATTATCAATTCTTTCGCATAAAGGATATGCGTTTGACTGAAATATTTCATGTTAAAATCTATATTTTGCTACCTTTGAAAGCGCATAGAAGAAAAAATAATTTGTCTTTATGCGATCAAAAAGAAGATGTCGACTGACTTTAAAAGGTTGTAGAACGACTGGAAGAAGAAAAATTGACCATTTTTTATGAAATTTTTGACACTAAAATTTGTTGGTGCGAAAAAATCATTTACTTTTGTCAAAAAATAGAAGAGACCCTAAATTGTGTTGTTCTATATATTTCGGAGTCGGTTTGCTGAGAAGCAAGTTGGCTCTTTTTTTGTATGTGATGTTCAATGTTTTGTATATGACGGTTGCACTAATGGTATCAAAAAACGAATAATAAAAAAGAGAAAAATATGAAGGAATTGAAACTAAAAAATTTAAAAGTGGGCGCTGTGGCGATAATGCTTTTCTTGGGGTGTGCTGCGTCAGCAACTAATGTGGTCAGTGTCATTAGGAAAAGCACGGGAGGAATCTCGTTTTTTGAATTGGATGATTCAGGTAAACTTTATTTCTCGGATGAGGACTTGATGATTCAAACATCGGCGTCTTCCTCACCGAAATCTGTTGCCCTCTCGGACATCGTTAAGGTTACCTTTAAAGAAGAGACTTCTGTCAATGACGTCCTCGCTGATGGACAGTCAATTTATCCTAATCCAACGAGCGATTATGTTTACATTTCGTATGTAAAGGAAGGCGCGAAGGTTGATGTTTATGCTTGGAATGGTATGCTGCTAAAATCTGAAGCCTATTCTCAGCTGAATGGTGTTTCATTGGTGGAGTTGCCTGTTGGCATGTATGTGGTACGTGTAGATGGTCGGTCATTTAAAATTGTAAAGAAATGAAACAGAAATTAATCGCGTTGCTAACAGTGTCGGCGTTGTCTCTCACTGCATTAGCGGAATATGTGCTTTATGTCAATGTCGGCGAGACAAATGTTCGTTCGGAAAAATGTGAAGATATTGATAGCATTAAGACGAATGGAACAACTGTTTCTGTTTTTAAAGCATCAAAAAACTATACCTATGATAAAGGTGAGGTTTCGTTAACTTTCGAGGAGATCGTTTCTGCTACTGATACGGTAAAGATTACTTATGGAGCTGAAGTATCGGTGATTAACCCTTATCCTGAAACAGTGAATATAACATTGGATGGTAACTATGTCTCTGTAAAATGTGTCAGTCAGTTGAAGGATGTTGTTTATTTGCTTTCTGGTAGTTCTGAAGATGGTGGTTTCGAAATTGATTGTCCGAGAAAGTTCACGGTTGTGATGAATAACTTGACTTTGAAATCTCAACGTGAGAAGTCAACATTTCGATCTTTTTCGGGTTCCACTATGACGATAGAGTTGAGAGATGGGACTTCTTCTTATTTAGAAGATTGTGCTGCTGATACTTGCAATGCCACGCTTCGAAGCAAGGGACAAATTGAGTTTAAGAATGGAAATGGAAATTTGGAGGTTGTCGCTAATGCAAAGCGTGCTATACAGACAGGTGATTATCTGCTGATCGAGAATGGTAACATCAAGGCTTCTTCTACGTTGTCTGATGTGGTTCGTGCCAGCGACTATTTTGTGATGAAAGGCGGTACTCTTTCTGTAGAAGGTACAGGTATCGAGGTGGAAGAGGGCTATATGCAGATCGATGGTGGCGAGATTGTTGTTGTATCTACAACAGACGACACTAAGGCTATCAAGGTAGGCATAGATTCTACCTTGGCAATTTCTTCTACGAATGGAGCATTCAATATGTCCGGCGGAACTATAAACTTGACAGTTAATGGTAAAGCAAGTAAGGGTATAAAAACTGTAGGCAATATTAACATAAAAGGAGGAACGATAAATGGTACAGTTGGTGGAACTGTAATTGATAGCGGTGATGATATTTCATATGCGGCATTGTTAAAGTCAGACAAATATATTGACATTTCGGGGGCTGATATTACTGTCTCTTTGAAAGAAGAGGCTTTGGGTTCAAGAGCAATCGCCGCTGATTCTGGCATCACGGTTAGGGATGGCGCTTATATCTATGTTGATGGCGCATGCGAACCATTCGAGACATCGGAGGGAAAGAAGAAGAAAGGTTATGGGTTCAAGACAGATGGATCGGTGAATTTTGATGAATGTATCGTTGAGTCGTCTGGAACTCGTCTGATCTCAATCAATTCAGAAAGTTCGTTCTATGTGAATGAAGGTGCGATGGTTTACTTGCAAAGCGATAAACAACCGACTTCCGAGTCGAGAGCTGTCGTTAATGGTGGACTTCTTATAGAGTCTTCTGAAGAGATAAATGGTTCAATTTTGTATTATGGAGGATATTATGTCGGGGTGTGCGATGTGCTGACTACCAACATGAGAGCTTTCTATGTCTCTACCAAGAATGTAAGTTGTGCTGTAGCAGATGCAACATTTACTTCTGGCAGTTCGGTTCAGGTGAGCGATGCGAGCGGTGTGGCTTTGCAGTATGCCAACCAAGAAACAGAGGGTACAACAAAACGTCTCCAACTTATTTTCCCTATGACAAGCGGTGCGTCTTATACTTATAGTATAGGTGGAACGTATGCTAAGGCAGATAATTTCCATGGCTTCTATCAACCGGGAACTGCAACCTATACGGGTGGAACGAACTACACTTATACAGCAGCTAATGCTGGTCGCATAGTTAGTGTGACGAAGTAATTTTGGAAAAATCAGATAGGTTAAAAGAGAGAGACGCTACAGATTATGTCCGCAGCGTCTCTTTTTGTTCTTAAGGAAACATTATTGAAGTGAATTATATTCTTCGTCTGTTACGGGATCCAACCATTCGTTGGTTGCTTCTGGGTTGGGTACGGATACTGAAATGTGTTGAAACCATGAGTTTGCTGTCGCTCCGTGCCAGTGTTTCACTTCAGCAGGAATATTTACAACATCGCCTGCGTGTAACTTCTGCGCTGGTTTGCCCCATTCTTGATACCAACCATCTCCTCCTACGCAAATCAGAATCTGACTTGCTTTGTGGTGTATGTGCCAGTTGTTCCTACACCTTGGCTCGAATGTTACATTTGACATGGACACATCTCCTTTCAAAAGTGGTGCAAGAAAACTCTCCCCGACAAAATATTTTGCGTATGCCGTGTTGGGTTCTCCTTTCGGGAAAATCTGATTCTCAACAGGTTGCCCTTCGTTGAATTTTTCTCTTAACACTTCTGATACCGCCTTCTTTGCTCTGAAAGCCTCCATTTCTCCTACCTTTTCGTTCAAAGTGGATGGAATGGCTCTGAGTTTGTCATCAGTTACTCCCATGTTGCGAGAGCCGTTGACATGTGATTTGAGTTGAGACTCGGCACCCTTGAGTGCAGCCAACGCACCAATCGTAACAAGTTCTCGCTGGTTGAACGTTAGAATGTCGCGAGCGAAAATATCACCGAATAAATGTGCTTTCAAGTAATAATCAGTTGAAGGTGAAAACTGGTAAGTGAATGGTTTCCCGCCACACAACTGAGTTTGTACTTCCGTTCCTCGTGCTAATGAATTGTAATCTGCTGGCAGTGGAGATGCATCTTCTCCCATTTCGTCGCTAATGCCTTTCTCTTTACGGTCTTTCAACACGTTTTCCAAAGCGCCTAATGCGTTCAGACTGCGAGGGAATCCAAGGTAGGCGTATAGGTGGGCGAGAGCCTCTTTTGTTTGATTGATGGTCAGCCCATTGTCTAATCCCTCGTTGATTGCATCCTTGAGTTTTTCAAGGTCGCCTTTTGCGGTGAAAGCTGCAATGACGACGAAACTCTGTTCTTTCTTACTAAGCATATTCTCCATATCGTTCTGTGCGTTAATAGTTAGACTTGCTCCGACGAGTGCAAGTGAAACTCCAATCTTTTTTATTACATTCATTTTTTCCCTTTCAAATTTATATGTTGCAAATATGATGAAATTGAATTTTGAAAAAGTACCCGAATTACTGAAAATGATGAACTGTAGGAGAAAACAGAACGCTAAAATAGTATGTTGAAGAGCATGTAAAATGATTGAAAAATTTCTAACTGATAGAATTTGTAAAATAGAAATAATGGTGTATATTTGCAGTCCGTTAGAAAAGTGAAAAATTACTAATCTAAAAAAATAGTATTTTATGTTAAATCAGTATGAAACCGTTTTCATTTTAACTCCCGTTTTATCTGAGAATCAGATGAAGGAAGCGGTTGACAGATTTAAGAGCCTTCTCACCGAAGCAGGTTCGGAAATCGTTAACGAGGAGCTTTGGGGGTTGCGTAAGTTGGCTTACCCAATTGAGGGAAAGACGACAGGATTCTACGCTTTGTTGGAGTTTAAGGCTGAGCCTACTGTAATCGCAAATTTGGAAACACAGTATCGTCGTGACGAAAAAGTTATTCGTTACTTGACTACTAAGTTGGACAAGTTCGCTATTGAGTATTCGGCAAAGAGAAAGAGTTTGAAATCATCTAAAGAGAAGGAGGCTTAATCATGGCATCACAGAATTCATCGGAGATCAGATATTTAACTCCACCATCAGTAGAAGTTAAAAAGAAGAAATATTGTCGTTTCAAGAAGAGTGGTATCAAGTATATTGACTATAAGGATCCAGAGTTCTTGAAAAAATTCTTGAACGAGCAAGGTAAGATTTTACCTCGTCGCCTCACAGGAACTTCCTTGAAGTACCAAAGAAAGGTTGCTCAAGCAGTAAAAAGAGCTCGCCATTTGGCTTTGCTCCCATTCGTAACTGATTTGATGAAATAATAAGGAGGTTTGACAATGGAAATTATATTATTGCAAGATATTCATAATCTGGGTTACAAAGACGATATCGTCAAAGTAAAGGATGGTTACGGACGTAATTATCTTATCCCTCAAGGATACGCAAAGTTGGCAACTCCTTCTGAGAAGAAACAATTGGCTGAAGTTTTGAAGCAACGCGCTCATAAGTTGGCTAAGATCAAGGCTGACGCTGAGGCATTGGCTGAGAAATTGAACGGCGTTTCATTGACTATTCCAGCAAAGACCAGTGCAACGGGTACAATCTTCGGTTCTGTTAACAACATCCAAATCGCTGAAGCATTGTCTAAGCAAGGTTTTGATATAGATAGAAAGACTATCGTTATCGGTGCTGTAAAGGAAATTGGAAGCTATAAAGCTACAGTTAAGCTACACAAAGAGGTTTCTGCTGAGATTAGTTTCGAGGTAGTTGCAGAGTAGGTTTGTTTATAACTATATCTATCCTAATATCAAGGGGACAATATGTTAATGTATTGTCCTCTGTTTTTTTATTGTATGTATAATAAAATGAGTATTTTAGAGTTTAAATTGCGTGAGGGAGAGGAATTTATTCCTTTGGCATCTCTAATTAAGGCTTTAAATTTGGTTGAAAATGGTGCCCAAGCTCTCCATGTTGTTGAAGAAGGTCTTGTGAAACGTAATGGTGAAGTAGAACTGCGAAAGCGTGCTAAAATTAGAACAGGTGAGGTGATAGAAGTGGATGAATATCGTATAATAGTGAAATGATGGGCGAAAGTCGTGTATTCTTTGATAGAATGTTGAGGAGAGAGTTTCTATTACGGATTTTTCTGTTATTCCCGCTTTTGACTAATTGCAAAAGTGATGAGTCTTCTATCGGAGATTACGCTGTTTATGTGAAAACGACCTATAGCGAATATCAGACGTTGCGAACGCCTAATCGTGCGGTTACCTACACAACAGATCGAGTCTATTCTACGAATTTTCAGTTGGGATATGGAGGGGTTTGTATCTTTCGGGATATTAATGGTTCTTTGGGGTGTTGTGATTTGGCTTGTCCCTATGAAAAATTAAGAACTATACGTTTGACAATAAAAATGCCTTTTGCTATTTGTGAACAGTGTGGGTCTAAATTTGATCTTTCGTATGGTGTTGGTAATGTGATGAGTGGACCATCTACTACTATATTAAAAATATATTCAAAAGTGGTGGATCGTGGTGATTATATTCTGGTGACTAACTAATAATATGAAGAGATTTACTGGGATCGTTTTTCTGCTATTGTCAGTTTCTTTTTTGTATGGTGAACTGCGTATTAATGAGGTGATGCCAGTGAATTTAGGCTATCTTGATGAAGAGAACAACCTACCTGATAGTTGGATAGAACTTCGGAATTGCTCGGATGAGCCAATTTCTCTGAAAAATTATTCAATTCAGCGAGATACAGAAGATGATGTGTATTGCATACTTGTAGACACGTTTGTCGCTCCTAATTCGTTTATCGTAGTTTATTGTGATAGGTTAGG
Source organism: Bacteroidaceae bacterium (assembly GCA_963619325.1). Taxonomy (GTDB): domain Bacteria; phylum Bacteroidota; class Bacteroidia; order Bacteroidales; family Paludibacteraceae; genus UBA1181. Next base: position 84,025 of record CAVEVQ010000001.1, on the reverse strand, counting down.
GCGTGATCTACATGCAAGTTTTAAACTGAAGTATAAGAATGGTGCGACTATTCGCCTTATTTCGCCATTGGGCGAGGTCGTTGATGTGATGCGTGTTCCCTCTAATAAGCAAGAGGGCGTCTCTTTCGGCTGTGGAGAGGATGATGAGTTAGGGTGGTTGATAGAACCTACTCCAATGGCAGAAAACGGAAATATAAGTAAACGATTTTTGACCACACCTCAGTTGACGGTTGAATCGGGGCTTTATGCTATTCCATTTGAGGTACATCTGAAAGAATCTAAGTCTGATGAAATAGTTAGATATACGACGGATGGAACAACTCCTACGGAGAAAGATTCTGTTTTCCCAACGAACGGGCTTAAGATAAGTAAATCTACTAATCTAAGAGTTAGGAACTTTGCGAATAGTTGTGCTTCGTCTTCTGTTGTTGTGTATTCGTATATTTTCCATGGGAGAGAAGTTTCTCTTCCTGTCGTTGCATTATCCGTTGATTATCAAGAACTTTATGGTAATAAAGAAGGAATCTTATCTGAAAAACAATATTGGAAATATGCAAACTATTTGTATGATTGGTTAAGGGTGGCAGACATAAAATATTTCGATGAAAATGGACGAATGATGATTAATCAGAAAGGGCAAATAAGGGTCATAGGGAATACTTCTCGCCAACATCCAATGAAATCGTTCGCTCTTTATTCGTCTGCTCGCTATGGCGCAGAGAATTTTGACTATCCTTTTTTTAAAGAAAAATCGTGTGTTGAAAAATATAATTCGGTTATGTTACGTAATGCAGGTAATGATTTTCTTCTTGCTCATTTACGTGACGCTGTGTCGCAGACTTTTATTGCCTCAGTGATGAAGAATATTGATTATCAAGCCTATCAGCCAGTGATTGTATATCTGAATGGTGAATACTACGGATTGATGAATCTTCGTGAACGTTCAAATCATTCAAATATAGATGCGAACCATCCTGAATGTGGGGATAATATTGATGTGGTAGAGAATTGGACAGTCCCTAATTCTGGAGATATGGCTAATGCGATGGCTTTCTATCAGCACTTTTTAAGCGATACAACGACTTATGAGACTTTAGCTCGGGAGATGGATATCTCTGAGTTTTTGAATTATTATATTGGTGAAATGTATTTTGGAAACGCGGATTTCCCAGATAATAATATTGTGATGTGGCGTAGTCGAGATGAAGGAGGTCGGTGGCGTTGGATATTGAAAGATTTGGATATGACGTTGAATTATCGTTTCGACTACTCTTATCCATATAAGTTCTTCATTTCTAATTTCTTTGAGCAACATTTGTTGCCTCCGGTGGTAGACTCTGATAGCGTCGGTTCTTACGAATTTTCGACGCGTTTGATACGTAAATTGTGCAGGGTGCAACCATTCCAAGATTTGTTGATTGAGAATCTGGCAGTTGAGTTAGGAGACATTTTCCTTCCAGAGTATGTCGTTGCTCATATTGATAGTTTAGCTCGTCAGATCGAATATGAATTTCCTTTTACATACGATTTATATCATGATTATAGGGATAGTTTGAATGTGGATTGGTATCAAGAAGTGCAGCTTATGAAAGATTATCTGACAGGAAGAAATAGGATGCTTTACAATTCTATGGGTGAATTTTTCAAATTGGGTTCTATCTATGCTTTGACAGTCAACAAGGAAAGACAAAATGATATTTCATTGAACATTAATGGGATAGATATGGTACATTCTGTCTTTGATGGCTATTATTATGCGAACAGACCGCTGATAATAAAAGCGAAATTGAAAGAGGATAATAGCTCAATGACAGGGTGGAAGATTGATATGGTAGGGAGAGATACGATGTCGTATTTTGTTAAAGGGGATTCATTGCGCTTTTCGTCGTCTTATGAGAATATATTTGAATCAGTTAAGATAAATCCTATAAAAAATGATGTGTCGGAAATTCCTGAAATGCAAGTGTACAATGTTGATGGAGGGGTGATGTTGGTAGTCCATGATGGAGCAAAGGATTTCTCAGTTTATGATTTACTAGGACGAGTTTATCTGCATCAACAATTACCCGTGGATTCAATGATATTTATACAGTTGCCCAAAGGGTGCTACATTCTCCATGGTGGTGCGGAGAGGCGAAAGGTTATTGTGGATAGGTGATTTGAAAAAAAAGGCTCAGATTATGTATCTGAGCCTAAAAAATGCTAACGCTTGTGGTTATTCCCTTTGTCGCGATTTACTTGATGATAATGTCTTTTGCGTATACTCCGACAGGATATTTGGATGCTTGAATATTCTTGACATCAGCCTTGTCCAAATATTTGCTGACTTGTCGTAAATCGTATGGTACTTCTGCCGCCACCAATACTAAGTTGTTTAATCCTTTAGGCTCATAGAAGCCAATAGGGAACGTAGTCAAGTCAATTGTGCAGTGAGCAGGAATTAGAAGATGAGAGAGGGTGGTTGCATCGTCGATTGGCAGGCAAACTACTTTCTCGTTGGATGTTTGATCAAAGTCTAAAATATTGACATATAATGCCATATCACTTTTGTTTTTGATTCTCACGATGGCTTGGCTATTGGCTTTGATAGAACCTTCAATGGGCTGCAATGTCTTACGGTCTAAAATGTCAAATGAAATAGCATAGTCGGTCTTTGCATTGTTGAAATCATTGAAAGACACGCCCTGTGCTTTGTAGATGAGAGCCTTAGCTATGTCATTTTCAACGATGTCTCCACGATAGGTACAACCTGCAGCGTCATTGCTGATTCTGTCAGATCCTCCGTTAAAGAGCGACTTGGAGGCATGAGCTACGAAATTGGCGGAATAGCTCTGCCTGCCTTTGTAGTTGGCAATCAGCTCACTCAGTTTCTTGCTATTGGTTTGAGAAAATGAGTACAATTTCTCTGCGGTTCTGTCTAATACGGAAAGTGCGGAATTGTCGGAAACTCGAACAATGTCGTTTGCTGATAGTTTGTCTCTCTTTTGGAGCGATTGCCACTCTCCGTTCACTTGTTTCTCTGCTTGCCCAATCACGCTATATACATACATATCTTGTGCGGACAGCATGCATGCTAGCATGCTGAAAATCGCTGCAAAAAATATTCTTTTCATACGCTCTCTTTATTATGTTAACACTATTTCTTCTCGAAAAGGATGAAATTCCCTTGTCTATTTTCAAATATAGGCATTTGTCTTCCATTCGTAGCATTTCTCACTTGATTTCTGATGTATAGCTCGAGCGCATCTAACGTTACATTGCCATTTTCATCTACTGCTGCCCCTTTGATACCTTCAAGCAACGCTTTTGTGAAAATGCCGTTTTCCCATTGCTCTGATTCGTTAGATTTCTGAGCTTCTGTGCTTGAGTAGAATCCGATAATGTCAGGGTCTGCTAACGAGAATGTTTCTACGGTTGATTTAACGCCATACATAGAACCAGAATGACAAGCATCCATGAAGATGATGATTCTACATTTTTTGTCTTTCAGCCTTTTCAAGGCGCTCTTAATTATGTCGAAATCTACTGCTGTGGCGAAGAGATCATTGCTTTCTGCATTGCACGATAGGAAGTAGGTCTCCGCCCCTTCTTTTGCGCCATGGCCAGAGAAGAACAAGAGAACCACGTCTCCTTGTGTAACAGAGTTAACTAATGATGAGAGTCCTTTCTTGATGTTCTTGTCGGTTCCTGCTTTGTCTTTCACTAAGTTAGCAGTCTTGATTTGCTGAAATTGATTTAGATTGCATCCTTTTACGGTGTTCATGAAATCTTCCGCATCTTTTGCCGCGTGTTGCAGCTTTAGGTCTGCTTGGTCATAGTCGCTTATACCGACTGAGAAGATGTGAAGATTTGGTTTTGGACGGTCGCCTTTGTAATGCAGTGTCACGACTGCGGGGTCGCTGTTTTGCCCCTTATTGTCCTTGGCGATTAACTGAACTCTGCAGGTGCTTGCGCGTGGCAAGGTTAGCGACAATAGTTTGCCTACGGGTCTTACTCCTTTTGTATTAGGATATTTCTCTCCATTGATGTATGCTGTGATGTCGGGTTCGCTTCCATCGTAAGTACTCGTCTCGTAGGTGAATGTAACGTTTGGATTTGAGTACGAAGATCCGTCTTTAGGACTTAAAATCTTGACGGTTGGCATTCCTTCTGCTTTTGTTGTTACGCCTTGGTTTTTGTCTTTGGCAGGAGTAATGGTAGAGTTGCCATTATTGCTTGTAGATGAGTTCGCATTGTTTGTTTGCTTGTCTGCCACGGATTGCTCTGCTGCTAAGTTAGGGGTTTTGTAGGTGAAAACCTCTAAGTTAGGAACGTTGGCGGCGGATACCTTTGCTTTTGGAGTCTTTCTCTGCCATGCGAAGGCTGCTGTTTTGGCCTCTGCAGCTGTGTTGTACGTTGGCTTCACGACAAAATTTCCTGCTCGGTCGATTGCACACCACTTTCCCTTGTATTTGACAACGGCAAAGTATGTGTTGGCGTTGAACATCGAGTTCTTGTCTAAATTGTCAAAAACAGGTTTCATTACCCAATTGCCCAAGTAATTGATGAATCCGATTTTCTTTACAGATCCTTTCATACCGATGTAAATGTTTTCTCCTACGACGGCATTGTTGTGCCATTCATTGATGGCTTTCTTTAGGTCTTCCTTAGAGGTAAAGAAGGGGTTGATGGCCATAGCACCATCATTCCCTAAGCATCCCCATTGACCATCTAATTTAACTATAGAGTAGGAAAGGCCTTTGCTAAAGTTCACTTCTGAGTCTACTTCTTCATAGATAGGACGGAAATACATATCCCCAGTGTAGTCTACAAACCCCCATTTAGCGTAGGTCGCATCGTAGATGGGGTAGAGAAATTTTTCTTTTGATGCTTTTGCAACAGCAAAACGTGTCGCTTTCAGTGCTAGCTCTTTAGAATTCCATACGGCTTTTGTTAAAAAATTGCCTTTCGCATCAATACCTGCCCATTTCCCATTGTATTTAACGATAGCGTACTTCTTTCCTTGAAAGGCATTGGAAACGTCATACTCTTCAAATTTAGGTTCTACGACCCATGTCGAACCATTCATAAATCCCCATTTCCCTGTCTTAACGCTCTTGCTGGCTTTCTGTGCAGAAAGTGGTGCTAACAAAAGTATAAGAAAGCAGACTGTCAGAAAATAAAACCTTCTCATCTTATATCAATTTTTTTATTGTCAACTAATGTGTTAGATTGTCTCGTTCTTGCCTGTCCATTTACGCCATTTTAACAATAGGAAATAGAATATCTCGGCAGCATAACCTCCCATTCCTGTCCCTAATAACGCATAGAGCATCCGAATGTTATATTGCTTCTCAATAAAGAAATAGCCTGAAATGAAGACTAAACTCATCATCACAATGATTTGTGTTGAAGTGGACATGAATCCTGAGTAGTCATTGTATATTTCGTTAATCATAACATAAATGACACAAAATATAAAAGTGATTATCAGACCTAAAATAAGTGCGTCTCTATCACTCATATTGTCAATCAGTCGCCCCTCTTTTGTCAATGTTGAGATGGAATAACCATGTATCGTGGTTCCACAGATACGTCTGCTACCATCTATTTTTACGGGTATCTCGTGAAAATCCCGCAAGTCGGCGAAGTCTCCCATCAAGAAAATCTTACCCTCTACCTCTTCTGGAAAGAGTGGATCGTAGATGTGAATTTTGTTGAATAGGGTTTGCTTGTAGTTGATAATCTCTGTGTCGTCTGTTCTTTCTTCCCATTTCTCGTATATGTCGGGATATGCCATCTTGATTATCTCGTGGACATAGGTGCTAAGGGTGGTGTCACCAAATTGAAGAGTGCGACTGAATGTGCGGACAGTCTCATTTTCTACATTCACGCATGCCTCAACGCACCCGGTTTCTCTGACAAAATAAGACTCTTCTTTGACGAATGTGTCGTAGTTGGGTACCATTCTACAGGCGGCAATGACGTTTTTGCAACGTGCTACCGTGCGTTGCAAACTATCGTTGGCGAGCGTGTCTCTGCCATTCGGACCAAAAATCACATCCAAGGCGATGACTTTTGCTCCATAATCGTGCAATCTCTGTATGCCGTCAGCAATCTCGGCTCGGTCATAGCAGTTTGAAATGTCGAAGAGGACGACATCGTCATTGAAGTCCATCACTTCATCCGCATTTTGGTTGATGATTTCAAAGTAGGAGTCGGTGATGTTGAATTTGTTCAGAACGACACTTACGGGATCAAGGTAGGAAGAACTAAATCCGATATTTCTCACGATGATGCATAGCGTGATGATAACAATCATCACACCTATTGCATGAGGAATGAATTGCGTGAAAAGTTTCTTCATGGTGTTCAGTGGTCAGACTTAGTTTAAAATATGTGTTTTACAATGTTGTTTGTCGTAAACTGATATGACTATCTTCGCAAAAATATAAAACTTTGGTGTACCAACAAAAACAAAAATGAGAGGCGTTGGAAACGGATGCTTCCAACGCCTCTTCCAGGTATGTGAAAATAAAATGTTATTTTACGTTCCCTACCTTGATAAGGTATTCTGCGATTTGAACAGCGTTTAAAGCCGCTCCCTTTTTGATTTGATCTCCGACCAACCAAAGCGTTAATCCGTTATCGTTGGCCAAGTCTTTGCGAATACGACCAACGTAAACGTCGTCTTTCCCGGCTAAAAATAAAGGCATTGGGTACTTCTTGTTTGCTGGATCGTCCATTACTTGAATTCCTTCACCTTTAGACAGCGCCTCGCGAGCCTCTTCTACTGAGATTGGTTTTTCCGTTTCAATCCATACCGCCTCTGAGTGAGAACGGAGGGAAGGAACGCGAACACACATTGCAGAACAAGCGACATCGCTGTGCATAATCTTGCGTGTCTCGTTGAACATCTTCATCTCTTCTTTCGTGTATCCGTTGTCGGTGAAGACGTCGATTTGTGGAATCACGTTGTATGCAAGTTGGTAAGCGAACTTGTTAACCGTTACTGGTTTGTTGTCAATTATTTCGCGATATTGCTGTTCCAACTCCGCCATCGCAGCTGCTCCAGCTCCACTCGCTGCCTGATAACTTGCGATGTGAATACGTTTGATGTGGCTCAGTTTCTCTAATGGCTGAAGAACGACCACCATCATAATGGTTGTACAGTTAGGGTTGGCGATGATGCCACGAGGACGGTTGAGAGCGTCTTCTGCGTTGCACTCTGGAACAACCAAAGGTACGTCATTGTCCATTCGGAACGCACTCGAATTGTCAATCATCACCGCGCCATATTTCGTAATGTCTGCAGCATATTCTTTGGAGATTCCAGCTCCTGCCGATGTGAATGCAATGTCAATTCCTTTGAAATCATCTCCATACTTGAGTTCCTTGACTGTGTATTTCTTTCCTTTGAACTCGTACTCTGTTCCTGCACTTCTTGATGATCCGAAAAGAACCAATTCATCGATTGGGAAATTTCTTTCTGCTAACACGCGGAGGAACTCCTGTCCTACTGCGCCACTGGCTCCTACAATTGCTACTTTCATTTAGTTGACAATTAGTTGTTAATTATTTGGGTCTTGTTTTGGAATTTATTTTTATCTTTGCCAAAACCTGTGCAAAGATAAAGTTTATACAAAAAATAATTGAGCAATGAGGCTAAGATTTTTACCTGTTTTGGTGGGGATGGTGTTGTCTGCCTTCTCTATGTATGGTCAAGTGTCTGATGATTTTATTGGAAATCAACTGAAATCGATTTGGAAGGGTGATGTTTCTAAATTCTCTCTTTCGTTTGGGAATCTCTGTTTGTCAGATTATGGAAATGGAGGGACTGCCTATTTGGCAACTTATTCTACTGCAATGGACAACTGTTCGTGGATGGCTTCCTTGCATCTTGATTTCAGCCCAACAAGTACAAATTTCGTTCGTCTTTATTTGGCGAGCGACAATGTTGCTCTTGATGATGCATTAAATGGCTATTATCTTCAAATAGGAGGAACAAAAAAACAAGTGTTGCTCTACAGAGTGAAGAATAAAACCTCAAAAAAGATAGGTGAAAGCGTTGAAAACCGACTTAATCGAACAGATGTGAGGTTGTCTGTCAAAGTGGTGCGAACTCAGACGGCAGAGTGGATAGTTTACACGAAATTAGATGGAGAAACAGACTATACAATGGAATTTTCTGTGGTGGATTCTACTTTTTTGTCCACCTCGTTTACGGGTATTTATTGTAAATATACAAAGACAAATGCGTCGAAAATATCGTTTGATAAGTTTGTCGTCGCAGGAAAGTCTGTTGTTGATGTTTTGCCACCTCGGGTGGAAAAAATGACGATGACGGATTCTTTGTTGACTTTGTCTTTAGATGAATGGGTAGACAAAGAAAAAGTGGAGGTTACGTCTTATCCAAACGTAAATCTATCAATGGAATGGGATAAAGGTCAGAAATCTGTAGTTTTGAGGTTTGATGAAGAATTGTCAAAAGGGACTCGATATGAATTGTATGTGTCTAATTTGACAGATTATGTTGGGAATGTGGCAAACGATACAGTCCTGATATTCGCAAGGACAGAAGAGGTGAATGTGAAAGATATTTTGTTCACGGAGGTTCTTTTCAATGCACAAATGGGAGGAAGTGAGTTCGTAGAGATAATTAATGTGAGCAAAAAGGTTCTTGATTTGTCTGAATTGAAATTTTCCACTCGAAAATCGTCGGATTCATCAATTTATTCTGCCAAGAAAATATCGTCAGAGACAGCTTTGATTTTTCCAAATGAAATAAAAGTGTTGACGGACGATGTTAATGGAGTCTCGTCGTTTTATAACTCAAAGGTTAGTGCTTTCATTGAACTGCCTTCATTCCCCTCTTTGCGAAATGAAACGGGGGCTGTTGTGTTGTTTAGGTCAAAAGACACCACGATTATAGATGATTTATATTACGACGCAAGCATGCATGTCAAAAGTGTACCGGATAAAGGCAAGGGTGTTTCTATAGAAAGAATTTCTTTGGATGGAAATGAATGGACTTCTGCAGCGGCGGTTAATGGATATGCAACACCAGGTTATTTAGGCTGTGGAGAACCTGGTGTTATTGAAAATACAGGTTTAAGTTTGTCTGCGAATGAGATTTGCTATCCATATCAAGACAAAGAAAAACATTTTCGTATTCATTATGATTTTGATGTGCCTAACTATCTCGCCTCTCTTAAAATTTATACAATGGAAGGTCGGTGCGTATGTAGTGTGTTGAACAATGAATCCTTATCTGTTTCGGGAGAAATTGAATGGAATGGTTGTGATGATAATGGAAAAGTTTTGTGGGTCGCACCTTATATTGCTGTTTTGGAAGTATATAATCCTACGAATGGATGGAGGTCAAGGCGATCATTTGTGGTTTTACTCTCGAAATGACGCATTTTGAGGGTTTGCGAGAACTTAATACATATTATGTTTTCTTTAGAAGAAATAATAAGCGATATGGAATGAAAAATCGCTGTTTAGGGTTTTGTAGGTATTGTTTTTAGAGTCTTTTCGTTGGACATTGACGAAGCCAAACTCGTATCCTAACCCTAAGCGAATTTTTTCAAAGATTCGTAATGATGCGCCGAAATGCAATCCACAATCAAAACGGCGATATTGTTTTTTGCTGTTTTCATTATCGTATATGTTCACATTTTCCCAATTACGTGTATATGTGTAGTTCCCAGATTTGTCGATTAAAGAGTTCGTACTGTATCCCACGTTTTTACCTAACACTGCAAAAGCAAAGTAGGGTCCAATTTGTGGAGTAAGATGAACTTGAGAAATAGGAATCTCGTAACCAACGAGAAGGGGTATCTCTAAGTAAAGCAAACGGAAGTGCTTTTTCTCGTAGTTCTCAAATCCTGTGTTCTCTATTCTGTAACCTTTGTGTTGCAAAGTCAATCCGGTCTCGGTTTGCCAACCATTGGAAAATTGGAAATCAAATAATGCTCCAATATAAAAATTGGCAGTATATCGGTTGTCTATGCTCGTTGCGTCATTCTCGGTCAACCAATTGGCGACACCAACTCCTGCAACTGCGGCAAGGTGGTAGTCGCATTGAGCTTTTTGATTCTCCACAGTGTCGACAACCAAAGGAGGATTCTGTTCAGATGTCATTTCTACCCCGTCTGTTGATTGTTTTGCATTAGAAAGAAGACTAATAAATGCAAGGAAGATCGTTAAAAATAACTTGTTATTCATGTGAATTTGAAAATTATAATAGAGGATGGCAAATTTCGGTAAAAAAGGTGAAGTGGAAAAAGGTTGAGTGAAAATCTTAAAGGACGTTTTTGTCCTTAAATGACAAAAAAAACTAAGAGGCGTTTCACAACGCCTCTTAATCAATCTAAACCTTAACTATGAAAAAATCTACCTGTTTTGTTTGCAATACAAAGTTGCAATTTAATTCCTAAAAATCCAAGAGAAATACAATTTTTTTTGGATTGTTTTTGTTTGTTATTTTAACTTATTGAGTATCACTGCTTTAATTTTGCGCATAAGCTGAATTCTTTCAGGTCCACATACGTTATGAGGGTGTCCTGGAAAGATATAATAGTCAATTAGGTGGGCAAAATTATATTTTTCGTGTGCAATTTTGAGAAGAGAAAGGGTATGTTGCCATACCACGACGGGGTCGTTATCACAATGAATGAGGTAAAGTGGTGTATGCAGCTTGCTGAAATCTGACTTTATGCTGCATGCTTCGTAGTATTTTTCGTTTTCGCTACTACGGATTCCCATGTATCGTTCTGTGTACATAACCTCATAATATCGCCAGTCGGTTACCGCACCCCCAGCGATGCCTATTTTGAAATTATGTTTGCTGTTTAGTAACATTGTTAGCGTCATGTAGCCTCCGAAACTCCAACCATAGACTGCTATTTTTGTCATGTCAATTTTGTGTCCAAAATTTTCTTGTAACCAATCTAAGGCAAAATCGTAGTCCTCTACCTGTGGGCGATTCATTTGTTGATAGATTACGGATTCAAAATCTCGTCCTCTATTGTATGAACCATGAGGGTCAATGTAGAATGTGGCGATGCCGTTGCTTGCCATCATCTCTTCGATGCCTTTTGTTCCACTGCCAAACTGATTGGTGACAAGTTGCACATGTGGACCTCCATATACATAGAAAAGAAGTGGCGCTTTTTCTCCTTTGGTAAGGTTCGGAAGCGTCAGACTGTAATAAATACTATCTCCGTCTTTTTCAAAACACCCCAAATTTTTATTAGGTGTTTCAAATCCTTCTTCTTCGTATGGATTTCGGAGAGGCATAACATAGTCGTTCTGAAAACAAACGAATCCAGGATTCGTGTAGTTCTCATAGAAATCTATTGTTTCTTTGTTATCCTCGTCAATAAAGAGTGTGTGATAGTTACCTGTTTCGTGTGCCTCCTTAAATGTATTGAGACCCCTGTTTATAGATACTTGAATTACTTCGCGATTGATTGCGCCTGAAGTAGTGGCGTAAGCATAAACGATTTTTGCCTTTTCATCGTAGGAAATTACCTCCAATATATCCCAGTCTCCCTGTGTTAGTGGTGTGATGGTGTTAGATTTTATATCGAATTTGTAAAGGTGTTTATGTCCTGTTCTCTGAGAAAGAAAGAGAATAGTGTTATCGTTAACAATGGTGAACGGTTGATCGGGTTCAACATATTTTTCAGAAGATTCATCAAACAGGAATCGTTTGATTTTGCCAGAGTAGGCTGAATAGACCTTGGCTTGAAAATATTTCTGAGAACGCTCTAATTCGCAGAGATAGATCTCGCATGAGTCAGGCGCCCATGTCAAGGCGGTATAGTATGCTTCTTTATGGTTTATGGGAGGTGTGCCATGGTTGCTGCCCAGACTGAGAAATGTACAATTTTTGGAAGGGACGTCAAGAATTCCGATGGATATGCTTTCACTATCTTCTCCTGCCATTGGATAGTCTATTAAGGATCTTATTGGCTTGGGTTCTTGAATAGTGATAAGCGGATAAACATCTACTTTCGTGTTGTTTGTGCGATAGAAAGCCACCGTACGGTTGTCTGGCGCCCAATAAAAGAGGTCTTTAATGCCAAATTCGTCTCTTGAAGGTGTACGGCTGATAATGTATCTTTCATCCTCTTCTGTATAGGCGAGAAAATAATGTCCAGTGAAAAAGTCTATGGCATAGATTTTTTCATTGCAAGAGAAAACGATGTCTCCTCGATTGTTTGCCTTAGGGAAAAGTGTCTCTTTGAACTCTTTTGTTTCCCAAAGGACAATAATCTCGTCCTTTTTGAGCTGAGCTTGAAAAAATTTGTTGTTAGACAGGAATATGACGCGGGGGATTGGGTCGTTTGCTACGAAGATAATATCAAATTTCTCTCTGAATAATGTCGGTTCTTTTTCTTTCAGAGAGTCAAAGGAAATGAAATTTTCTGCAATGGCATCATCAAAGAAACAGTCTCCTTTCTGCTCTATCCTTTCTGTGGTACTTCTATCAATAGTTCCGATTCCATCGGGGAATACGAATATATAATTAGAGTCGGTGAAGACTATTTTTGTTGGCTTTCGAGAAATAAAATGGTTGAAGATAGGAGAACCTGGGGTTAACTCATTTTCCGTCAGTTTTTTAGTTTGTTTGTTGTCTTTTAACATCATGGTATGCAGTATTGTTATTCTGCTAATTCACTAAGTTCAAGCCATCGCATTTCTTTTTCTTCCAATTCGTTGATCACTTTGGCTATTCTGGCTGACTTTTGCATCAACTCATCGTTAGAGAGAGTCCCTGTTGACATGGCTGTTTCAATGTCTTTCTTTTCTTCTTCTAAAGCACCAATGATGACAGTTAAGTCTTCATACTCTTTTCTTTCCTTGAAAGACATTTTTTTAGGTCTTTCTTTGATAGTTCTTTGTGTCTTGGCTTTCTCTGGTTGAGACGGATTGTCGTTTTTCTCTTTTTCTTGTTCAAAATATTCTTTCATGTCTCGCCATTCGCGATATTCAGTGTAGTTGCCGGGAAAATCTTGAATGACAGCATTGCCGTGAAATACAAGTAGATGGTCTACTACTTTGTTCATGAAATATCTATCGTGAGAGATGACAATTACGCATCCCTTGAAATTTTGAAGATATTCTTCCAATACATTGAGAGTAACGATGTCCAAATCGTTGGTAGGCTCATCTAAGACGAGAAAGTTAGGACTTTTCATCAGTACAGTGCATAGGTAGAGTCTTCTGCGTTCGCCTCCGCTCAATTTCTCAATGAAATCTTGTTGCTTGGAAGGTGAAAATAGGAAATATTGCAGAAACTGGGATGCACTCATTCTTCGTCCGTCGCTGAAACGAACCTCTTCGGCATATTGTTTCACAGCATCGATTACTTTCATACCTGGATTGAAGGACATTCCTTGTTGACTGTAGTACCCAAAACGAACGGTTTCACCAATGTCGAATGACCCTTTGTCGGGTTCTATTTCGCCTAAGAGCATCTTGATGAAGGTCGATTTCCCCGTTCCGTTGTTGCCGACAATTCCCATTTTCTCGAATCTTCCAAAATTGTAATAGAAATTATCTGTGATTTTCAGGTTGCCGAATGATTTTGTGACATATTTTGCTTCAAAAATCTTAGAACCGATATAACTGGCTTTCACGTCTAGTTGAAGTGAGCTCGTTTCACGGGTCTTTTTGACCTTTTTTTCCAATTCGTGAAAGGCATCTATCCTGTATTGAGCCTTGCTGCCCCTTGCTTGGGGTTGTCTACGCATCCAATCTAATTCTTTGCGGTAGATATTGCTTGCGTGGGCAATTTCAGCCGATTGCTGGTTGAGGCGTTCTTGTTTCTTCTCTAAATAGTAGGAGTAGTTTCCTTTATAAGAAAAAATCTGTTGTTGGTCGATTTCAATGATTTCACTGCATACTCGGTCAAGAAAATAGCGGTCGTGTGTAACCATTAAAATCGCCATGCGAGATTTCCGAAGATATTCTTCAAGCCATTCTACCATGTCTAAATCCAAATGATTGGTAGGTTCGTCTAAGATGAGTAAATCTGGTTGTTTCACCAACTCCATGGCAATGGCGATACGTTTTACCTGCCCACCAGAAAGGGTATCTGTAATGAGTGACAAATCGGTGATTTTCAATTTGCTAAGAAATTGTTTCATCTGAATTTCAAAGCCCGATTCTGCGCATAAGTCTAAGATTGTTTTACCTTTTGCAAATTGAGGGTCTTGAGGAAGAATCCCTATGCGAATGCCATTTCTGAAAGTTATTGTTCCTTCATCGGGTGACTCTTTCCCTGCTATGATGTTGAGTAGGGTCGTTTTCCCTGCTCCGTTTCGTGCGATCAATGCGGTGCGTTGCCCTTCAAACAAACCAAATGAAACATGCTCGAAAAGGAGTCTATCACCAAAAGTTTTGGATAGATTATCAACCTGAAGATAATGAAGTGCCATTTTGTAAAAATTTTCTGTTTACAAAGATAGTATGTTTTTATTAACTAAATTTACGCAAACATTATATGAGAAAAATGATAAGATTGATTCACACGGCAGACTGGCATTTAGGACAGTCTTTCTATCGAATGAGTAAAGAAGAGGAACACGATGATTTTTTCCGACAATTGTCGGAAATCGTAGAAACGGAGAATCCTGATGCGTTGTTGGTAAGTGGCGATATATTTCATGTAGCAATGCCTGCTGCGTCTGCAAAGAAACAGTTTGTGAATGGGGTAGTCAATCTACATAAGAAGCGTCCAAAAATGAAGATTGTCATAACGGCAGGAAATCATGATAGTTTCCAGCATTTGGAGGCACATCGCGAATTGTGGGATTGTGCTAATGTTTCTGTAATTGGATATCCTGAGTATGGTGAAGATGGAGTCTCTTTTTCGTATGAAAAGATGGTTGTGGAGTTGAAAGATGAAGAAAATGTGATAAAAGCGTATGTAATTGCTGTTCCGTATATTCATCCAAGCAAGAATGCTATCTTCAAAGAGTTGCTTGCAGAAGTCGAGAAACGCAATACACAACAGGTGCCCGTTGTGATGATGGCACACCTATCTATACGTGACACACAAAATGAGAATCTGGATGATAATGTAGGTGGAATAGATTGTGTAAGTCCCGATGAAATGGGAGACACTTACGATTATTTAGCCTTGGGGCACATTCATATACCGAAGTTTGTGGGTGGCACTGACAAGAAAGCACGCTATGCCGGTACACCTGTTCAGACAAGTTTCGATGAAACCAGAGGACATTCAGTTTCCTTAGTGGAGATAGAAAAGCACAATACAACGCCGAAAGTACGTGAAATAGAAATCACAAATAAGAAAGAGTATCTCACGTTACCAGAAATGGCGAAACCATTTGATGAAGTGATAGAAGAAGTGAAGAAAATACCTGATGAAAAGGAAGGTTTTTTGAGATTGAATGTATTAGTAAAGGATTCGCTCCAGGTAGATGCGGAGCAACGCGTTTGTGAAATTTTGAAAGGTAAAAAGATGAAGTTTTGTCTTTTCAATATACAACGTCCAGAATCAGAAATTCAGAAAGCACAAGTTGTTTTCACGGCAGAGCAGATTCGCACGTTAGATCCTCTTGATTTGGCAAAATTATTTTATGAAAGACAAAACAAGACGGAGATGCCAAAAGAGTTGGTCGCTTTGTTTGAAGAGGCAAAATTGGCCGTTTCCATCGAAGAATAAACAAATAGAAAACAAATATGATATATCACAAGTTAATTATTCATAACATTGCATCTATTGAGTATGCAGAATTAGACTTTGAAAATGGCCCTCTTTATGACAATGATATCTTCCTGATTACGGGAGATACGGGGGTAGGTAAAAGCACTATTTTAGACGCCATTTGCTTGGCACTTTATAATGATGCACCACGATTGGACTCTCCCAATAGTAAGAGTACTAAGTTTTATGATGAATCATTCTCTGGAGTAAAAAATGATAACTCTGGAGTATACTTGAAAGATCCTCGACTGTTGATGAGAAAAGGAACTGATGAAGCAATGGCATCCTTAGCGTTTGAAGGAAATGATGGGAAAAACTATCGGGCAGAGTGGTCGGTAAAAAGGAAGGGGCGTAATGCCAAAGGTCTGAACTCCGTGAAAAGATGCTTGTTTGCTTCGGACGAAGAGGTGATAACAGAAAAAACGACGGAAATTGAAACTTACATTGAAAAATTGGTAGGTTTAAAGTATGAAGAGTTTTGCCGTACTTCCATGTTGGCGCAGGGGGAGTTTACAAAGTTTCTGAAAGCAAAAGATGATGAGAAGGCATCTATCTTAGAAAAAATGACTTCGTCGGATATCTACTCTAAGATTGGCGTTAAAATATTCAACAAAATGCAAGAGGCAGAAGGTGTTGTGAAAACGTTAGAGATTACGGCAAATGCACAGCAACTTTTAGAATCGACACAAATTGAAGAGAAGAATAATCGTCTACAGGAGATAAAGGGAAATGTAGCCACTCTAACAAAAGAACAAATTGCGGTTTCATTGAAGAAAAAGTGGATGGAAGATGTCAAGGCACAACAAGAGGAAAAGGCTAAAATAGAGAAAAGTCTGCAAGAACAAAAGCAGGTTTCGGAAAGTGAACAGGTGGACAGAGAGCGTCGTTTGCTGAGAGCGTGGAATGAAACTTCAGAGATACGAGCTGTCTATACTTCCTTAAAAGACGATCAAAAGAAATTCGACAATAACAAGAATGAGAAAACTCAACTTCAGAACAAAGCTGTTGAAGTTATCGGTGGAATTGAATTTTTCAGGAAAAACTTGTTGGACAAAAAGACTACATCTAATTCGTTAAAAACATGTTTGGAGTCGCAGTCTTCGCTTGTCCCTATGTATGAGCAAAGTCAGACAATCGTTGCTGATTTGAAAACCTTGTATAATCAACGAGAAAAGATAAATCAGAACAATGAACAATCCGCAATCTTTGACAAACAATGCAAAATGTATGAAAAGGATGTTGAGGATCAGAATAAGGATGTTTCGGCAATCAACGTTCGGATAAAGACAATTGATGAAGAGATTGAACAGAAACAGAAGGAAAAATCTGCGATGAAAGCGGAAGAAATTCAAGTATTACAAAGAAATTTAAACGAAAAGGAGTCTCTCGTTAAGGATGCTCAACGTTCGGTCTCTGAATGTCTTAAACAGAAGAAAACATACGATGAAAAGGTAGAAAATCTTAAAAAAACGAAAGAAGAGGAAAAGCGTTTGTCGGTGAATGTGTCTGCATTAGAGAAACAAAAAGTTGAGGCAGAGGCAGCCTATAATCTTCAAAAGGAACTGTATGAGAAGGTCCAGGTGAGTGTAGGTGATGTGGTAAAACAATTGCGACATAATTTAAAGATGGGTGATACTTGTCCTGTTTGTGGACAATTGGTTGATCGAGAATTGAATGATGAGAATTTTGAATCTCTTCTGGCTCCAGCCAAAGCAGAATTAGAGAAGTCGGAGGCCGAAAAGAAAACAATTGAAGAAAAATTGCAGGAAGCAAGGGTGGCTTGGCAAACGACACAAAATCAGATAAATAACGTACGAAAAGACTTGGAGAATATAGATGTTAATATTCGGACAGAGCGAAAAAAGTCTGACGGCTATTTGCAAGAACTATGTTTGCAATGGACAGATGAAATTCAGTCTGTGCTTGAAAAAACATTAAAGACTATTCAGAATGAAAAGCTGACTGTAGCAGCTCAGTTGACGAAGGTAAACGAATTGTCAAATCTGTTGGATGAATTTCAGAATGAGAAGAGCAGACAACTGAAAAAACGTGATGAAATGCAAAAGAAACTGCAAGATTCAAACAACAAATTGTTAACTGCGAAGAACAACATTGATCATTTAAAGCAAGATACGTGTAAACTTCAAGCGGACTTGGAAAATTTACAATCGCAAATCTCATCTGCCATCTCATACAAAGACTTCAGTTGGCAATCTGATTTGAAGGCAACAATAGATTGCCTCACGTCCGATGCAAAGAAATACAAAGATGATAAGGAATCCCTTCAGAAATTGGACAATGAGATTCAAAGAGACCAAGAAACATTAGATCGTCTGAATGAAAGCATGAAAGAGTTTTCCTTAGAGAATAAAAA
Source organism: Bacteroidaceae bacterium (assembly GCA_963619325.1). Lineage (GTDB taxonomy): Bacteria > Bacteroidota > Bacteroidia > Bacteroidales > Paludibacteraceae > UBA1181. Next base: position 65,924 of record CAVEVQ010000001.1, on the reverse strand, counting down.
TATTGTTTCGAAGAGGATAGAAAACTTGTCGGATGCGGTTAGAGAATTGGCTGAGAAACGTATTCAGTTAGAGGCAGATGCTCGTAGTTTATCCAGTGGAATGGGAAAAAAACGAAAACTTTTAGAAGAGTTTTTGTCTGTTAACAAAGAGATAAACGTAGAATTTTTGGATAAACTGGTGTACTGGACAGGGGCAGATGAGATTCGAAAGAAGTTAGATTCCATCAAGTCTGAAATTGATATGTTGAAGGGTCAGTCAACAGTTGTTGATAATAAATTGAAAGAGTTAGCAAAGACGAAGCCAGATAATATAACGGAGACGGACAATGTTGAATCTCTTGAAGAACGCAATCGTGAAATCACCGAAGAAATTGCAACACTGAATAAAGAGTTGGGCGAGATTTCGGCCGCATTGAGTGATAATGAAAAGAAGAAATCTTTGTATGATAAGGCGATAAGAGAGTTGGAAGAGGCCAGAAAGAAGTATAATGACTGGAAACGGTTGGCAGATATGTTTGGCACAAGTTCTGGTTCTCGTTTCAAGGTAATTGCTCAGAGTTATATGTTGCAAAATTTATTGGAAGCAGCCAATGGCTATCTGAAAAAATTGACGGATAGGTATGAACTCTTTTGTCAGTTGGGTTCTTTTGCTATTTTGGTAGAGGACAAATATAAGGGAGGAGATCCACGTCCTGCTTCTACGCTATCAGGAGGAGAGAGTTTCATTGTGTCGCTTGCGCTCGCTCTGGGCTTGTCTCGTTTAGCTGGCGCAATGGTAACCTCAAACATTATCTTCATTGATGAAGGATTCGGAACATTGAGCTCGGATGCACTTGAACCTGTGATGAAAACATTGCAAAATCTTTCACAACAAAATGGAAAGAAAGTTGGTATCATCTCGCATGTTGAACAGTTAAAGCAACAGATTGAGACGCAGGTTAGAGTAACTCGCCAGTCGGATTGGATGCCGAGTGAGATAACTGTTGTGTGAATCTTCTATTATGGAAGGATGGCGTATCAGAGGGTCGGCAGACTCATACCGGTTAACTTTTGGTATAGGTCTAATGCGTAAATGTCCGTCATTCCAGATATATAATCCAGTACAGCGATAATTTTCTTGTAGGGGTCGCTATGGCTGATTTCATATTGGTTTGGAATGCGTGCTAATAAAAGTTTTGAGTAGGCTTCGTTTGGACTAAAAGCGGCGTTGATAGATTTCTCTATTAATGTGTAGATAATGTTGTAACCCGCAATCTCCACATCGACCACGTCTTTTGAGTGGTATATTTTTTTCTGTGAAATGTCTTGACAACTTCGATAAGCCTGACGTACGCTCGGATTAGTCTTGTCGATGAGTGTTGATTCAAATGTGCCTTTCATAATCGTTTCTTCATTGTCGGCGAAGGCTTGTGCACATTCTTCTACTAATTTGCCAATCACAATCGAGCGAAGATAGGCGACTTGTTCGTTTTCATCTAAGATATGAGAAAGATGTTGGCGTTTTTGTTGTTGTTCTTCTTCACTGAAATAATTGAGTAATAAAGACTTACATTCGTCAGAGCCGATGAGTTTCATCTTGTGTGCATCCTCAATATCCATAATCTCATAGCATATATCGTCTGCTGCTTCAACAAGGAAGACGAGAGGATGGCGCGCATATTTGTAGTCGCTCAATCTTGTGATGCCTAAATCGTCTGCAATCTTCACGAAATCATCTTTCTCTGACTGAAAAAAACCAAATTTTTTCTTTTGACAGTCGACGTAGTCTGATTTGTATGGGTATTTTACAATAGAGGCGATAGTTGAGTAGGTGAGGACGAATCCTCCCTTGCGGCGACCGTTAAATTGATGTGTCAGAAGTCGGAATGCATTTGCATTACCTTCAAAGTTGATTATATCATTCCATTGACTATCAGTTAGTTGATATCGCTCTTTCAACTCTTTTCCTTTTCCTTCTGAGAAATAGGAAGAGATGGCGGTTTCGCCAGAATGACCGAAAGGAGGATTGCCCATATCATGGGCTAAACAGGCGGCGGAGACGATGTCTCCAATTTGAAAGATGCTTGGAGCTAAACTCGTGCCATATTTGCTTTGGAGAAGGGTAACGACGCGGTTCCCTAAAGAGCGACCCACGCAAGAAACCTCCAAACTGTGCGTCAAACGGTTGTGGACGAAGATGTTGCCAGGAAGAGGAAAAACTTGTGTTTTGTTCTGCATTCGACGAAAGGGTGCAGAAAAAATCAGACGGTCATAGTCGCGTTGAAATTCTGTGCGATCCTGACGACGAAAGTCGTGGTAATCCTCCAAACCAAAGCGTTTGGTTGAAATGAGTTTGTCCCATTGCATCATGACAAAAATGTTTTTGCAAAGATAGAACAAAAAATAATGATGAAAAAGGAGATGAATCGGATGGTGGAATACATGAAAATAGTCTGGGTGCGGTCTTGACGATTTATCGTATATCTAATGGAAAAATGCTAAATTAGCAGTCTCAAAATTCTTGAATGGAATGGATGAAAATATAGTAGACAAGGTAACACAAGGCGAGTATAAATATGGCTTTGTTACCGATATTAAAACGGAGATTATCCAGAAAGGACTTTCTGAAGATATTGTGCGGCTGATTTCTCAGAAGAAGGAAGAACCTGAGTGGCTACTTGACTTTCGGCTAAAGTCCTACCGACATTGGTTGACGTTAGAACAGCCCTCTTGGGCTCATTTGAACGTTCCTTCGATTGATTATCAGGATATTTATTATTATGCGGCACCTAAAACCACGTCTCCTAACAGTCTTGACGAGGTAGACCCTGAATTGATTAAGACTTTCGATAAGTTGGGTATCCCTTTAGAGGAGCGTAAACACCTTTCTGGTATGGCCGTTGATGCTGTAATGGACAGCGTCTCTGTGAAAACTACCTACAAAGAGAATTTGGCTGAGCTGGGCATTATTTTCTGCTCGATCAGTGAAGCTGTTAAGAATTATCCAGACTTGGTGAAGAAATATTTAGGCACGGTTGTTTCTTATACAGATAATTTCTTTGCCTCTCTCAATTCTGCGGTCTTTAGTGATGGCTCTTTTATCTACATACCGAAAGGTGTACGTTGTCCGATGGAACTCTCTACATATTTTCGTATCAACGCTGCTAATACAGGACAATTCGAACGCACTTTAATTGTGGCGGATGATGATAGTTATGTGTCATATCTTGAGGGCTGTACAGCGCCAATGCGTGATGAAAACCAACTACACGCTGCGATTGTTGAAATCTATGTGCACGATCGTGCTGAAGTGAAATATTCGACGGTGCAAAACTGGTATCCCGGGGATAAGAATGGGAAAGGGGGTATTTATAACTTTGTGACGAAAAGAGCTTTATGTAAGGGGATAGACTCAAAAGTATCATGGACACAGGTGGAAACAGGTTCTGCCATTACTTGGAAATATCCAAGTTGTGTGTTGATGGGTGATAATTCTGTCGGTGAGTTCTATTCTGTGGCGGTGACTAATAACTACCAACAGGCTGATACAGGAACGAAAATGGTTCATTTAGGCAGGAACACAAGGAGCCATATCGTGTCGAAAGGCATTTCTGCTGGATTCAGCCAAAATAGTTATCGTGGGTTGGTGAAGGTTTCCAAGAATGCTAACGGCGCTCGTAACTATTCGCAGTGTGATAGTTTGCTTTTGGGAGATAAGTGTGGGGCGCATACCTTTCCATATATGGACATCCAAAATGATAGTGCGATTGTTGAACACGAAGCAACGACATCCAAAATCAGTGAGGACCAGATTTTCTATTGCAACCAACGAGGAATAAAGAATGAGGATGCAGTAGGTTTGATTGTCAATGGCTATGCCAAGGAGGTGATAAACAAGCTGCCTATGGAGTTTGCTGTTGAGGCTCAGAAATTATTACAGGTTTCGCTCGAAGGCTCAGTCGGGTAAAAACTTTCTTATATATATTCATCTAATTAAGGATAACAGTGTCATGTTAGAGATAAAGAATTTACACGCTTCCATTAATGGAAAAGAGATATTAAAGGGAATAAACCTGTCGATTAAGGCGGGTGAGGTGCATGCTATCATGGGACCGAATGGGTCTGGCAAGAGTACTTTGTCGTCTGTCCTTTCTGGACATCCTGCCTATGAGGTGACAGAGGGAGAGGTGACGTTCAATGGAAAAAACTTGTTGGAAATGACACCGGAGGCGCGTTCGTGTGAAGGTTTATTCATGAGCTTTCAATATCCAGTTGAAATACCAGGCGTCAGCATGGTTAACTTTATGCGTACCGCAGTCAATGAACATAGAAAATATAGAGGAGAGGAACCTTTGACGGCTGCTGAATTTTTGAAGTTGATGCGGGAGAAGAAAGAATTAGTGGAATTGGATAGTAAATTGGCTAATCGATCTGTCAATGAGGGCTTTTCGGGAGGAGAGAAAAAGAGAAATGAAATTTTCCAAATGGCGATGTTGAATCCGAAGTTGGCAATTTTGGACGAAACAGACAGTGGTTTGGATATTGATGCATTAAGGATTGTCGCAAATGGTGTGAATAAACTTAAAACGCCAGAGAATGCGAGCATAGTCATCACGCATTACCAACGTTTGTTAGACTATATCGTTCCGGATTATGTCCATGTTCTTTATAAGGGGAAAATTGTGAAATCAGCAGGTAAGGAACTGGCATTGGAGTTGGAAGAGAAGGGTTACGATTGGATTAAGAAAGAACTGGGGGAGTAGATACAGAAGAGAGAAGCGTATAAAGGAAATGACGGAAAAAAGTTAAATCTATGGCAGTTGATATAGAGGAACCATATAAGAAAATATATTGTGACTATCAAAATGTTTTGTGTGGAAAGAGCACGGATGTCTTGAATGATCAGCGTGCAAAAGCATACGAATTGTTTGATAAGGTAGGGTTTCCAACAATCAAGACGGAAGCCTACAGACATACCAATTTACGAGAGGCTTTGTCTGTTGATTATGGAATGAATATTAGTCGAGTGAACCCTATTGTAAACTCGAAGGACTTGTTCAAATGTCAAGTGCAAGGCATCAATTCGTATGTTTTCTTTGTTGTCAATGATACGTTCTATTGCCCAGACGAGAATTTAAAGGATTTGGAAGAACTCCGTTCAATGGGCGTGTTAGTGGGCAGTTTGGCAGAGTATGCGAAAAAAGAACCTGAAAAGGTGTCGAAATACTATAATAAGCAGGAATTGAAGAAAGATCCATACGTTGCATTCAATACGATGTTCGCGCAGGATGGTTTTTTTATGTATGTTCCCAAAAACGTGAAATTACCTCGTCCCGTACAACTTATCTCTGTGATGTATGCGAGTAGTCCGCTGATGGCGAATGAACGGGACTTAATTGTTTTGGAAGAGGGGTCGCAAGCTCAACTTCTAGTTTGCACACATGCAGTCGGAGAGGCTAACACTTTCTCTAACAGAGTAACCGAAGTGTTTGTGGGAGAGAATGCAACCTACGACCACTATAAATTGGAAGGAACGAACGTGCGTACTGTTTCTGTCGGTTCCGTATACGTTCGTCAGGAGTCCAATTCAAACGTGTTGCTCAACGACATCACATTGCAGAATGGTATCACCCGAAATAATATTGTTATGGATATGGAGGGCGAGGGTTGCGAATCTCAGCTTTGTGGTATGGCGGTAACCGATAAAAAGGAACATATTGATAATTTTACGATTCTTAATCATAATAAACCTAAGTGTAAGAGCAATGAAATGTATAAATACGTTTTAGATGGCGAATCTACAGGGGTTTTTTCCGGAAGAATCTATGTTGAACCAGGTGCGCAGAAAACAGAAGCCTATCAGGTGAACAGAAACGTCTGCTTAAGACCAACTGCAAGAATGTTCACGCAACCGCAGTTGGAAATCTATGCCGATGATGTGAAATGTAGTCATGGAGCGTCGACAGGTGTGATGGACGATAATGCGATGTTTTACCTGCGGTCAAGAGGAATCCCAGAGGCGGAGGCAAAAATGTTGCTGATGTATGCTTTTGTCAATGATGTTGTAGAAAATGTGCGGATAGAGGCAGTCAAAGAGAAGATTAAACAGTTGGTGGAGATGCGTTTCAGAGGAGAACTCTCAAAATGTTCAGGATGTTCAGTTTGTAAGTAAAACAAAGATATAGACATAACAGAGGTGGCATTGTTGTTATTATCAATGATGTCACCTTTTTTGTTCGAGTAAAACACGGTAAAAGAAAAAAACTAAGAAATAGGTGATTAGTAAAAATAAAACAATTCAAATAGTGGAAAAAAGAAAAATTAATTTGTTTTAATGTACAAATTGCTGTTCTTATGAATAAAAATGTCTTGTTTGAGTTAAAATATATGAAAATTTTGTATTTATTGTTTGCAATATTTTGTTGATTTGTGCGATAAATGTATATTTGGTTCTATTGATTGAAGTAAAAGTAAGAAATAAGAAAAATAAAGTATAAAAGTATGGAGAACGGGTTTTATGAGCGTATTTGCAGAAGTTTTGGTGAAGACGCAAAAAGTTTGAGCCTTTCGGATGAATCCGCAAAGTTGTTAAATTCGAAGACTCGTGTGATTCAATTAAATAAAGGGGAATATCTTCAGTTGGAAGGCGATGTTAGTCGTTTCATCGGAGTTGTAGATACGGGGTTGGTCAGAATTTTCTATCGAAAGGCAGGTGAGGAATACACTGAATTCTTGGCAAGCGAAGACGAGTTGTTCTATGATTGCGAGAGTTATTTCCGTCAGAGTCCGAGTCGTCGTTATATTCAGATGTTGGAGCCTTCGGTGCTTTATCTCTGTACGAAGAGTGATTTTGATACTTTGTGTAGGGAAAACAAAGAAATACGAGTTTTCTACAGAAACCTAACGGAGCAGTTGCTTAGGAAATTGAAGCATAAGACTCTAAATTGCTTGTTTGAACAGGCGAAGACACGATACGAGAATCTCATTGAGCAAAATTCAGAGTATGTTTTGCGGGTGCCATCAATTTTCATTGCATCTTATTTAGGGGTGACGCCTGAAACATTAAGCCGTATTCGTGCTAAAGTAAAATGATTTTGTTAATGGTTAGCTTGTTTTATGAAAAAAGTAGTTTTGAATAAAAGGCTTATTATGGCCGAAATAGATAGAGTGTTAGGCGGAATGGAATTGTCGTTGGATGCTAAAAGAAAAATCAACGCAATTTGCACGCAGGAGAAGGTGAAGAAACACGAGACCATTCTTGAAGAGGGGCAGGTATGCGATTTCTTGGGAATCGTTCAAAAGGGTGTCGTGCAAGTGTACCATTCTAAGGATGACAAGGTGGTTTCTGATTTCTTTGGAACAGAAGGGTACGGTTTCTTTGATATTGAGAGTTTCTTGACGGGCGCACCTTCAAAATCGGTTATCAAGGCTTTGGAGCCAACCGTATACATTAAGATAAAACGTAAAGATCTTATGAAGTTGTGCGATGAGAGTGCTGAGATTAATACCATATATCAGAAGATTTTGGAATTTTCTTTGATTTTCTGCCACAATCGTTTGGATTCTGTGTTGAACGAGACTGCAGAAGAAAAATATGAGAGTTTGGAGAAAAGGATGCCTGGCTTGATTTCTCGTATTAGTGCCATCAATGTCGCTTCCTACATTGGTGTGACGCAAGAGACATTGTGTAGGATAAAATCAAAAGAGGAAGAATTCTTGCTTTTCTAAGAAAAAAGAGGAAAATTATAAGATAGGAGAATGACTTTTTTGCAGGTCTTTTTATAAATTTATCGCACATTAACAAAATAAAGGGATAAAGTATGGCATCAATAGCAGATTTAATTGCAGACCAGGTGAAAGCAGCAGCATCTGGAAAGAATGAATTGACAAGCAACGTAATTAGTGGATTGTCGGATTCCGTTTTGAACAGTTTGAAGCAAACAGCAACTTCTAAGGATGGAATTTCACAGATTACCTCTTTGTTATCTGGTTCTACCTCGGCATCAAGTAGTTCAATAACTAGTTTGGCATCTTCTATCTTTACATCACAGTTCGCATCTAAGTTGGGGCTGTCTTCGTCAACGACTAATTTGGCAACAAGCCTTTTGCCAACAATTATAAGTGGAATCGTCTCTGCGGTGCAGAAGAAGAGTGGCGGATTAGACTTGTCGTCGGTTCTCTCTGCTTTGGGTGGAAGCTCAAGCACCGCTTCGACACTCGGAAAGATTGCAGGATCGCTTGGAAGTTTGTTCGGGAAGAAATAAATAGTTCATCATATTGAACAAGAGAAAGATGTTGTCAGAACGAAGCAATTATGTCTTCGTTCTGACTTTACGCTATTTTTGCGGACAAAAGGACGTGAAAACCAATAAAAACTGATAAACGTACTCATGGTAAACAAAGAGGATAAGTTATACATTGCGCATACCGATTACGAAGGAGAAGGGAATAAGGCGCTAATTTTGGAACCCAAGATGGCAAATCGTCATGGCTTGATTGCAGGTGCAACAGGTACGGGTAAAACGGTATCGTTACAGGTATTAGCAGAATCGTTCAGCGACTTGGGTGTGCCTTGCTTTATGGCGGATATGAAGGGAGATCTTTCTGGAATCTATAAGGCAGGTGTCTTGACTAAGTTTATTGAGAAAAGGGAGGCAAAGTTCGGTGTGAAGTTTGAGTTTCAGCCCTATCCAGTTCAGTTCTTTGATGTCTATGGGGAGCAAGGAACTCCTTTGCGAGTAACGGTCAGGAATTTTGGTGTAACGCTTTTTTCTCGAGTGATGTCGCTCACCGACACTCAGGAGGGCGTTTTGAATGCGGTTTTTCGCATTGCAGATAAAGAGGGGTTTGTTTTAGATACGCTTGAAGATTTAAGAGAGCTGCTCAATCGAGTAGGTCAGAAAGCAAAAGACTATCAAACAGAATATGGAAATATCACCACAGCCTCAATCGGAGCGATACAGCGAAATCTGCTTTTGTTGGAAGATCAGGGAGGAGACAAATTCTTTGGATATCCAGAGTTTGATGTAAAGGATTTGATTGGTTTAGAGAAAGTTAATGATAGGAAGAAAGGAATTGTCAATATTTTGGCTGCCGACAAGCTATATAACAATCCGCGACTTTATTCCGCTTTTTTGATGTGGTTGCTAACCTCCATTTACAATACGATGCCAGAAGTAGGAGACTTGGACAAACCTAAGTTCATCTTTTTCTTTGATGAGGCTCACTTGTTGTTTGATGATGCGTCAAAGTCATTGTTAGAACAGATTGAGAAGATTGTTCGTCTGATTCGTTCAAAGGGAGTGGGTGTGTATTTTATCACTCAGAATCCTATGGATATTCCTGAGGATGTGTTGGGACAGTTAGGTAACAAGATACAACATGCGTTGCGTGCGTTCACTCCGAAAGACCAAAAGTCTGTTAAGGCGGTTGCGGATTCGTTTCGTAAAAATGATTCGTTTGACACGCAGGCAGCTCTGATGGAGTTGGAGACAGGTGAGGCGTTGGTTTCTTTTTTAGATGAGAAAGGTTCTCCAAGATCAGTTGAGCGTGCAAAGATGCTTTGTCCGCAAGGTCAGATTGGTCCGATTACGGCTGAGGAACGTGCAAAAGCCATTCAAGAGTCGGTTGTAGAAAAGAAATACCGCGAGGCTGTCAATCGTCCTTCTGCGACGGAGAAGATTGCGGAGGAGAAAGAAAAAGCAGAAGCTGCTATGGCAGAACAAAATAGTGCTGCTGATGAGGCAAAAACAGCGAAGGAAAAAGCAGCGGAAGAGAAAAGAAGACAAAAAGAGGAGGCTGCGTCCAAGAAAGAAGAGCAGCGACAAGCAAAAGAACGGGAGAAACAAGAGAAGGAGGAGGCGAAATTGAAGGCACAAAGAAGCAAACAGCGTTCTCAAATCTTTTCAAAAATCATCTCTTTCTTCGCTCCGATTTTAAGGAAGTTTTTGACGGAGTTTATAGCAGGATCTTCAAAGACAAGGAAACGTTAGACGATATGTATGAAAGATAAAAGCATCGTTCATAGCCCATGGAAACTACCATGGGCTTTGTTGATTAACAATTAATGAGAAAACTAACAGAGGATAAATGTCAACCAGAAACCTGACAGAAGGAAGCATAATGGGTAATATCGCCTCGTTTGCGGTTCCTTATATGGCTGCTTATTTTTTACAGATACTCTATGGCTTAGCCGATTTGTTCATTGTGGGTCAGTATTGTGATGTCGACAGTACAACGGCTGTGTCGAATGCTGCACAGGTCATGTATATGTTGACGGTTGTGGTGATTGGTTTAGCTATGGGAACAACGGTACGCATAGGGAGAGCTGTGGGTGCGAGAGACGAACGACAAGTGTCTCGTATTATTGGTAGTACGTTCGTGTTCTTTTTGTTGTTGAGTATGATACTCTGTTTCGTGTTGTTTTTGTTTCGTTCTCAGATTGTTTCGTTGATTAATACTCCTGTTGAGGCAGTGGAGGAGGCGACCGATTATCTGACAATTACGTTTGTCGGTATTCCCTTTATTGTTTGTTATAATATTATCGCCTCTATTTTTCGTGGATTGGGGGATTCTCGTACACCGATGTTTTTGATCGGATTAACCTGTGTTGAGAATATTTTGTTAGACTATCTATTCATTGGCTTTATGGGTATGGGAGCGATGGGAGCTGCAATGGGGACGACGATCTCACAAATGTGCAGTGTCCTTTTCTCTGTTTTTGTTATTCGCAAACATCGCTCCATTATGAAAGTTTCAAGGAATGATTTTTGTTGGGATAGTCAAACTATCTCTGAAATGTTGAAGATTGGTGTCCCTGTGGCGTTGCAAGATGGATTTATTCAAGTGGCTTTCCTTACCATAACGGTGATTGCGAATAGTCGAGGACTCTACGATGCGGCGGCTGTAGGTATTGTTGAAAAATCCATTGGACTTATCTTCATCATACCGTCGGCGATGTTGTCAACTGTGTCGACAATCTCAGCACAAAATATCGGTGCCAAGCAGATGAAAAGAGCTATGACGACGATGAAATATGCGCTCTATGTTACGATGTTGTATGGCATTTTTGTTGGCATTGTATTGCAGTTTGTACCAGAGGTACTTGTTCGACTGTTCACAAATAATGAACATGTGATTCATGCGGGGGGAGAGTATTTACGAGGTTATGCATGGGACGCTACCTTGGCAGGAATGCATTTCTGTTTCAGCGGATTCTTCACAGCATTAGGCCTTTCCATCATATCGTTTTCTCATAATTTAGCCTCTATTGTTCTTGTAAGAATACCATTGTCGTATTGGACTTGCATAACCTATCCAGCGTCACTTTATCCTATGGGGTTGGCTATCCCCGCAGGGTCGTTATTGTCAGTCCTTATTTGTGTGGTCGTCTATTGGCGGTTGTTCAAGAATGGAAGATTTGTTATTGAAAAGTCATAAAAATAAATTTTGATAGATGTTTTTGCAAAACATAATAATTCCTAATTAAATGGAAAAATTTTAAATTTGCGTTTATGGAACAGTTGATAGCCGACATACAAGCAAAATTCCCGATAACAGACCCGATATTGATTTTTTCGGTTGTACTGTTTATTATTCTCTTGATGCCGTTGATGCTCAATAAAATTCGTGTTCCTCACATTATCGGATTGATTTTGGCGGGAGCCATGATTGGTGAGAGTGGGTTGGGCATATTGCGTCGCGATGTGAGTTTTGAACTCTTTGGTGCGGTCGGTTTGCTTTACATTATGTTCTTGGCAGGTTTGCAGATGGATTTGACTGATTTCAAGAAGAATATGAATAAGAGTATCTTCTTTGGAATGGCAACCTTCTTGATACCTATGCTTATCGGAACGGTAAGCAGTTACTTTCTGTTGGAGTTGATATATGAACACTTCTATCCGCAGGGATTTGTGTCGGAAGTATATGGGCCTTTCACGATGAGAGGTTATGTCTGTTTGTCGGCAGTCTTGATTGCGAGTATGTATGCTTCTCACACTTTGATTCCGTATCCTATTGTGGGGCGATATGGTGTTACGAAGGAAACGTCTGTGAATGTCTCAATTGGTGGTACTATGATTACCACTGTTCTTTCATTGATGATATTGGCGGTCATTGTATCAATGACGAAGGGCGAACTAGGGTGGAATTTCTGGCTGAAATTCGTTATTTCGTTGATCATTTTTGGCTTTATTGTTGGCTTCGTTTTCCCACGTTTGACAGATCGATTCTTCAAGCATCACGAGGATAACATTTTGCAATACATATATGTGTTGGCAATGTGCTTTTTGGGTGGATTTATTGCTAAGTTGGCAGGATTAGAGCCTATTATCGGAGCTTTTCTGGTGGGACTTGCTTTCAATCGGCGTATTCCGAGGATATCTCCGTTGATGAATCGTTTGGACTTTGTCGGAAATGCACTTTTTATTCCGTTCTTCTTGATTGGAGTTGGAATGTTGATTGATTTTCGGGCAGTCTTTGCTGGACCAAGCACGTTGATAACGGCCATCGTGATGTGTGTGGTAGCTACGGTGTCGAAGTATTTAGCTGCGGTGTTGACCAAGCATACTTTTAAGATGAGCAAGGAGGAAGGCTTGATGTTGTTTGGACTAAGCAATTCCCAAGCGGCGGCGACGTTGGCTGCTGTGATGATTGGTTATAACATTGAGATTGGTCGAACCATAGATGGAGGCGTAATTCGACTACTGAATGAAGACATTTTGAATGGTACTATTGTTATGATTCTTGTTACCTGTACTATTGCATCGTTTGCTACCGAGAAGGCAGCCAAGAAATTGGTGAGGTTGCAGGATCAATTAGAGGATCAGCTTTCAGAAGATAAGTTGGTGGATAGAATTTTGGTGCCATTGTATAATCCGGAAACTTTGAGAAGTCTGATGGAGTTGGCCGTTCTACTCAAGGTAGATAAGAGTCGTGAACCTCTCTACGCTTTGACCATTTCTAACAAAAACGCAGCCCATTTGACATCGGAGGACAAAGCTAAAAAGTTATTAGAAAAAGCTGCGAAGATTGCTGCGGGAACAGATAACCACGTTCGGATGTTTAATCGTAATGATGCCAATGTGGCGGGAGGAATTGTGCAAACGATTCGTGAGAACCATATCACGGAAGTCGTGATAGGACTACATCATAAGAATAGTTTTACGGATTCCTTCTTGGGCGATAAGACAGAGAGTTTGCTACGTGCCACCAATCAAATGACTTTCGTTTATCATGCAATGCAACCCGTTAGTACGATTAAGCGTGTTGTTGTTGCAGTGCCACCGAAAGCCGAGTTCGAAATAGGTTTTGTGAAGTGGTATGATAGAGTGAAAAATTTATGCAAGCAAATTGGTGCAAAGGCTGTTTTCTATGCACATACGGAGACACTTGAGAAAATCAGAATTTTAGCGAAAAGAAATAAATTTGGTGTTGAAACACAATTCTGTGTATTGGATGATTGGGATGATTTCTTGATGTTGGCAGGTGTTGTAACGGGTAATGATTTATTTGTGGTTGTGTCTTCTCGAAAGACAGCCATCTCATACGACCCTCTTTTCGAGAAGTTGCCAAGTCACTTGTCAAAATACTTTGCCAAGAATAGTTATATTATTCTTTATCCAGATCAGTTCGATGAAAATATGTCGGATGGATTTGTGGCAGATACCAATAGTGTAGTAAAAAACATCTAAAAAACTCGTGAAATGACACGTTTTTCTAAGACCACGCTCTACTATCGTGTGCTGAGAGTTTATTCAAATTTTATCTATCGGAGATGGTTTAGTTCGATTGAAATAAATGGGGAGTCTAATATACCTGAAGGGCAGCCTGTAATATTCGCACCTAATCATCAGAATGCGATGATTGATGCAATGGCGTTGCTGTCGTCGTCTCCTCAACCTGTGGTTTTTTGGGTTCGTGCCGATTTATTCAAAAATAGGATTGTAGGTGCGTTACTTCGTGGTTTGAAGATGATGCCTGCTTATCGAATGCGAAATGGCATACAAAATTTGAAGAAGAATGAAGAGTCTATCAGTAATTCTGATGATGTGTTGACGCATGGACTCTTCCTGTGCTTGATGCCAGAGGGCGGACAGGATGAAAGGCGTACCCTCCGTCCGTTGGTAAAAGGAATTTTCCGAAGTGCGTTTTCTGCTCAGGAAAAATTGGGCGATAAGGAATGGGTGAAGATTGTTCCAACTGGAATAGATTACGGAAACTATGATAAGACAGGAGGACATCTGATTGTGAATTTTGGAAAACCTATCAATATCAAAGATTACAAGGCGTTGCATGACGAGAATGTTCCGGTGGCACTAAACACTGTCCGAGATGAATTGTCTAAACGTATGCGTCCATTGATGTTGGATATTCAATCAAAAAATCATTATCAGACGTTCTATGTGGCGTCTTACCTTTACAACGTGGAGATGCTTGAAAAGCTGAATCTTTCGGACAATGAAACAAACCGGTTAGCAGCACGTCAGGAGATTGTTAAAGTGCTGGAGATGGCGGAGATGGATGAAAGTGTGGCTACGTTGATAAATGAGTTGGATCTTGCGTGTACGGCTTGGGACGAGAATAATAGAGATACGGCATTTTCTGCCCGAGTCCAGGAATATAAGGGTGTAGATATGGATTTAATAATAAAAATCTTATACCTCATTCTTACGATTCCATTGCAATTGTATGCTATTGTGATGAATGGCATTGAGTTTGTTATAAGTAAAATGGTTGCGAAGAAAGCCAGAGGTACAGGCTTTGAGGCGACACTTAAATTTGCGATGGCGGGTATCCTGTTTCCAATTTTTTACGTTGCCTTGACGATAGCTTTTGCCGTGTTATGGTCGCCTGATTGGACAACAACTTTTGCATTTTTCTTATCATTGCCATTCTCGTTCTTTTTCTTCCTGCGTTATCGTTGGAAATGGCAGTATGTAAAGGAAAGACTGAAAAATATTATTAGGAGAGATGATACTGCTTTGCAAGTAAAACAGCTTGTAAAACAGATTTTTGACAAAATAAACCAAAAAAAGTAGGTGAATGATTAGTGCGGCAGAGTTGAAAGACGAATTGTTTGCGGCGGCAGTGCCAGGAAAGAGAGAAGTTCTTTCTCGCTATTTCAAAACGGGCAAGGGGGATTACGCTGAGGGCGACCAATTCATTGGCGTTCCAGTACCTATGCAGCGTGCTATCGTAAAAAAATATGAGATAATGCCACCGTCTGACATTGAAAGAATGTTGAAAGACCCGTTCCATGAATGTCGGTTTTCGGCGCTTCTATTTCTTGTAAAGCACTATCAGCAAAGTGAAACTTTTGAGGAGAAAGTTAACGTGTTTAACTTTTATATGAACCATACGGATGGAATAAACAATTGGGATTTAGTAGATATGAGTGCACCTCCGATTGTCGGAGATTTTCTATTGAATCGTAATCGTGCTTTGTTAAATGAGTTGATACAGAGTGAAAATGTATGGGAGAGGAGGATTGCCATTGTATCAACGCTAACGTTTATAAAAAACGATGATTTTAAAGACACATTCCGTTTCGCTGAAATTATGGAGAATGAACAATTCAATTTGTTGCAGAAAGCGACGGGGTGGATGTTGAGAGAAGTTGGTAAAAGAGACTACCAACAGTTGTACGATTATTTGTCGGCACACTATAAGAAGATGCCACGTACAACATTACGATATGCAATGGAACGTTTTGATGAAGAGACAAGAAGAAAATTCCTAAATGGAGAAATATAAAAAGCCATGTCCGATTTTAATATTAGGAATAGTGCTGCTGAGAAGGAGAAAGAGTTTGAGAACGCTCTTAGACCCCTTTCTTTTGATGATTTCTCGGGACAATCGAAGATAATAGAAAATCTGAAAGTTTTTGTTCAGGCAGCAAAGATGCGAGGGGAATCGTTGGATCACATATTGTTTCACGGGCCTCCTGGCTTGGGAAAAACCACACTCTCAAATATCATAGCTAATGAGTTGGGGGTTGGATTTAGGGTTACTTCGGGTCCTGTATTAGACAAACCTGGTGACTTGGCTGGAATTTTGACTAATCTTGAGCCTCACGATGTCCTTTTTATTGATGAGATACATCGTCTTTCTCCCATTGTTGAAGAGTATCTTTATTCTGCGATGGAAGACTATCGCATTGATATTTTGATAGATAAAGGTCCGAATGCTCGTTCTATTCAGATTGACTTGAATCCCTTTACATTGGTGGGAGCAACGACACGAAGCGGATTGTTGACAAGTCCTTTGAGGGCGAGGTTCGGAATCAATTGCCATTTAGAATATTATGATGTTGAAGTGTTGAAGAGGATAATTATTCGGTCTGCTTCTTTGTTGGGTGCGCCGTGTGAGGAGAGTGCGGCGTTGGAGATTTCGCGAAGAAGTCGGGGAACTCCACGTATTGCCAATGCCTTGTTGAGAAGGGTTCGAGATTTTGCTCAGGTGAAAGGTAATGGCACGATAAACATAGAAATCACGCAGATTGCCTTGGAGGCTTTGAACATCGACACATACGGTTTGGATGAGATTGACAATAAACTGTTGAACTTGATGATAGACAAATTCAAGGGCGGGCCAGTCGGATTAAGTACTATAGCGACCGCTTTGGGCGAAGATCAAGGCACTGTTGAGGATGTTTACGAACCCTATTTGATTAAAGAGGGTTTCATCAAGCGTACGCCGAGGGGACGAGAAGTAACAGATTTGGCTTATAAGCATCTTGGAAAGAGTAGAGTGCCTCAAATGGGGTCGTTGTTTGATTGATTGTTTTTAATAAAAATATTATATATTGATACATGTATAAAAATACATATTATTGGTGATTTTTCTTGCGAATGTTTGGTTCGTGAGAAGGAAATCACTATCTTTGCACCACGATTTAAGGAATCGGTTATATGCGGAGTGGAGCAGTTGGCAGCTCGTTGGGCTCATAACCCAAAGGTCGTTTGTTCGAGTCAAACCTCCGCAACAATGGAGAGAAGATGTTAATCTTCTCTTTTTTTATGCCTATAAGTAAGATTTATTTAAAAGATGTTAAAACGAGTGCCGTTTGGAGGTGGAGCGGTGTCGTGAGTCGCCCCGATGGTTGTTTAGAGCATTAGATATTGTATTTTCTTTGTGAAAAACAATTCTCTTTTTATAGTGTGCCAATTTTTTTTTTACTTTGCAAACGATTACGATATCGGTGACGAACATGCAAAAAAATTTGGTTATAGTAGAGTCTCCTGCAAAGGCAAAGACTATTGAGAAATTCTTGGGAAGTGATTATAAGGTAATGTCTAGTTTCGGTCATATCCGTGATTTGAAAAAAAAAGGTATAGGCGTAGACATTGCTAATCATTTTGCGCCAGATTATGAAGTTCCGAGCGACAAGAAAGAGATTGTGGCTGAACTTAAAAAGCAGGCAAAAGGTGCTGAGATGGTATGGCTCGCATCCGATGAAGACCGTGAAGGGGAAGCTATTGCTTGGCATCTTTATGAGGTGTTAGGTTTGGATAAGGAACATACGAGACGTATTGTTTTTCATGAGATTACAAAAAACGCAATACTCCACGCTATCGAGAATCCTAGGGAAATTGATAATAATCTTGTGTGTGCTCAGCAGGCTCGCCGTGTACTCGACCGTATCGTAGGTTTTGAGCTTTCACCGATTCTTTGGCGTAAAGTTAAGCCGTCTCTTTCTGCAGGACGTGTGCAGTCTGTTACCGTTCGTCTTATTGTTGATCGTGAAAGGGAAATCCAACGTTTTGTTCCTGAGTCATCGTATCGAGTTCGTGCCGTTTTTTGTGTGAAAGATAAGAATGGTAAGACTACAGAATTGGGGGCGGAGTTGGCTACGCGTTTGAAAACCAAAGAAGAAGCCCTTTCATTCTTGAAATTATGCGAAAACGCGACTTTTACTGTTGATGGGGTAGAAAAGAAACCTACTAAGCGTAGTCCAGCCCCACCGTTCACAACGTCAACCTTGCAACAGGAGGCTTCGCGCAAGCTGGGATTCTCGGTTTCTCAGACTATGATGGTGGCGCAGCGATTGTATGAATCAGGAAAGATTACCTATATGCGTACAGACTCTGTCAACCTGTCTACGTTGGCTTTAGATGCGGCAAAAACGGAGATTTTAGAAATGGGTGGGGAGAAATATCTACACACTCGTCAGTTCCATACAAAGTCAAAAGGAGCGCAAGAGGCGCATGAAGCCATTCGTCCAACCTATCTTAATAACCATGAGATTGAGGGTACTGCTCAGGAGAAGAGACTATACGAGTTGATATGGAAACGTACTATAGCTTCGCAGATGGCAGATGCCGAGTTGGAGAAGACTATCATCACAATATCAGTAAGTGGAGATGATAGGAAATTTATTACAGAGGGAGAAGTCCTTTTGTTTGATGGCTTTTTGAAGGTTTACATGGAATCTAATGAAGATGAAGAAAAGAAAGATAGTCAGAAGCTATTACCACCGATCGCAGTTGGAGATAGATTGACAGACGTAAACTCAATAGAAGCTTGTGAACGCTTCACCCAACGTCCTCCGCGTTATACTGAGGCAAGTCTTGTGCATAAGTTGGAAGAATTAGGCATTGGACGACCATCAACTTATGCAACGACGATCTCAACGATACAAAATCGAGGGTATGTTGTAAAAGAAGATAGGGAAGGTGTGGCTCGCAGTTATAATGTTCTGGTGCTTTTGGGTAGTCAGATAAAAGATGAGACGAAGACGGAGACAGTCTATCAGGAGCATGCAAAATTATTTCCTACGGATACTGGAATTGTGGTGAATGATTTCTTGAAAGAATATTTCCCGGACATTTTAGACTATAATTTCACTGCGAATGTGGAAAAGACATTTGATGAAGTGGCAGAGGGTAAAGAGGAGTGGACTGCCTCCATCGATTCTTTTTATAAAACTTTTCATCCAACGGTTGAAAATGCGGAGCATAATTCTGAACGAAAGGTAGGCGAGCGTCAAGTTGGCGTGGATCCAGTCAGTGGTAAGCCTGTTTTTGTGAAAATTGGACGTTTTGGACCGGTAGCTCAGATTGGAACGGCTGAGGATGAAGAAAAGCCGAGGTTCTCTCCGTTGCGCAAAAATCAGTCTATTGAGACGGTGACTTTTGAGGAGGTGATGGATCTCTTTAAACTGCCAAGAGATTTGGGAGAGTTTGAAGGTAAAACAATGACGGTTGCCGATGGTCGTTTTGGTGCGTATATCAAGCATGATTCCAAGTATGTCTCTTTGAAAAAAGAAGACGATCCTATGACGATTACAGCAGAGCGAGCCATTGAATTAATCAAGGAGAAACGAGAAAGAGATGCTAATAAGTATATTAAAACATTTGAAACGGAGGGTATTGATGTTTGTAATGGACGATTTGGCCCATATTTAACCTTCAATGGTGCGAATTATAAACTGCCGAAAGATGTTGATCCGAAAGCTGTGACTGTAGAAGAGTGTAAGGAGATAATAGCGAAACAAGGAGAAAAAGAGCCTAAGCGTTCTCGATCAGTTTCGAAGTCAAAGTCAACTGCAAAGAGTGTTGCAAAGGAGACGGCTGTTGAAACAAAAAAGAAGGCAAATACAAGAAAAAGTACGACAACTGCCAAGAAAACAGCTAAGAAGAGTGGTGCATCGGAGACGAAAAAGTCTGTTGAAAGCGAATAACTTCACTAATCGAATGAATCTTAAAAGGGTGGTCTTGTTTCTGTGAAATAAGGCACTACTTTGTTATATAAAAACATTATGGAATCTATTGTAATACGTTTTTTGCGTTATGTGGGGTGTGAAACAACCTCAGATGAAACGCAAACCAAATCGCCTACAACCAATGGTCAGTTTGTTTTAGCTAATGCTTTAAAAACTGAATTGGAAGAGATGGGGGCATTGAATGTTGTTGTTGACAACAATGGTTATCTTACTGCTACCATTCCATCTACTTCAACGAAAAAAATACCTACGATAGGCTTCATATCCCATTTAGACACCAGTCCTGATGCGTCTGGGAATAATGTAAAAGCACGAGTTGAAAAGTACACAGGAGAGGATATTTTGTTAAGTGAGGAGAGCGGTAAGGTTTTGTCTGCCTCGCAGTTCCCAGAATTGAAGAACTATGAGGGGCAGGAGCTTATTGTAACTGATGGAACTACGCTTTTAGGTGCGGATGATAAGGCGGGCATTGCAGAGATTATGACCATGGCAGAATATTTCCTGCAACATCCAGATCTTGAGCATGGTGCCATTCGTATTGCTTTTACCCCTGATGAGGAGATCGGTCGAGGTGCAGACCTTTTAGATGTGAAAGCATTTGGAGCCGAGTGGGCGTATACGGTTGATGGCGGAGCTGTTGGAGAGTTGGAGTTTGAAAATTTCAACGCTGCGTCTGCAACGGTTCAAGTTTATGGACGAAATGTTCATCCAGGCTCTGCGAAGAATAAAATGGTGAATGCGTCAAGGATAGCTTCGCAAATTGTTTCAGCGTTGCCACAGGATGAAACTCCTGAAAATACGGAGGGCTACGAGGGCTTTATCCATCTGACATCATTTGAAGGAGATGTGGAGCATGCTCAGTTGAAGTTTATACTTAGAGACCATGATGAGGCAAAGTTTGAGGAGAAAAAAGAGACTTTAAAGCGTGTGGTTAACGAGGTATGTGCTTCATCTATAGGCGCAAAAGTAGAGATGGACATAAAGGATCAGTATCGGAATATGTTGGAGAAAATAAAACCAGTCATGTTCGTGGTTGACATCGCCAAACAAGCTATTGTGAATGTTGGAGTGACACCGAAGGTTCAACCTATTCGAGGTGGAACGGATGGTGCGAATCTTTCCTTCAAGGGCTTGCCTTGCCCTAATTTATTCTCTGGAGGCGAGAATTTTCATAGTTGCTATGAATATGTCCCTGTTCCATCTATGCTAAAGGCTACTGAGGCGTTGATTGAGATTGTTCGTTTAGTTGCACTACGTTGATTCTTATTGTAAATGAGTTGTGAACTTCGCATCTTTTTTAATAATAGGAATGATAAACACGAATAAACACAAAAGATATGAATAGTTTCGAACCAGAAATTGAGTTTCAACCTCGTGAAGTTATAAAAGCTTTTCAGGAAGGAAAATTGAAAGAACATTTGGTATATCTCAAGGAAAAATCACCTTTCTACCAGCGAATGTTCAAGGAAAATAATATTGATATCTCCAATATTAAAACATTGGAAGATCTCACAAAAATTCCTGTAACGACAAAGGAGGATTTACAGAAGTACAATAAGGATTTCATCTGTGTGCCTGCTTCCGAAATAAGGGATTACATCACTACCTCGGGTACGTTGAGTGATCCTACAACGTTTGTTTGTACGGACAAGGATTTGGATCGTTTGGCATATAACGAGGCCATCTCTTTTGCTACCGCAGGAGGAAAGGCTGGTGATGTATACCAATTGATGACTACTCTGGATAAGCGATTTATGGCCGGTTATGCTTATTGCTTAGGCATTCGTATGTTGGGAAGTGGCTTAATTCGTGTAGGTAATGGTATCCCAGAGCTGCAGTGGGACACTATTCAACGATTGAATCCAGACACTATTATCTGCGTGCCATCGTTTATCCTGCGAATTGTCAAATATGCAGAAGAACATGGAATTGATTATCGCAGATCAAGCATTAAGAAGGCTGTTTGCATTGGCGAAAATCTTCGTAACGACGATTTCAGTCTTAATCTATTAGGCAAGAAAATCAAAGAGAAATGGGATATAGATCTTTATTCAACATACGCCTCTACGGAGATGGGAACCTCTTTCTGTGAGTGTTCTGCTGGTCAGGGTGGGCATCACCACCCCGAGTTGATTATCTGCGAGTTACTTGACGAGGATAATCAACCAGTCAAAGAGGGTGAGTTTGGAGAATTGGTGGTAACGACCTTGGGTGTTGAGGCTATGCCGTTGCTTCGCTTTAAAACAGGAGATATTGCACGTTTTCACTACGAGAAGTGTAGTTGTGGAAGAACGACTATGCGTATCAGTCCGATTATAGGTAGAAAGAAGCAAATGATTAAGTTCAAAGGTACGACGCTTTATCCTGCCTCTATCTTTGACGTGTTAGACAATACGGATTATGTGGTGAACTACTATGTAGAAGTGAGTAGCAATGAGATTGGTATGGATCATGTGAAAACCTATATCGGTGTGAAAGAGCCTAAAGATGAGATGATTAAGGATATGAAAGATAGGTTTAGGGCAAGACTGAGAGTGGCTCCAGAGGTCGTGTTCAAAGAGATTGACGAGATTCAGAAGATAGTCCTCCCTGAAATCAAACGTAAACCGATGAAGTTTGTGGATTTAAGAAATCATGATTAACTATTAAATAACAGAAAGCAAATATGATTGATAAAGGTTTTGATTTCGATGCTTTACGCCCTTATCGTGATGATGAAGTGCAGCAAGCCATTCTAACAGTCGTGAATGATGCTTATTTCCCATTGGTAGTCAATTATCTGCAGCCTGGGAAAGATGTTGAAATGGTGAAGAAGAGTCTTTTGCAAATTAGAACAGTGAAAGAGTTTCAAGAACAAGTTATGCTGATGGCTATCAGTGCGATTGTTGAGAAGACAAGTGATGGCTTGACGAGCGACGGATTTGAGAATATTGATAATAAAACCCGTCATATCTTTATAGCCAACCACCGAGATATTATGTTAGATGCCGCATTGTTGGATGTACTGCTCTATCAACACGGTATAGACACTTGTCAGATAACCTTCGGCAGCAACTTGATGAAGGGGGATATGGTGATAAATGTCGGGAAGTTGAATAAGATGTTTCGAATTATCAGGGGGGGAAATGTGCGTGATTTCTATCGAAATTCATTAGAGGTTTCTGCCTATATGCGACATGTTGTAACAGAGCAAGACGAGTCTGTTTGGATTGCTCAACGAAATGGACGAACTAAGAATGGTATTGATCAAACGGAAATAGGGGTGCTGAAGATGTTCTCGATGAGTAGTGAAAAAGACTTTGTTGACAACTTGGACGAATTACATATCACTCCGATTTCAATCTCATACGAATATGAACCATGTGATTTTTTAAAGACAGCGGAATTGTATATCTCTCGCCATTTGCGTTATGAGAAAAGCGAAAATGAGGATTTTAATAGTATTTTGACCGGAATCAGACAAAAGAAAGGTAAAATACATTTGTCGGTAACACCGCCGATTACTCGTGAAGAGTTGGAGCATTGCGATAGAAAAGAAAAGAAAGAGAAATTTGAAGAATTAGGACGTATTATTGATGAACGGATTAATGGACATCATAAACTATTCAAAAATAATTTTATAGCTCATGATTTGTTAAACAACGCCATGAATTTCAATGAATTCTATACAAAAGAAGACAAGGAAAATTTTGTTGATTATATGAGGGCAGGCTTGGATGCGATGAATTTGGACGGCGAAAGAAGTGAGATTGAGAAAGTGTTTTTGGAAATATATGCGAATCAGGTGAGATAACCCTAAATCGGTCATTAGAGGAATTTGGCTTCATAAGGTAGGGTGAATTTTGGATTTGACCGGGGCATGACGGAAGAGAATCATAAAGTTGTACGCCATGATATGAGGTTCACGCACGCCTTGGTCGTCCGGACTTTGTGCGTCGCGAAGTCATTCTCTAATGACCGACATGGATTAAAAATACCCTAATCAAAAATCTGCATTATCTCATACAATTATTTTAAATTTGCACTTTGGTACTTTGTTGTAATGAGAAAACTGCTTATACTGTCTTTCCCATTGGCTTATGCTTCTTCGTGTATAGCCAAGATTGCCACTATTTCTGGTGTAGAATTTTCGTATGCAGGTAAACAGTTGAAGTTGGAATTGAAGTTGGATGGAATCGTTGGTCTTACTCAGACCTTGGATTCGTGTCTTGTTGATTCTTATATTCGTCATTATTTTAAGATTCTATGAATCAACCAAGTAAAAAGGTATAAAGACATAAAACTATAGAATATGATATCTGTATGCATGGCGACATATAATGGTGAGAAATACATAAAGGAGCAGTTGGTGTCAATTCTGAATCAAATGAAGGAAAATGATGAAGTTATTGTGTCGGATGATGGATCTACAGACAATACTTTAGAAATAATAAAATCCTTAAATGACGAAAGGATCAAGATTTTTGAACATTCAAAGAGTAAGGGGAAATTTATGATAGACTATACGACTTCCAATTTTGAAAATGCAATCAGACATTCAAAGGGAGATTTGATTTTCTTATCGGATCAAGATGACGTTTGGAAATCTAATAAGGTAGAGGTTATGAAGAAGCTATTAGAAGAGTATGATGTTGTTATGTCTGATAGTGAGGTTGTTGATTCTGAGATGAATGTTTTAGAAAAATCTTTTTTTTCAAAATATAGAAAATTTAAGACGAGTATTCTTTACAATATCTATAAGCCAGCGTTTTATGGTTGTTGTATGGCGTTCAGAAGTGAGGTGATGGAAAAGGTTTTACCTTTTCCTAAGTATGGTGTAGGTCATGACCTTTGGATTGGTTTGGTGTCATTGAAACATTATAAATTTAAATTCATAAATCAAACTTTAATGTATTATAGACGTCATGATCGTAATATTACAAATGGTGGAATAGGGGAACGTCATACGTCTTTATGGTTTAAAATTCGCTATCGTTGGTTTATCCTACTAAGTCTTATCCGCTTGGTTCGGTTGTAACATACATATCTTTGTCTGATCTTGTTTGACTCACAACAAAGTATGGCGATGTCCCAATTTACACACGAAAATGAAAAAGAAATTAATTGGGGGAGGTCGTCTATCTATGCCACGAGGAAGGGGAGACCTTTATCCGTCGGACTTACGACGGCATGAGGGGGGACGTTATCCTTGCAGGGGGAATTTTATAGATTTCAATTATTTGTAGACTGGATGAATTTCTTTGCACATTCTTTGTTTATTGTGCTTCTTTCCTTGTCAAAGAACCACCCCCATTTATTAAAATATTTAATTGCGGATATTAAATGGATTTTCAGTAACTTCGTAGAGTGTGATGATTCTCGATGTGCTATGTGATTAATGCTAACAGTCGGCACGCACACGACTTCCCAACCTTTGTTGTGGATCCTACGAGATAAATCAACATCCTCAAAATACATAAAATAGCGGTCGTCAAAAAAACCAACTTCTTCAAGTGCTTGTACTCTGAAAAGCATAAAGCAACCAGAAATCCAAGGGGAAGAGAATGGCTTGACACTAATCTGTTTTAGATATAAGTCTTTCGCAGACGAATGTCTCAACTTTCTATTAATTAATGTGAATGGGCTTGGCAATTCTCTACACGAGTCTGCTTTTTCTCCTTCTTCGTTGGGTTCGTAGACGGTAGGTGCGACAACTCCTGCTTTTGCATGATTTCTTAAATAATCAATTAAGGTTTCTATAACTCCACTTGTGAATTCGACGTCTGGATTTAATACTAAATGGTATGGAGTCAGCCCTTTAATCTGTTGAATGGCATAGTTGTGACCTTTGCCAAATCCAATATTTTCTCCCATATAGTGATATTCTATCTTATCATTTTTAGGAATTGCTTTTTCTGCCTCTTTATTGGGAGAATTGTCTATTATTACAAGCAAGATAGACAATTTAGTTGAAAGGAAGGATCTGATTGTTGCCAACAATTCCTCAATGTCTGGCTTATATATAACAATAGAAGCTGTAACTTGATACATAATTTGTTTTTGTACATAATTCAATCGTTTGGCAAAGGTATTATTTTTTTTACTTTGTCAAAGACAAAAGTATACTTAGTGTTTTACCATATTTTCGCAATAACATTTATAAAATAAGGTGTCTGATAAACAAAAACTTACAAACACATAGCTATGTTGATAAACTTACCTAAGATGATGAAAGATTTTCTGCGGATTAAAGATATATTTCCCCCTATCATTTCCTCCGAATAGTTGAAAATTATCCTATTTTTGCAGATAAAGAGGAAGACTATTGTTGGGTCTTTAATCTTTATTTGTCAAATTATCATATTACTTACAAAACCATTTTTTATGCTTAAACTAAAAGATTTATTTGTGTCGACTCTGCTCCTTGGGGTGGCGGTTGACGTTTCTGCATCAGTTTCTTCTGATATCTTTTGTTCTCCTAATGGAGATGGAGATGGCACTTCTATGAGTTCGCCAACAAGTGTTGTCAACGCAATCACTAATGTGTCAGCGGGAGGAACAATCTATCTTCTTGAGGGTACTTACGAGTTTGGTGAGATGATTCTAATTGATCAGAATAACTCAGGAACTGCTTCGGGCTACAAGACGATTATGGCATATCCTAATGCAAAGGTTGTATGGGATTTTTCAAATCAAGGAGAGGCAGATGGAACAAAGCGTGGAGTTGTACTTGATGGAAACTATTGGAGGTTCTATGGCTTTGAAATAAAGAAAGCGGCAGACAATGGAATGTTACTTTCTGGTAGCAACAACATTATTGAAATGATGTTATTCAACGACAATCAAGACACCGGACTTCAGATTTCTCGTTATAGAACAGATGCGTCTTCCTTGGCTGATTGGCCCTCCAACAACATTGTGAAAAACTGCACTTCAAAGAACAACTGCGATAATGCAACTATGGAAAACGCCGATGGGTTCGCCGCTAAGCTAACTTGTGGTGAAGGAAACATTTTTGATGGATGTTTGTCATACAACAATTCGGATGATGGGTGGGACTTGTATGCGAAAAAAGAGACTGGACCCATTGGTGTCGTGACACTCAGAAATTGTATCGCTTTCAGGAATGGCTTTACAGAGTTTGGTGAAGGGTATGGTGATTGTGATGGAAATGGGTTCAAACTCGGAGGGTCAGGTATAGGATCAGCGCATATTGTTGAAAATTGTCTCGCTTTTGAGAATCTCAATTGTGGTTTCACAGATAACAACAATCCAAAGCTTGGTAGTCTAAAAAATTGTACATCCTACAACAACGGTGTCGGCGGAAATGGAAAACCAAACTTTTCACTTTATCGTTGTACAGATACTGTGACAGAATTCGATAATGTCATCTCATACATAAATACGGACAATGTTTCTTCTCTTAATGCTAAAGGCATAAAGGTGAGTAACGATAAGTTCGTGGGTTCAATGACAAATTCAGTTTACTACAATAGCAAGTATTACTACGCAAAAGATCAAACGACGATGGAGAATGGTTCTAAACTTGGCACTGTAGTCACTATGTCGGATTCTGAGTTTATGACTCTTGTAGTCCCTTCTATGGGAAGCGACTTCCATACGGAGTGGAGAAATGCAGATGGAAGTCCTAATCCTGCAGGATTTGCTGAAACAAATGGAACATATAAGGCACTTGGCTATCATTTTTCGGAGGGTATAACACAGGTAGAAACACCTCCGTATGCAACACCCTCAGATGTGCAAAATGCTCGTGTCTATGGATTGTATGTCAATGAAGGTCATATTCATACCGATGGAGATTGTAAAATATTCGATCTCTTTGGGCGTGATGTTACGTTGATGAATGGTTCTCTTCATGGCGTTTATGTTGTGCGTACAAAAGATGCTGTGCAAAGGGTAGTTGTTAAGTAAGGACGTTAATATCAAGTCTTTGAAAGTGCCTCGCAATATTTTTTGTGAGGCACTTTTGCGTTTCTTCCTTCGTTCGCTGAAGAATATTGTCCTAAAATTGTCTGTAAATGAAAAAAAAGGCAATTCTGACGGAAATAAATCTCTTTCATTGAAATAAGTATTTCTAACCCTCTGCTATCAATAATTTTATCGAGCACAAAAGAAAAAGTGCTTGGTAAACAAAGTATTAACTTTTTAAATCTGATGGATATGAAAAGTAAGAGGTTAGTAGTAAAAATATTGGGAGGTGCGTTGTCAGCGCTGACTGTATTGTCTGCTAGTGCAGGAACTGCCACTAAGGTAACTATGGAATTGTCGACGGGTACACAGACATATACAATGTATGATGGTGGAAAGATGTATTTTTCAGACGATAATATTGTTGTAGATGTAACGGGAGACGGGGCAAGTGTTGCATCGAATGCGCTTAGCAAGGTTAATAAGATAGTTTTCTCAACAATAGAGGTCTCTGGATTAGGTGAAGAGAAGGTTCTTGCAGCCTCACCTGCTGTAGCTGTTTATCCTAATCCTGTGGAGGATAACTTCTCTTTGCAAACTGATTTACAAGGAGATTTTGCTTATACAATCTACAATTTGGGAGGTGGCATTGTTAAGACAGGTAAAACCCAAAATGGTGCAGAAATCGATGCAAGTACGATGAAGTCTGGTATTTATTTGTTGGAGGTTGAAAAGTCATATTTGAAATTCTCTAAAAAATAGAACTTTTGGGATATGCAGAGAGTCAAGCGAAATATCGCCATGATGATTGCTATTTTGGTGGGATTGCTTATGATAGCACAGGCAGGCATAAGCAGTGCCACGAGTAAGCCGAATGATAGCGGTGAAAAATGTACTATTACAGTAGATGAAATGTATAGTTTGGAGTAGCGGAGATGATTCTGCTACTCTTTTTTTTCAATTTATGGAACAATAAAATATCTTTTGGATGTGTGAAAAAGGGTCAGTATCAATTTGATACTGACCCTTCTAAGGACATGAGAATAACCTCCTTCTCGGAGTGTTTTTTAGAGAGATATTGGCAACTCTCTTTTTATGCTCTGCTCTAAGCAAATCAGCGTTTCCGTTGCAGACACGCCCTTGATACTCTGAATCTTACCATTCAATAGCTGCATCAAGTGTTCGTTGTCTCTTGCGTAGAGTTTAATCATCATTGTGTAGGGCCCTGTTGTAAAGTGGCACTCTACGATTTCCGGAATTTTCTCCAACTCGGGTACTACCTCCGTGTACATAGACCCCTTTTCCAACTTGATACCTATGTAGGTACATGTCTGATAGCCTAGGATTTTAGGGTTGACATGGTATCCAGACCCGATTATAACCCCCAAATCAAATAAGTGCTGTACCCGCTGATGGATGGCTGCTCTTGACACTCCACACTCAGCCGCTACATCCTTAAATGGAATTCGAGCATTCTTGGTTATAATCATCAAGATATCTCGGTCTAAGTCATCTATTTTATCCATATTTTAAGTTTACAATCTGACACAAATATAAATTGTTTTTCTATGATATGACACTTTTTCTTATCAAATTGTCAAGTTTTTTATTCTATTATATTGTATTGAAAAAAAGGGAGCAGCTTTAATCGCCACTCCCTCTCTTGTTGGATTTGTAGTTGTTCGTTATTTCTTTTTTTGATTTTCTTGCTTAGCAGGAAGTACTTTCACCAATTCAACTTCGAAGAATAATGCTGAGTTCGGCTTAATCTCCGGTCCGGCACCTCTTTCTCCGTATGCCAACTCAGATGGCAACAAAAACTCATATTTTGAGCCTTCTTTCATTAGTTGAACACCTTCTGCAAAACCTTGAATGTTACCTCTCAGAGGGAAAGTCGCTGGTTGTCCATTGCGGAGGTCTGTTGAATCAAATACTTTCCCGTCGATTGTCTTTCCCGTGTACAATACAACGACAGTGTCTTCTATTGTTGGTTGAACTCCTGTTCCCTCTGCAATAACACGGTATTGCAAACCGCTTTCTGTAACGACAACGCCTTCTTTGGCTTTATTGGCACTTAATGCGCTATCTGCTTGTAGTTTTGTACGGATTGCTTCTTTCTGCATATCATCGCGGCGGATAGAATCCAATTCTGCAAAGTATTTTTGGAGTACTTTGACGCACTCCTCTTCGTCCATTGTGATGTTGGCAGAGTCGGCATTCATCGCTGCGATGTATCCTTTTAGGAAGGCTTTAGCATTGATTTTTTGTCCTGGTAGCGTTTCAAGCTGTTGTTTCATCATTGAACCTTGGTTCAAACCTAAAGCGTATGAGGCTGTGTCAATGTGTGATACAATCTTTGTGTTTTCAACGTCACAACCACATGAGGCCATGAATCCGACAGAAGCCACAGCCACTGCCATTAAGGATAATTTCTTCATTTCTATTCTGTTTATATTCTTGATATTCTTCTAATATTGGGCTTATTTACCGCTTTTTTGATACGTTGGAAATTGAAATTTCGGACTGTTGTTAGCACCTTGCTCCGTGGTTGGTTTTCCCACATCCAAAAGCTCAACGTCGAAAATCAATGTCGAGTATGGAGGAATCGATCCTGCTTGACGTGCGCCGTAACCAAGCTCCTGAGGTATAAAGAAACGGAATTTTGATCCGACAGTCATCAACTGTAATCCTTCTGTCCACCCTTTGATTACTCGATTCAGCTCAAACTCGATAGGTTGACCTCTGTCGATAGAACTGTCAAAAACAGTTCCATCAATCAAAGTCCCGTGATAGTGAACCCTTACTTTGTCGGTTGCGCTCGGTCTAACATCGCTTTTCCCTTGAGTCAGCACCAAGTACTGCAATCCGCTGTTGGTGGTCATCACCCCCGGCTTCGTTTTGTTGGATTCCAAGAAGGCGATGCCCTCTGCTTGTGCCTTTTTTGCCGCCTCTTCTTGAACTTTTTTTAGATATGCGGTAAAGAATGTTTGCGCTTGAGAAGGAAGAATTATCATTGAAGCAGTGTCGTTCTGGCTAAACGCTTTTGTCAGTCCCTCCATCATCAATGTCTCGTTGTAGGGACCTCCAGGCAAACGCTGTAGGTTCTCACGAACACTCTGTCCGAATGCCACGCCGACAGCATAGCTAGCAGAGTCTTTCTCTGTCATTTGTGCATCGGAGCTTTTTCTCGCCGGCCGGGCCAGTGCGGAAGGACTCAATGATATGACAGATAAAGTTGCTAATATTAATAAACCTTTTCGCATATTTTGATTAAACGCTTTTTGATTATTTCAGAATCTCTATTAGCTCAACGTCGAAGATTAAGGTCATATTAGGGCCAATGAGGTCGCCTGCTCCATGTTCTCCGTATGCCAAGTCAGAAGGTATGTATAACCTCCATTTAGAACCAACAGGCATCAGTTGCAATGCCTCGACCCATCCTGGAATTACTTGATTGACAGGAAAATCCGCAGGTTGGTTTCTTTTAAACGAACTGTCGAAAACATTGCCGTCAATCAGTCTGCCTTCGTAATGGCAACGAACGGTGTCCGTCTCCTTAGGCTTGTCTCCTTTACCCTCTATCAAGATTTCGTATTGCAAACCGCTTTGGGTAACCTTAATTCCTTCTTTTTTCGCATTGTCAGCCAAAAATTTCTTGCCTAATTCTTTGTTGGCTTCGTCCGCCTCTGCTTGCATCTTGGCGAAATGTTGACTTAAAATCTGATGTGCCTCGTCAAGACTCATCTCGGGTTGAAAACGGTGAAAAACAGCGTTCATTCCATTCATGAAACTTTCCAAATCAACATTTTTGAACCCTGAATTCTGAAGGTTCGATGCCATTGAAAGCCCCAATGCGTAACTAATTTTATCCATTCAATATGTTATTATGATGTTATGAGGACTGAAAGTCCACTTTATCGTGCGAATTTAGAAATTTTTATCGGATTATGCTCTAAATTACTCATATATAGACAAAATAAATTTTACTTTTGTACGCAAAACCCATTACGATGTATACAAGAGAGGAAGCAAAACAATTAAAGCGAGATTTTTGGAACGGATTTGATGCCTTTTGCGAAAATCTTCCAAGATTCAAGTATCGCAAGAAGAAGTGGATTCTCTATAATACAAAAATTAAAGGTGTAGAGTTGAAGTTTGATGCTACTCGTGATGGTGCGTATGTTATTTTGGAGTTTAACGAACAGCGTCGTCGTGAAGAGCTGTTTGATATTATGAGGAAGTACAAGGTGGTGTTTGATCAATATTTTGCAGATGCCATTTGGCAGCATGACTTTGAGAAGCCTTGTGGCACAATTGTTTCTCGTATCTATCGTGTGCAAGAGAGTTTGGATATTCACAAGAAGGAGCAATGGCACGATTTTTATGTTTTCCTTTCAAAAGAAATGAGTCATTTGGAACGTGCTTTTGGCGAGGTTCGTGATTTATTAACCCCAAATGCTGAAATGTAGGAGATGGAAAAAATCCAGCAGAGTGTAAAAGGGACGAGTAAATCTAAGTGGGATGGAAGAACAGGAGGTGGCGCATTTGGACAATGCTTCTTGCTCTGGTTTTTAAGTTTTGCTAGTGTTCGTGTGCTATATCCGATTTTATATCTGACGATTCCGTTTTATTTGTTGTTCGGAAAAAAGGGTCGTCATGCAATTTATCAATATTTTAGGGAGAGACATCATTATTCTCCGATGAAGGCGGCATGGTCAACATTTCGAAATCATGTCTTGTTCGGTCAGGTGGTGTTAGACAAGTTTGCCTTATTGGCGGGAAATAGAAAACAATTCAAGATTGTCGGAGAAGGCAAATGTATTCCGTCGATGATGAAGGAAGAAAAAGGATTCTTTATAGTGGGTGCGCATGTTGGCAATTTAGAACTTTCGGGTTTGTGCTTTCCTATACAGAAGAAGAGAATTAATGCCATCATCTCCATGTCTGAGCGGGCTGCGTTCCAGAAACGTAGAGATGGCGCTTTTGAGACATCCAACATAAACTTGATTCCGGTGATGCCAGATATGTCCCACCTCTTTACGATAAAGGAAGTGATTGAAAAAGGTGAAATTGTTGTGATACCGAGTGATAGGCTTTGGGGTAGCACGAAAAGCGTAGCTTGTGATTTATTGGATGGAACCGCAGATTTCCCGATTGGCACTTTCCGATTGGCAGCGCAGTTGGGTGTCCCTGTGGTCTCACTCTTTATAATGAAAGAGCGAGGTACTACTTATAAAGTTTGCGAGCGACAGATTGATTCGCATCCCGAGTTGCCTAATTCAATCAAGAGAGCGGAGGCGATGGCATTTGACTTCGTGAATGTGTTGGAGGAGATTCTGAAAAGATATCCGTTGCAGTGGTTTAATTTCTTTCCTTTTTGGAATGAATCAACAAATAAAACAGAGTAAAAACTATTACTGAGTATGAAGATAAAGTTAAATTCTCCACAGAAAGAATTTTATGGGAAGGAGCGTTACTCAGCTCTTGAAGCACAACGTAGAGCTGAGGAAATTGCATTTGGTCCAGTTGTATTCCAAGTTTCTCGCTTAATGTTGAAGTTTGGAATTTTGAAAATGTTAGACGAGAACAAAAATGGACTTTCATTTGACGAAATTGAACAAAGATCGGGATTGTCTCATTATGGCATCCAGTGTTTGTTGGAGTCTTCACTCACGATAGGAACGATTCTTCTCAAAGAAGATAAGTTCTTTATTTCTAAAACAGGATGGTTTTTGCTGAACAATGAGATGACGAGGGTTAATTTGGATTTCAATCATGACGTCAACTATTTGGGTTTGTTCCATTTGGAGGAGGCTATTAAGGAGGGAACTCCAGCAGGGTTGAAGGTGTTTGGCGATTGGCCAACGATTTATGAGGGATTGTCAAGTTTGCCTGCGGATGTACAGAAGAGTTGGTTTGGCTTCGATCATTACTATTCTGACTGTTCGTTCAACCAAGCTTTGAATATACTTTTCGGGAATGGTGCAAAAACGTTGTTGGATGTTGGAGGTAACACAGGACGGTTTGCCACGGAGTGTGTCAAGTTTAAGAAAGACGTGGAGGTTTCCATTATGGATCTTCCTCAACAACTGGAGTTGATGAAGAAAGCGGTTGAAAATGTTGAGGGGAAAGAACGAATTCATGGAGTCCCAGGTAATCTGTTAGATTCTAAAACGGTCTTTCCGAAGGGATATGATATAATATGGATGAGTCAGTTTTTGGATTGTTTCAGTGAAGAACAGGTAGAGAGTATTCTTACGAGAGCTGCTGAAAGTATGGACGAAAATGTACGCCTTTATATAATGGAGACGCTATGGGATCGTCAGCGATTTGAGACTGCCTCGTATTGTTTAGCGCAAACGAGCATCTATTTTACTGCGATGGCAAATGGTAATAGCAAGATGTTCTATTCTGAAGATTTGACACGTTGCATTGAAAATGCCGGGTTGGAGATTGAAACGATCTATGATGGGTTAGGACAAGGACATAGTTTGATAGCTTGTAGACTAAAAAATAAATAATCGAAAAAGTTCTGATGGAACCTATAAAAATTCTTCCTATCAACCGATATTTACCGCAACAACGTCCATTCATATTAGTGGATAAAATTTGCGATGGAAGCGAAAAAAAATGTGTAACTCAATTTACGGTTTCTGGTGATTGTGTTACGGTGGTTGATGGCGAGTTGTCGGAAGGTGGATTATTGGAGAATTTGGCGCAAACGTGTGCGGCTCACATTGGCTTCGTGGAGATTCATATACGAAAGAGTAATAAAATAAACATTGGATTGGTTGCAGCGGTGAAGCAGTGTGAAATTCACCGAAAGGTATGTGTCGGAGAAATGTTGACAACCGAAGCGGAGGAGAATCTTGTCTTTGACAATATGAGTTCATACAATGTGGTTGCAAAAGTGGATGACGAGGTCATTGTAAAAGGTGAACTACAAGTCGTTTTGTCCGATTCTCCTTTCTGAAATTAATTAAGAAATAAATGAAAAATGTCAGAATATCGTTCATATAAGATTGGTGATAACATTATATCCCCTTTAGGACAAACCTCGAAAGAGGTTTATGAGGCGATAAAGAGAGGTGAAAGTAAGGCAAAACTGCATGATTGTGTATTTGGTTTGCCAGAACCTTTCTTTGGTTCTCTGTTGGAGCATGAACTTATTGATTCTTTGTTTTTTTCTTTTTATAGTGGGAAAATACGTTATACCTATTTTGAAAAAATAGCGATTTTATCGGCATTTTACGCATTAGAAAAGTTGGATATAAATCCAGACAGGTCAGATCTTTTTTTCGTTCTTTCGACGACGAAAGGGAATATAGAATTGTTGGAAAATCCAGATGGATTTGATAATGGTAGAGTTGATATGAGCGTTTCCGCCCAGCTAATAGGAGCGTTTTTCGGAAATCCTAATGAAGTGGTGGTGGTAAGCAACGCTTGCACATCGGGGGTTGCCGCACAAATCTATGCCGACGAAAAATTGAAAAGAAATGATAAATATAAGTATGCTGTAGTTATCGGTGCGGAGGTGCTAAGTAAGTTCATTGTTTCTGGATTTCAGTCTTTTAAGGCTCTATCCTCGCAACGTTGTAAACCGTTTGATAAAAACCGATGTGGACTGAATTTAGGTGAGGCTGCGGCTACGATAGTCTTGGAAAGATCCGACAGTCCGATAGATGGTTGCTTGTCAATCTTGGGGACGGGCAATCGAAATGATGCTAATCATATATCTGGGCCTTCGCGAACAGGTGAAGGATTGTATCTTGCCATACAGTCTGCAATGAGAAATAAGTGTGCTGAAGGAAGGAGGCTTTCGTTTGTTAATGCTCATGGTACAGCCACTCTCTATAATGACGATATGGAATCCTGGGCAATATTCCGAAGTGGTTTTCAAGATGTTCCGACGAATAGTTTAAAAGGATATTTCGGGCATACATTAGGAGCTGCAGGCGTGTTGGAATGTATTTTGTCGGGTTACGCCTTGCAAGAGAAGAAGATCTTGTCCACATACGGATTTGAAGAGGAGGGCACAATAAAAAAGATTACTGTGGCCAGTGAACTTTTAGATTCAACTAAGGGAGACTCCTTTTTAAAAATCATTTCTGGATTTGGAGGTAGCAATGCTGCCATCATCTATGGGTGAAATAATGAATAAAATGAATGAGGTTTATATGAAAAGATTACGAAGTGTGACATTGACTATTTTGTCGCTTGTTACTCTATTGACAAGTTGTGGAAGTGAGGACAAAGAGAATATAGAGGCGCAAGAACAACCGACGCTGACACAGAAAATCTCAAGTTGCTCAAAGCTCTATACTACGCAGTATAATGTGCGTAAGATCTTGACATACGAAGATGCAAACGCACTGAAAGGTTCTGTGTTCAACGAAGAGTTTTCTATTCCGATTCCAGGAGATCGTAAGATTCTGATTCCCATAGATGCTGTAGTGAAAGCCTATATTGATTTTTCAAATTTCTCTGATGAAAACGTGAAAATTGAAGGTGAACGGATAACAATTGTTTTGCCGCAGCCTAACATAGAAATGACTTCTTCAAAGATAGATTATGAAAACGAGAAATCTTTTGTTTCATGGAATCGGTCTGATTTCACAACGGAAGAGAAAGAGTCTTTTATTCAACAAGGTAGAGCGAGTGTTTTGCAAAGTATGGCAGAAAGCGACATCATTGATAAGAGTCGAGTTTCCGCATATAATGTGTTACTCCCTATTTTAGAGGCAGCAGGTTATAAGGCGTCTAATATCACGCTGAAGTTTCCCGACAAAATCGAAGAAAATAAGAAATCGGAGCAAACCATTCATGGTTTAATATCACTGCCGAAGAAGAACTAATAAATATTGAAAATTAGAAGATATGGCGACAAAGAAAAATAATACATCAACAAAGACAAGAAGAAGTGCGAAGGGGTCTACGCAACTCACTGTGGAGATGATGAAGACGCCGTTATTTTGGATACTTTTGGCCGTTTGTCTGATTCTCTATCTTTTTATGCATAACTGTAAAGGAAATGAAGATGAGAAAGAGCAGAAAATTCAAGAAACGCCAACCACGATAACTTCGATTCAGGAGGTGGCAGAGTGGGAGTTCCTCACCGTGCAGTTAGAGGAAGTTGTAGACACAACGTTGAAAAAAACTTTCTCAGGCACGCAGTCAACTCGTATTTACATGGGAACAGCTCGTTTAGGCATTGATATGAAGAACGTAAAAGAAAATTGGCTTAATTGTCATGGGGACACCGCGGAAATTCAACTGCCTAAAATTACTTTGTTAGATAAAAATATCATCGACGATACGAAAACACGCGTTTTCTATGAGTCGGGAAAGGTATCTGCGACATTGAAAGAAGGTATGTATCAAAATGCCAAGAAAAAAATGAAAGCGGACGCTTTGACCGATGAAAACTTAGTTGCGGCAAAGGAAAATGCGGAGAATCAATTCCGTAGCATGTTTTATGCATTAGGATATAAAGTCATAGATATAGAGTTTGAAAAATGAGTAAAGCCCCTTATATAAGAACTGCGGTGAGAATAACCTCGGAGAGTGTGAAAATTAATCAAAAGGAGATTATAATCACACGAAACGAGGATTGGCTGACTAATATCTATCGTCATTTGGGCGTTCAATATCCGAAGTTTTTCAAGATGGACAATCTCTGTAAAGCTGGATTCTTGGCATCCGAATTTGCGGTGCGAGCAAGTGGCTTGCAAGTTGAAGAAGATGGGCATCCCGATTGGTCAGTGATTGTTTTCAATAATTGTTCGTCGTTGGATAATGACAAATCCTACCAAAAGACGATAAAAGATGCCGACAACTATTTTCCTAGTCCGTCTGTTTTCGTCTATACCTTGTCAAATATCGTAACTGGGGAAATCGCTATCCGTCATAAGTTGAAAGGTGAAAGTTGCTCGTATATTCTTCCAAAGTTTGATGCGGATGAAATCTATCAGGTGGGGTTGACGAGTTTGTTGCCTGAGAAGCAAATAAACAATCTTTTGATAGGTTGGGTGAACTACTTAGACGGTGTTTGTGATACACTCTTATTCCATGTCTCAATGGAAGATGAGATAGGCGTTGATTTGTGGACGAAAGAGAGTATTGAAAAATACTATTGAATCGTGGACTCTACGAATGAAAGCAAATAATTTTCTTATTTTTGTAGAGATTGAATGAAAATAAAAACAAAAAAAACTATTGTATGGATGAACTTATACTTGAATTAAAGAAGGAACTTATTGAAGTGTTGAATTTGGAAGAGATGACTCCTGCTGATATTGACGAAAACGCACCTTTGTTTGGAGAAGGTTTAGGATTAGACTCTATTGATGCGTTGGAGTTGATTGTCTTGTTGGAAAAAAACTATGGCATTAAACTCAAAAATGCGCAAGAAGGAAAAGATATCTTCAAATCTATTCGTGTGATGGCTGAGTATATCACAAAGAACAGAACAAAATAAGATGCTCGATAGAATTGTTGTTACAGGGTATGGAATCATCTCTTCTTTAGGTGTCGGAGTTGAAGCCAATAAAAAAGCACTTTTGGAAGGGCGGAAGGCAATAGGTGAGGTAGACTATCTTGACACGCGCCATAAGGAACTTCCTTGTGGAGAGGTCAAGATGGACGAGAATCAATTGCGTAAACTGGCGGGTGTCTCTTCCGAGGCGTTGGTTACGCGTAATCCACTTTTGGCGATTATCGCATTGAAAGAAGCCGTAAAAAAATCGGGACTTACAGAAGCTGTCCCGACTGCGTTCATTAGCGGAACGACAGTGGGTGGAATGGAAAAGAGTGAGCGGTATTATAGAGATTTTTTTGAGGGGAAACATACAGAATTCATTAAGGCGCATGATTGTGGTTACGGAACCGATTATGCGAGTCGTGTCTTTGGGCGTTTCAATTTTGTGACAACAATATCCACTGCATGCTCATCTGCCGCAAATTCGATTGTTTTGGGTGCAGAGCTCATCAGGAGTGGACGCGTAAAAGCTGCGATTGTCGGAGGCTCTGAGTCAATTAGTAAATTCCACTTGAACGGATTCAACTCGTTGTTGATTTTGGAACATCAACCGTGCCGTCCGTTTGACAGAGATAACGCAGGATTGAATTTAGGAGAGGGCGCAGCGTATATTGTTCTTGAAAGAGAAGATGAGGCGAAAGAGAGAGGCGCGGAGATTCTCTGTGAACTGAAAGGCTATGCAAACCAATGTGATGCGTATCATCAAACAGCCACTTCGCCAGAGAGTGTGGGTGAATGTATGGCTATGAAGCGTGCTTTGGATGATGCTGGACTCTCTCCATCAGATATTAGTTACATCAATGTACATGGAACGGGAACGAGAGATAATGATTTGCACGAAAGTATTGCGTTAAAAAAGATTTTTGGCAATCAAATACCTCCGTTTTCATCAACAAAATCATACACCGGTCATACCACAAGTGCGGCGGGAGGTTTGGAGGCGGTTTTCTCTATTCTTGCGCTTCAGTATGGTTTTATCCCGGGCAACATTGAGTTTGAAAATCCGATAGAGGAGACTGGCTTATGTCCTGAGAAGAAATGTCGGAAGGCAGATTTTATGAATGTGATGTCTAATTCGTTTGGGTTTGGTGGCAATGACACTACTTGTATTTTCTCAAAATATGATGATAGACAGAATTAGTTTGTTGGCAAAGTTTTATAATAAAACGCTAAAGTAAACCATGGGCTTTTTTATTGATAGTGCGAAACAGATTTCCAACCAGAAGCCTCTTTGTGACGAGTGGATGACGAATCCTCAGTGGGCGGATTCTCTCCATAGTCGTTTTGTCACACCTGATTTCAAACCTTTCATTGCACCAAATGTATCGAGAAGGATGGGTGTCTTGTTGAAATGTTCCATTTCATCGGCACTTTCGTGTGTTAGAGAGGTGGAAGATCTTGCTCCAGATGCAGTGTTGACGGGAACAGGATTAGGTTGTATCGGTAGTACAGAAAAATTCTTGAATGCCATGATTGATGACAGTGAGCAAAATCTGTCGCCCACTAATTTTATTCACTCCACCCATAATACGGTAGGTTCGCAGGTGGCTATTGCATTGAAATGTCACGGCTATAATTCGACCTATTCCCATTGTGGCATCTCGTTTGATTCTGCTTTGTTGGATGCTATCGTTCAGATGGAGTGTGGAAAGATACATTCTGCGCTTGTGAATGGTGTGGATGAGATGACAGATGCCTATTTTGAGATGTACCGACAAATAGGACAATGGAAAAGAGATATGCCAACGATGAAAGACTATACACAAAATAGAAGTATGGGAACGTTTTCTGGCGAAAATTCTGTAAGTTTTTTGTTGCGAGATAGAAGGACGAGTCATACTCTTTGTGAGGTGGTTGACATACGTATAAGGCATTTGCCAACGGATGAAGATCTTCGTTCCGAATTAGTTCGATTGCTTGAACGAGGATGCCTGACAAGAGAAGAAATAGGCGGAGTTGTTGTTGGGAAGAATGGAGATAGGGAGAATGGGGAAGAGTATGATAGAATTCTCAATGCGCTTGGTCTGAATGATAAAATCATTTTTTTTAAACATCTCTTTGGCGATTCGTTTACTATGTCGGCAATGGGAATATATGTAGCGGCGCAATGTTTACATCGAAAATATGTGCCAGAATTTCTCACCTCTGATTGCATGAAAATAGAAAAACCGCGGTCGTTGTTGGTGGTTAACCAGTACAATAAGACAGAATATTCATTAACTCTTCTCAAAGAATGATAAAGATTCTTGTTCTATCCGCTATTCAGTCTCTTCTACTGTCTTCGGGACAATTGTGCTTGAAGCAGGCGGTGCAGAAAGCAGAGAATTTTTCCTGGACATGGAGTCAGATATGTGAGCAACTCACTAATTGGTGGTGGCCTTTGGTAGGACTTACTATGGGGTCAGCGACGATTTTATGGATGTATATTTTGAAACATTATCCCTTGTCTATAGCCTATCCTCTAACCAGTTTAAGTTATGTTTTTGGTATGTTGTTAGGCATTTTCATCTTACATGAAACCATTCCATTCTCTCGGTGGATTGGCGTTTTTTTTATAATGATAGGTTCTTATTTCATGATCAAATAAAAAGAAGTAAAAATGAAAAATTCACCATTCTTTTATCTTGAAAAAATAGAAGGTGCGTATTCATTCGTGTTAGAACCCGAGCACCCACTTTTCGCCGCTCATTTCCCGACATATCCTATTCTTCCAGGTTCTTGTTTGTCTGATATTATTGTTAAGGCCGTTGAGGATAGTTTAGAAAAGAAGGTGCGTATTTCCAATGTGTCGTTGATGAAGTTTATTAGTCCGGTATTTCCTAAGATAAACGAGAGGTATAAGTTGATTCTAAAGGTGAAAGAGTTAGAAGGAAAATGGTTGGTCGATGTAAGTGTCGTATCTGAAGAGAAGGCACATTGTAAGGCAAAACTTTTTTTTGTAGAACAGTAAAGCATATTGAGTTGTTCCATGACAATAGAGGAAGTAAAAAACTATTTGAAAGAGAATAAGATTGCGTTGCTCATTCCCACTTATAATAATGCAAAGACACTTGATGCAGTTATAGAAGAGTCAGTGCACTATTGTGACACTGTAATTTTGGTAAATGATGGATCAACAGATCAAACGAGTGATATATTATCACGATGGAAGGAGAAAATTCAGTTGGTTTCTTATACTAAGAATAAAGGAAAGGGAAATGCACTGAAAGAGGGTTTCCTAAAAGCAAGAGATTTAGGAGTGGAGAGTGTTATCACATTAGATTCTGATGGTCAGCATAAGTTTTCTGATTTGTCGCTTTTTGTTGAGGCTCACATGGAAAATCCTAATGCGATTATTATAGGAAGTCGTTCTTTTGACAATCCTAATATGCCTTCAGGCAACAATTTTGCCAATAGATTTTCAAATTTCTGGTTTCATATTCAGACTTTACAAAAATTACCTGACACGCAAACTGGGTATCGGCTTTATCCTTTAAAAAGCATCGGTTTCATCACGCCATTTAATAAAAGATACGAAGCAGAGTTAGAACTTTTAGTAAGATGTGCTTGGAAATTAGTACCGTTGAAACCTATTTCGATTCATGTTTATTACCCACCTAAAGAGGAGCGTGTATCTCACTTTCGTCCAGGAAAGGATTTCTTTCGAATAAGTGTGCTGAACACGTTACTTTGTCTGCTTGCGGTTGTTTATGGGTATCCATCAATGTTGATAAGGTGGATGATTAGAAAAATAAAAAAATGATAAAATGAAGGAAATCCTTTTGAAAATCTATAAAATTTTTGGCCAATCATCAGCCAGAGCAAAGTTGGTTTTGTTTGCGTGCGTGGCTATTATGTCTGTTGTTGTTTTTAGATGTGCAAGGTTTTCGGAAGATATTGGTGCGTTTCTACCGAAGAGTGAGAAGACAGAACGCATTATCAATGCCTATCAGCATCTGAATACAACCAACAAGATAGTTGTTTTTTTCTCGTTGAAAAATAGCATAAAATGCAATAATGATACGCTTTGTGCGTGTGTAGAGCAATTTGTTGCACAACTGAAGGTTAAGGATACAACACGACTGACAAATGATATCTTCTATAAAGTATCGTCGGACGATATTTCAAAGATGTCCGATTTCATCGTGGATAATCTTCCATACTTTATGGAAGAAAAGGATTATGCGCGATTAGATTCTTTGCTTGCGGACACAACTCGACTTAAAAATGAGCTGCTGTGGACACGTGATTTGCTTTATTCACCAACGGGGGGGGTGTTACAAAATATGTTGGTAAACGATCCTTTGCATATCTCATCGACGATTTTAAAGAATCTACAGAATGCCTATCAGAAAAACACTTTCCAGCAATATAATGGCTATGTGTTTGATAAAGAGGGTAAGGAGGCTGTTGTGACGTTGACCTCCCTTGTACCGTCCAGTGAGACAATGCTCAATAAACATTGGATAGATGTTATTGAGGAAACCGCCCAGTCTATTGAGAGAAATGGGGTTTGCGAAATAAGTCATATTGGTGCGTCAGACATTTCGATAGGGAATGCAGAACAAATAAAAACAGATACGATTGTTACTTCTGTTTTGGCTTTGGCATTGATTATTGTACTATTGCTTTATTTTTTCAGAGATATACGCTCTGTCGTGCTATTACTGTTCTCAATTGCTTTTGGTGCTTTGATGGCTTTAGCGGTGTTGTCT
This sequence comes from Bacteroidaceae bacterium, assembly GCA_963619325.1. Lineage (GTDB taxonomy): Bacteria > Bacteroidota > Bacteroidia > Bacteroidales > Paludibacteraceae > UBA1181. The sequence continues at coordinate 23,083 of CAVEVQ010000001.1, read as the reverse complement.
TTTTGTAGGGAAAGTATCTCGGTTATTGCGGTGGGAATCGGTTCTATCATAGTAGGTATAGCTGCAAACTATCCTTTGCATTTCTTGGCGCATTTGAGAGAGGGAAAGACAAGAGAGGAGACGATAAGGGAGATTGCCTCTCCGCTTGTCATTGGAAATATCACGACGGTGGGTGCTTTCCTTAGCATCACTTTCATCAATTCGACGGCGATGGAGGATATGGGTATTTTCGCAGCCTCCTTACTTGTTGGTGCCATCGTTTTTGTGTTGGTGTTCATGCCCCATCTTTTCAAGAGAAGTCTTTTTAAAAGACCTATTACTGAAGATAATTTCTTGACAAAGATCGCCAATTTTTCTTTAGAAGAAAATAAATACATTGTTTTGGCAGTGGTAATTCTTACGATTCCATTGGCTTTCCTAAGTTTGAGAACCTCGTTTGATGCTGATTTGCATAAAATTAACTATATGACGGATTCTCAGCGGACAGAATTGCAGAACCTTATTGAACAGACAAGTGATACCTTGCAGAAAACTTATTTTGTATGCGAGGGATCTGACAAAGAGGAAGTGTTGCAAACGTATGAGTCTATCAGACATTCGTTAGACACTATATGTGAAAAGAATAATGTGAAGCGTGTGTATGGTATATCCTGTTTTTCTCCATCTCGAAAATTACAAAAGGAGAGAGTAGAAAAATGGAATCATTATTGGAGGGAACGCAAAGAAAAGATTACGGCTATAGTGGTGACGGAGGGCGCAAAAATTGGTTTGCCTCAAGAATTTTTCTCCGCTTTCATCAAAAGAATTAGTACTTCGCTGGATGATAAGGTCTCCCCCGACTTTTCTGTCATAGAAAAAGCGTTGACAAACCTGTACATATCAGACTCAGATGATAAGTGTTTGCTCTACACTACGTTGAATTGCGAAAAAGAAAATGCAGACTTGTTGCAGAGTGATCTTAACCAACTCTCGCCAGAAGTTTTCGCATTTGATGACAAGTTCTTGTTTAATGAGATGTTGGAGGAATTGTCTTCAGACTTCAATTTAGTTCTGTTTGTCTGTGCTTTCATCGTCTTTTTCTTCCTTTGGTTCTCTTTTGGAAGAATTGAATTGACACTTATTGCGATGGTACCGTTGACAGTGGCCTGGATTTGGATTTTAGGATTGATGGATCTGTTTGACATTCGATTTAACATTGTGAATATTATCTTGGCTACGTTTATTTTTGGGCAAGGAGACGACTACACGATTTTTGTTACGGAAGGATTGATGTATGAGTATGCTCACAGGAAGAAAGTTTTGGTGTCCTATAAGCGATCTGTTGCACTTTCTTCTCTTATTATGTTTATTGGTATTGGAACATTAATCTTCGCAAAACATCCAGCTTTGAAATCGTTAGCCGAGGTTACGATTGTGGGGATGAGTTCTGTTATCTTGATGACCTATTTGTTTCCACCGTTACTCTTCAAATGGTTGACGAAAAGAGGTGATGAAAATCGCATTATGCCGATAACCCTCTGTAATCTGATGAAGACGGTGGCGAGTTTTACTGTTTTTGTTTTCTTTAGTTTGCTTTATACGATGATAGGTTTTGCATTGTTGGTGATAGGAGGGAAAAGTGAAACTAATAAACTGCGCTTTCATCGGATGATTGCATGGGTTTTCAAGAAATTTGCGCAGTGGTTGCCAGGCGTGGAATATCATATTGAAAATGTAGGAGGCTACAATTTCGAGAAGCCATCTATCTTGATCTGCAATCATCAGTCGCATTTGGATCTGATGTACACGTTGTTGTTAAATCCGAAGATTATATGTCTTACGAACAAATGGGTGTGGAATTGTCCATTCTATGGTAATATTATTCGTTTTGCCGAGTACTATCCGATTAGTAACGGTATAGAAGAGAGCATAGACACTTTACAGTCTGCTATAGATAGAGGGTACTCAATCTTAATTTTCCCAGAGGGTACGCGGTCGGAAACAGGAAAGATATTACGATTCCATCAAGGTGCGTTCTATCTTGCTCAGAAATTTAATGTAGATATTGTTCCGATTATGATTCATGGCATCAATCATGTTTTCCCGAAGAAAGAGTTCCTGCTTAGGAAAGGACGTGTAGATGTAAAGATTATGCCCCCTATTACGAGTGAAAACGAGATGATAAAGGGAAAAGAGCCACGCAAGGCAAGTCAGTCTGTACACAAGTATTATATTCAGCAATATGCTAAAATTTGTGATGAAATAGAGACTGCATCCTACTTTCAAGATTACGTTTATCATCAATATCTCTATAAGGGGGCGGAAGTTGCAAAAGCAGTGAAGAAAGGTCTTTATTCGCAGAAGACACTTGAATGGGTGGATAGTTTGCCTGACGAGGGTGAAATCACCATAAAAGATTGCGGCTATGGAGAAAAAGCGTTATTGGCAGCTTTGGTGAAGAAGCGTTTGCACATTATGGCGACAGACATGGACGAAGAAAAGATTTCTGTAGCACGAAATTGTGGAGGTCTGGTAAGTAATTTAGAATATTTTGTGTAGACATCAACAACAAAAGAAAAAAGGTTGCGATTTTATCCGTTAAAATTTTTTTAAACGAAAAAAATATCCGTCCTTTGTAAGTGATTGTGTCGGGAAAATAGTAATAAAAAAATACATAGAATATGGGCAGTTTTATGAGATATTTGGGTGTGTTTGTTGTCATAATAGGCGCAGCAATCCTAATGATGTATTATTTCGGTGCGTTTAGTTCAAATTCCGCATTGTTGACCTCAGGTTTTCTGATGGTGGCAGGAGTCATTTTGTATGTTTTTTTGAACAAACGATTCTTAGAAAAATAGGAATAGAAGCCTGAAAGAATAGATGGAGAATGGTCGAAGGCTGTTCTCCTTTTTTTGTGTGTCATGTTGGGCTTGAAAGTTGTGTAAATGTGTCATAGTAATCCAGAATGTGTATGAAAGGCGTTATTTTGCAGTGTTTTATTGTTTTTGGATGTTTGGCTTTTGGAGAGTTGGTAGTTTACTTGACGGGAGTCAGTCTTCCCTCAAGTGTCATTGGTTTGCTTACGTTGACATCCTTGCTCAAGGTTGGCATTGTTAAGTTAGAGTGGGTAAAAGGCATTGCCGATTTTTTGACCTCTAATTTGGCGTTTTTTTTCATTCCACCAGGAGTGGCGATCATGTTGTATTTTGATATAATAAAGGCGCAGTTGCTACCAATACTTGTCGCTACTATTGTAAGTACAGTGATGGTATTAGTGATTACAGGTTGGGTTCATCAGTTAGCGAGAAGAATCAATGGATTTTCTAAGAAATGAGTTTTTTTTGATAGCCATCACGTTTGGTGTCTATCATCTTTTTAAGATGTTGCAGAAGAAGACAGGGTCTGTTTTGCTCAATCCGATTTTGTTGACTATCGCTGTCATCATCGTTTATTTGGAGGTCTTTGGAATTGACTTTGACACCTACGAGAAAGGAGGACGATACATAGAATTTTGGTTGAAACCTGCTGTTGTCGCCTTGGGTGTCCCTTTGTATTTGCAGTTTGAGGCTATAAAGAAGCAGGCTCTGCCGATTCTGCTGTCGCAGTTGACTGGATGTGTTGTAGGTGTTGTTTCCGTTGTTTTTGTCGCGTCTACGTTAGGGGCGACGAGGGAGGTTATTATATCTTTAGCACCTAAATCGGTTACGACACCTATTGCTATGGAAATAACGTCTCAGGTGGGTGGAATACCCTCTCTAACGGCGGCTGTCGTTGTCATTACGGGTATTTTAGGAGCGATGTTGGGGTATAAGATTTTGCAGTTAGGTTTTGTGAAGAATCCTATAGCGCAAGGTATCTCAATGGGGACAGCAGCTCATGCGGTAGGAACGTCGGCATCCTTGGAGATTAGTACACGCTATGGGGCTTTTTCAAGTCTCGGCTTGATTCTGAATGGAATTTTGACCTCCATACTTACACCCTATTTACTTTCGTGGATGGGGTATATTTAAAGGGAGTCTCTTAAATTCAGATAGTCTTTCCCCATTCAAAATATTCTATATCATAAAGAGAAAGGAAGACCTCATAGAAGTCTTCCTTTCTCTTGTATCAATTATATCCCTCTATTTGACTATTGTCGCTATCCCTGTGGCGTAGGTTCTACCTTCCTTTCTCAGAGTGATTTCACAACCGTTGTATATTGGCGCAAAATATGAGTCGGAAGTTGAAGAGTACACTTCCAAGCAATATCGTTGTGCGTATCCATTTGTGGACAACGATATGCCTTTCACTGCGACTGTATAATCACTTCCACCATTGTAGAGTTGCATTGTGCCTGACGGAAGATCTGTGTATGAACCTTCAAAGTTGACATCAACCATTAAGGTTTTGGCAGAAGCAACTTTGGAGGATTTCGATGTCGCTATTATGGATCCTGCAGGAACCATTGTAGACTCACTCACTGTAAGAGCGTCTAACAAAATAGCTGCGTTAGAGTCTCCTTCTGATATTTCATTAATCGATTTATTATATAACGATAATGATTTGACAGAGGTCTCTATGATATCACCTGTATTAGTATAGATATAAATGACATCACCGACTTTAATATTGCCAGATTGGACATTACCAGTGGCTACAACGCCTCGATCTGCTACTTTTAAAACGCCTGTTACAATGAAAATGGAAATGTTGTCGGTTTCTGCTTCCTCCGTTTCTTTTCCGTCTGCTTCCTCCGTTTCTTTTCCGTCAGTTTCCTCTGTGTCTTTTCCGTCAGTTTCCTCCGCGTTTTTTCCGTCGGTTTCTTCCGATTTTTTCCCGTCAGTTTCTTCCGACTTGCCTTCTTCTTCGTCTATTATTTCAGTCTCGTTGGTGACGTTGTTCTCTTCATCGTCATCCTTACAAGATGCGAATGTAAAAACAGAAAAAAGTAAAAGTGTGAAAAACAACAATTTGTTCATCTCGGTATTGGCTTTAGAAATCAAATCTGATTTATGCGGTTCTAAAAACTATCTTTAAAAATAGTAGTTGAGAGAGAACGACAAACTGATGTTTTGTGTTCCGTAGAGCAAATAAGAGCTTCCTTCGCTTACTAATTGGTTGTATTCTACGACTTTGTTCAAAACGCTGTCATAACCCTCATAGACACTGTATGTTTGTGGTTGAACGGCAAACATGACAGGAATTAAAGAGACTCTTGCTCCGAGAGAGACGTGTTCTACAAAGAGCCATTCAACCCCCATATCCAAACTTAGTCCGAAGCCGTGGCTCACACCTATGTTATAGGCATCAAGAGGGCGGGCAGACTTGATGGACGCCGTTCCGTCGAACTCATCCATTGTGACTTTGTCCATCACGGTAGGATTTTGGTTTTCTATTGTCATCTTGTTGCCGTATTCATATTCGATTTCGCCTCCACCCCATGCGTAGACGAGGCTACCTCCGCCGACAAAACGAAGACGACCAGTAGTGTTGAACTCAACGCCGAGATTCACACCTCCATTTGTGTAGGTCGCACGGATTTTATCTGTTACAACTGCCTCCGAATATTCATTGACCGCCTTTGCGGCGTCATCCTGCACGTATTCGCGGTAGTTGAAGACACCACCTCCGAAACCAACGCTTGCGCGAAGGGACATCTTGTTAGACAACATGTATTTACCTTGAATAGAAACCATTGGGTCTTGCGTCAAGAAGAACATCTGGTGAGGGTGAGTCCCTTTATCCTCCAAGTCTCTGATTGAGTTGCCGACAAAGTCGCCAGCGGCGTTCTGCACCATGTCGCTTGCCTTGCTCGCTGCAATCGGATTGAAACGGATTCCAATAGAAAAGTCTCCACTTGATGGTTTTGCGAAACTCTTCTGAGAACCGTTATCACTTGAATTTTGCGCCATTGCGCCCATCCCAAGGCACAAGAAAGCACATACTATTGCTATTTTCCTCATTATTTCCGTTTCTTTTAGAAATTTGCCTTGAGTGTTATTTGTCGAAGAATGCTTCGTCTACCGTTCCGTCTGCCGTAGCGATGAGACTACAAACGACAGTCTGCCCGAAGGTGACTGAAACCGTCTTTTCCCCGAAGAAATTTTTCATTACAGTAGAGCCGACAGCTGATGACCACTGCGTAGCATAATCGTCTGCTGTGAAGTTGGAGTAGACGCGCACAGAGGCTTTTTGACCTGTTGGAATGAAGAGGTTGGCGGTGTAGTCTCCATTTTTTCCGACCAACGCCTCTTTTGTGTAGGTTATGGTCGTTGTGTCGTTCTTTACAGTACACTCTAAGAAAACTACAGTACCTTTCGGAGCTACTTCCGCGATTGCCGAAGATCCTCCAGAGCTGTATTGATACTGAACAAATCCCTTCACTGTTGCCTTTGTTGACATGGCTTCCTCGCTCAATTCTGTAGGATCCTTTTCTTCTTTGCAAGATGCCATCGTCGCCATTACCATTGCACCTGCTAACAGTGCATTGAGTAAAAATTTAAATTTTCCCATTTTTTTGTTTATGTTTTATATGTTATAAAAATTTTTCAGTCTATTAACGGCCGCCCTAATATGGCTTTAGGAAGTTTCATCCCGACATCTTCCTTTGCCAATGTCAAAACTTTAATCATTGCAAAATTAAATTTTATTATGATAACAACAAAGAATTTAAAGACGAATTGGTAAAAGAGGAAATTGAGTTTTGATTTACGCAAACTTTTCAAAAGTTTTTGTCTAAATTTGTGTGGTGTGGGTTAAATAATGTAGACGATAAATACGAAATGAGCGGAATTAAGAAAATTGCATTTTTTTGGGCGATGGTAGCGACTTCAGCTGTCTACTCGCAACAATATGAAACAGTGCCTATTACGTTAGGTATGCGCGTAGCCACTGTGAGATATACGGAAGTGGGTCTACCTGCCAGGGGTGTCATCCCTGTTTTTCAAGGGGCTTTGATGGGGTTTATTGATTATGATGGAGAGGTTGTGTTAGAGCCGACCTATGAGAAAGATGGAACCGCTGATTCTTATCGGTTCTACAATGGTAGAATGAAGGTGAAGAAGAACGGCAAATATGGTTTTGTCAATGAGAAGGCAGAAGAGGTAATCCCTTGTGAGTTTGACGAGGCCAACGATTTTCATAACAGTCTGTCTGCCGTAAAGAAAGATGGACTTTGGGGTTACATCAACTATAATAACGAGCAGGTTGTTCCGTTCGGCTACAAAAAAGTATATCCTTTCTCGAATGGTATGGCAGCGGTGATTAATGAGTCGGATTCTATTGGTTTCGTCAATGAGTATGGTTTGATTGCAATTCCTTTTGAATATGACAATGTTGGGACGCCATCTTTCCAGAAGAATGGATTGTGTAAGATACGTAAGGATGGAACGTGGATTTTCATTGATAAAGATGGAAATTCGTACGGAAAGGATGAGCAAAAAGCTATAAAAGAATATCAGGAGACCTACCCTGATAGGACTTTGACGGTGGATTCTGTAAAGAAAGATTCAGTCCCTTCCGTTGAGAATGTAAACGCAGTTGTTCAGATGAAAAAGCTGACGGCTAAACGTATGTATTCTTTGGCTGAAGCACCGTATGAGTCGATTGGCGAATTTGAAAATGGCTATGCTATTGTTACGTCAAGGCCTAATAATGGTGCAAAGAAATATGGAATGATTCGTGTTGTAGATGGTGTTTTCTCAAAGGAAGGAAAGGAAATATTAAGATGTGAGTATGACAATATAGAAGGTCCGTATTTAGGTCCCGTAGAGTATTTTATCGTGGAGAAGAATGGCAAATATGGTGTTTGTAAGACCGAAGGCACGCAGATTTTGCCGTGTGAGTATGATGAAATAGGGAAGGAGGGCACGGAGCTATTCTATATCAAGAAAAACAGCTTAGTCGGGTTTGCGGACACGACAGGTAAAGTTGTCATTCCTTGTCAGTTTGAGGCGGCAAAACCGTTTAATTACACTTACACGTGTGTGGGAATGCGCAAGAAGGGAAATTTAGTGTGGAATTTCATAGATCAAACGGGGAAGGTGGTTTCAGAGCCAGAATACGACGATGCATCGACTTTTCAAAATGGAGTATGCCCCGTTGTTCATAAAGGGAAATGGGGATTTGTGGCGCAAGACTTAGTCCTTTTCTCGCCAAAATATGAGTATAGTTTCTCTGACGAACATGAACGTTGGTCGTATCGTAATTCAGAGAAAGGAGATCCTATACCAGTTTCGAAGGGCGGTAAGTTCGGCTTTGTCAATTTAGATGGAAAGGAAATTATCAAGCCTCAGTATGAGGATGCGACTGCTTATGTATGGGGAGCAGCACGCGTGCAAAAAGGAGGAAAATATGGATTGATAGATAAAACAGGGAAGGAAGTATTGCCGTTCATCTATGATGAGATTGAATACGATTATCGCAAGAAAATAGCCATTATATCGAAATCTGACAAAAAAGGAATTTATGCAGATGGTAAATTCCTGTTGCCATGCGAGTACACGTCAATTGATTTCTTCACAGCAACGAAAGATGGCAAGGTGGAGCAGCTTTGCTATGTTACGAAAAATGGGGCGAAGGGAGTTTATAACTTGACAGAGAAGAAGATGACGGTAGATTGTCGGTTTAAAACGGTAGAACTAAAAGACAATGTGTTGGATGCCAATAGTGGTGAGTTTTATTATTCAATTAGTGGAGAGAGTCTGTCGTTGAAAGATCTTTCGTCATTTGTAACGGTGAAAGAGAAGAAAGGTAAATATAGCTTGTACAATAACAATGGGAAAGCATTGACGGCTTATATACTTGATCAGGTTGGTACGTTCACGAATGGCTATGTGCCAGTTAAGATTGTGAATCGTTGGGGATTAATGGATAAAAATGGGAAGATTGTAATTCCTTGTGTTTACGAAGATGTGAAGATAATAGCCGATGGTGTTGTATCTGTCAGGATCTTGGCGAAGAGAGGATTAACAGATGTAAAAGGAGAACCAATTTTGCCACGTGAGAAGGCCGTACAGAAAGCAGAATGGGCTTCAATAGAAGAGGGAACGTTGAGAGTTGAGGCAAAATAGGTGAAAAATGCGCAAAAAAAACTATTTTTGCGCACTCATAATAAAAACAATAAAATATAGAAAAGAAAATGGCAGAGGTAAAAGAATATTTCAAAGCAGCAGAGGCTAAGATGGAGCAGACGGTTTCTCACTTAGACGACTCTTTGGCACACATTCGCGCGGGGAAAGCAAACCCACGTATTTTGGATCCGATTCGAGTAGACTATTATGGGAGTGTAGTGCCATTGTCTGGAGTTGCCACCATTACAACACCAGATGCTCGCACTATCGCCATTCAGCCATGGGAGAAGAAGATGATATCTGTGATAGAGAAAGCCATTATGAACTCAGAGGTGGGAATCACACCAGAAAACAACGGAGAGCTCATTCGTTTGGCTATACCTCCATTGACAGAAGACAGAAGGAAGCAACTCGTTAAGCAGACACGAGCAGAGGGCGAGGAGGCAAAAATAAGTATTCGTAACGCACGTCGCGATGCCATTGAAGGATTGAAGAAGGAGATGAAGAATGGTTTGGCGGAAGACGCAGAGAAGGATGCAGAGGGAGAGGTGCAGAAGATACACGACAAGTATGTGAAGAAAGTCGAAGAGATATTAGCTGCCAAGGAAAAAGAGATTATGACAGTCTAAGAAATAGTCAAGGTTTTGCTAAAGATAGGAATTATCGTAAAGAGCACCGGAAGCAGTTTTTGGGTAAAAACTGCCGAGAGTGAGTTTGTCGAGTGTCGTATCAAAGGTAATTTCCGCATCAAAGGAATAAAAAGTACCAACCCGGTTGCAGTAGGCGATCGGGTTCGTTTTGAGGTGATGGCAGATGGTATAGGGTGGATTACGGAGATAGAAGAGAGGAAGAACTATATTGTCAGAAGACCTGCTAATCTTTCTAAGCAGTTGCACATCATTGCCGCAAATCTTGATCAGTTGTTGCTCACGATTACGATTAATCACCCGGAAACTTCAACAGTCTTTATTGACCGAGTGTTGGCGACCTCTGAAGCCTATCAAGTACCGACAGTTCTTGTCATCAATAAAATAGATCTCTATAATGATGATGAAAAGGGCTATATGGAGGCATTGCGATACCTTTACGACACTGTAGGCTATAAGTCGATTTGCGTATCGGCACAAACAGGAGAAGGCATTGAACAATTACGGGAGATCATGCGAGGCAAGACATCGTTGCTTTCTGGCAATTCGGGTGTCGGCAAGTCATCTCTTATCAATGCGCTATCTGCGATGCAAGTAGCAAGAATAGGACAGATTTCGGACGCACACAACAAAGGAATGCACACCACTACCTTTTCGGAAATGTATGAGATAGAGAGAGACAGCTACCTCATTGACACTCCGGGCATCAAAGGGTTTGGAACGATAGATTTTCAGAAAGAGGAGGTGGACCACTATTTCCCTGAAATATTTAAATTTTCGGCGGAGTGTAAGTATGGAAATTGTCTGCATATCAAAGAACCAGGTTGCGCTGTTCGTAGTGCTTTAGAGGAACACTATATTAGTGAGACACGCTATAATAGTTATCTCAGCATTTTAGAAGATTGCGACGAAGGAAAATATAGATGAAATGAATGAGGATGACAAGTATGCGATAAAGCATTATGCCTATGCAGATTACGTTTGACAATTTCTATAAAGTCAGAATCGGTTTTTCAATTGTGGCGATTATCATCGTTACCATGTCCATTTTCTTCACCAATCAGTTGGTGCGGGAGATGGCAGACGAGGAGCGAAATCGTATTGAGTTGTGGGCCGATGCGACAAAAATGATTGTCTCCAATGCGTCGTCGGATTTGGATTTGTCGTTCGCTTTGAAGGTTATTGAGGGAAACCATAGCATTCCAGTGATGATTGCGGATGATTGTGATGAGGTCATTTCCTTCAGAAATTTCCACATAAGGCAATCTGATGACACTTTGAAATATTTGCAGGAGAAACTACAAGCACTTAAGAACTCGCAAGACCCTATTGTTTTGGAGATAGAGGATGGTTACAACCAATACATCTACTATGATGACTCTGTTTTGCTCAAGCAATTGTCCCTCTATCCATACATTCAGTTTGGATTGATTGTTGGATTCTTCAGCGTTCTCTTTTTCTTTTTCTCAAGTGCTAAACGTTCGGAGCAGAACCGATTGTGGGTTGGTCTTTCTAAAGAAACGGCACATCAGTTAGGAACACCCATATCTTCGTTGATGGCGTGGTTGGAGATTATAAAAGAGGGGGAGATGCCCAAGGATATGGTGCCGGAGATGGAGAAAGATGTGAAACGTTTGCAGGTGATAGCAGAGCGATTCTCTAAGATTGGTTCCAATTCAGAGTTGCAACCGACCTTGCTTAAACCAGTGCTAGACAATACGTTGGCTTATATGCAGAAACGCACATCGCAAAGGATTGTCATTTGTGCGGAATATAAAAATAGCGAAAAGACATACGTCAATCTCAATCCGCCGTTGTTTGAGTGGGTGATTGAGAACTTGTGCAAGAATGCTATTGACGCCATTTCCAAAGAGGGAAAAATCACGGCAACGATTACAGTGGATAGTGGGATAATCAACATTGATTTGACAGATACAGGGAAAGGGATAGCTAAATCCAATTTCTCTGCCGTTTTCAATCCTGGCTTCACAACCAAGAAGCGTGGTTGGGGATTAGGATTGTCTTTAGCCAAGAGAATCATTGAAGAGTATCATCATGGGAAAATATTCGTAAAGAAATCAGAAGTGGGAAAAGGAACGACATTTCGCATACAGTTGAAAGAGGTAAGACAAGTGTATTAAAGTGACGCAACACATAAAGAACGATGAAGGATCTACAATGTAAGAAAGAGTTAGAAAGACATTCTATAACATAGTTTAACGAAAACAACGACGGAAAATCAATCGAAAAAGTTATATTTGCTTTTGGAAAACTATATTTCAATTAAAATTTGATAAATGGCTCAAAAACTTTGGGATAAAGGGAAGGCAACGGATGAGGAAATCGTGCGCTTCACTGTGGGACGCGACCGAGAAATGGACCTTTCCCTTGCGAAACACGATGTGTTAGGCTCAATGGCACACATCACTATGTTGGAATCTATCGGTCTTTTGGAGAAAGAAGAGTTGCCTATTTTGTTAGGTGAATTAAGATCCATCTATCAAACGATAATAGCAGGTAAGTTCACGATTGAGGATGGCATTGAGGATGTTCATTCGCAAGTAGAGTTGTTGCTTACACGAAAGTTAGGTGATTTAGGAAAAAAAATACACAGTGGGCGATCTCGTAATGATCAGGTGCTGCTTGATATGAAACTCTTCACTCGCGAGCAGATACAGTCGGTTGCCGAAGCAGTTTGTGAGTTGTTTGAAATTCTCATTAAGCAGAGCAATAAATATAAGAATGTGCTTCTACCAGGCTATACGCATCTTCAGATCGCTATGCCATCTTCCTTTGGCTTGTGGTTTGGCGCCTATGCGGAGAGTCTGGTTGATGATATGTTGCTTTTGTTGGCTGCGTGGAGGATGACGAACAGAAACCCGTTAGGTTCGGCTGCAGGCTATGGATCCTCTTTCCCTCTCAACAGGCAGATGACGACCGATCTGTTAGGCTTTGACACAATGGATTACAATGTTGTCTATGCGCAGATGGGACGAGGAAAAATTGAGAAGACGGTAGCTTTTGCCTTGGCAGGTATCGCATCGACGATTTCTAAATTGGCTTTTGACTCTTGTATGTTCACAAGTCAGAATTTTGGCTTCATTAAATTGCCAGACGAATGTACGACAGGATCCAGCATAATGCCACACAAGAAGAATCCTGATGTGTTTGAGTTAACTCGTGCTAAGTGTAATAAGATTCAGACCTTGCCACAGCAGATTATGATGATTATGAATAATCTTCCGTCTGGATATTTCAGAGACCTTCAGATAATCAAGGAGATTTATATCCCTGTGTTTGATGAGTTGCGTGATTGCTTGAAGATGACTTCGCACATCATGCGAGAGGTGAAAATCAAGGAGAATATCTTGGATGATCCGAAATACGACTTCATTTTCAGTGTGGAGGAGGTCAATCGTCTGGCACTCAATGGAACCCCATTCCGTGATGCTTACAAGCAAGTAGGATTGGAGTGCGAGGCAGGAACATTCAAGCCCAACAAGGATATTCACCACACCCACGAGGGAAGTATTGGCAACCTCTGCAACGACAAAATTGAGCAGTTGATGAATACGACACTCAAAGAGTTTGATTTTGACAAAGTGGAGAACGCAATCAATAAATTGTTGAAAGAATAAAAAAGAAATATAGGATGGCTATAATCATTAACGATACAGACTTGTTGATTAATAAGATTGTTGAAGGAATTCAAGATGTTAAAGGATTGAAAATAACTAAGGTAGATATGTCTCACATTGATAATTATGTTTTCAGGAACTTTGTCATTTGTGAGGGAAGATCTAACACGCATGTTACATCTATTGCCGATTCTGTCAAGGATTATGTGAGGGAACAGATTAAGGTTAAACCTTATTTTGTAGATGGCTATGACAATGCGCAGTGGATAGCGATGGACTACGGAGAAGTGGTAGTCCATGTGTTTCAGCCAGAGGTGCGTAGTTTCTACAATTTGGAAGGTCTGTGGGAAGATGCGAAGACTGAGGAAATTCCAGATCTTTTGTAGTCCTGGTTTATAAACATTAAACGAATTGCAAATGGCAAACGAGAATCCTAAGAATGGGGGAGGGAAAAAGTATAGTTTCAATCTAACTTGGCTCTATGTAATCATAGCAATGTTCCTGATTTTCATTAGTTTTTCAGACTTTGGCGCGACGAATAGGACATTTTCGTACACGGAAGTGCAGAAATTCGTAGAAAATGGAGATGTGGAGAGCATTCGGGTCACGACCAACAAGAATACGGCGGAACTTGTAATCCTTCCTGAAAAGATTGCAGATGTATTTGGAAAAGATTCTGCGGCAGCGATTAAAACGCCTGTCATATCAATTACGATTCCATCGGCGGACCAGTTTACTGAGGACTTGAAAGATTGGCAGAAAGACAGCAAGACCAAAATAAAAGTGTCTTATTTTGAAGACCCCGACTACTATAGTCATCTTCTTTGGGGCGTTGGTCCGTTCATCATTATGATTCTTATCTGGATATTTATGATGCGAAGAATCGGTAATAGCGGTGGCGGCGGAATGGGTGTCTTTAATGTGGGCAAGTCGAAGGCTCGCGTTTTTGACAAGAACGCAGACAATAAGATTACTTTTAAGGATGTTGCAGGACTTTCGGAGGCGAAAGAAGAGGTTCAGGAAATAGTACATTTTTTAAAGAATCCGTCAAAATACACGGAGTTAGGAGGTAAGATTCCGAAGGGTGCGCTGTTGGTAGGCCCTCCAGGAACAGGAAAGACACTTTTGGCGAAAGCGGTGGCAGGAGAAGCAGATGTGCCGTTTTTCTCAATGTCAGGATCTGACTTTATGGAGATGTTCGTTGGAGTAGGAGCTTCGAGAGTTCGTGATTTGTTCCGTCAAGCTAAAGAAAAATCACCTTCCATCATCTTCATAGATGAGATAGATGCCGTGGGGCGTGCTCGTAGTCGTTCTATAAACTCGGGGTCGAATGACGAACGAGAGAACACGTTGAACCAGCTACTTACGGAGATGGATGGATTCGGCACTAACAGTGGGGTCATCATCTTGGCGGCGACCAACCGTGCAGACATATTGGACAAGGCACTGCTTCGTCCGGGACGATTTGACAGACAGATAGCGGTGGACCTTCCTGATGTTCACGATAGAAAAGAAATTTTCAACGTGCATCTTAGAAATGTGAAGATTGATAGCAGCGTGGACGTTGAGTTCCTTTCGCGTCAAACCCCAGGTTTCTCGGGGGCAGACATTGCTAATGTTTGCAATGAGGCGGCTTTGATTGCGGCAAGGAAGGAGAAGAAAAGTGTTGAGAAGCAAGACTTTTTGGATGCTGTAGACCGAATCGTCGGAGGTTTGGAGAAGAAGAACGCCATTATGACGAAAGCGGAGAAAGAATCAACTGCCATCCATGAGGCGGGGCACGCTACCGTTAGTTGGATGCTACAATATGCCAATCCGTTAGTGAAGGTGACCATTGTCCCTCGAGGACGAGCTTTAGGGGCGGCGTGGTATCTTCCGGAAGAGCATCAACATATCACAACTCAGCATCTGCTGGATGACATTTGTGCTACTCTTGCAGGTAGAGCTGCTGAGGAACTTGTCTATGGTGAAATTTCGACAGGTGCGCTTAATGACCTTGAGACGACTACAAAGAAAGCGTATGCAATGGTAGCATACTATGGATTCAGTAATAAATTGGCTAACCTTTCCTATTATGACTCTACGGGTCAGTCTGATTACTCTTTTACTCGTCCATATAGTGACGAGACGGCGAAAGTAATTGATGAAGAGGTGAAGCGACTCATCTCAGAACAGTATGAGCGGGCAAAGAAGATACTCAAGGAAAACTTGACTAAGATGAGAGAACTTGCATCTATCTTGGTAGAAAAGGAGGTGATCTTTGCAGATGATGTTGAAAATCTTTTTGGCAAACGACCTTGGAAGTCGAGAGCAGACGAACTGAGCGAAGAAAGCGAAAAGGAGGTTGAACTGAAGACGAGTGAAAAGAAGAAAGACAGCGAGACCGTTTCTGAGGATAAAATTGAAGAGGTGAAAGTTGAAGAGGCTTCGGTGGGGGTTAAGAAAACAGATGATAAAAGCGGAGATGACAATTCCCAGAGCGGTTCTTCGGATGGAGAATCAAATGAGAATCTTGCTAAGTAGAGCTACTTGACCTTGTCCTAATTTATGAGAAGAAGATTATTATTTGCTTTGATGAGTTTATTCTATGCGTTGGTAATCAATGCGATAGATTATAGAATAGAGGGGACTGTGGTGGACGACAACGGAGAGCCGTTGCCGTCTGCTTCTGTTTTGCTTTTTAAAGGAAAAGAAGAAAAACAATGCAAAGGAGATGCCACTGATATAGATGGAAAATTTGTCATAAAGGAACTTACAGAGGGGCAATATCGTCTTGAAATTAGTTTCATGGGGTTTAAGAAGAAGACTGTTAATGTGTCTCTTACTCCAGCTACACCAATAAGAAGACTTAAAAAAATCATTATAGAGGAAGATGCCTCTTTGTTGTCTGCCGTGGAAGTAACGGCAAAGCGATCCTCTTTGCAAGTAGACATTGACAAAAAGACATTTATCGTCAATGAAAGTGCTGTGTCGGATGGAATGTCTGCAAGTGAGGTCTTGAAGGAGATACCATCGGTGGCAGTTGATGTTGAAGGTAATGTCTCAATGCGCAACAATGAGAATGTAGAAATATACATTAATGGAAGACCATCTGGAATGACGGAAGATAACAAGGCGGATTTGTTGGAACAATTACCTGCCGGGAGTATCGAGCGCGTAGAGGTAATTACGAACCCCTCTTCAAAATTCTCGGCAGAAGGGTCGGCTGGTATTATCAATATAGTGATGAAGCAGAGCGTCTTGCGTACTGCTTATTATGGAACAGTTTCTGCTGGGTTGACATATCCTTGGGGAGGAAGATTAGGAGGAAATGCAAGTGCCAACATCAATTTCAATAAAAACAAATGGTCTACGGGAGTCAGTATAGGGTATCGCAATAGGAAAAATGACGGAGGCGGAGAAAGTCGAAGAGAGTACTACGGGGAAGACACGACACTTATTAATCAGTACAATGATACAGAATTTGAAATGAATTCTGCCTTTGTTCGTGTGACGTCAAGCTGTCAGGTTGATTCCAGTAACCTGATTGGCTTTGCGGGTATGTTTATGTTCGGAGATCGGTTTAGAGGTCAGTTTATTGATTACGAACATGGGTATATCAATGGGGAAAATCGTATTTTCAATTCCTTCCAAAGTCGAGATTCGCGAACAGACAATGATCGACTGATGGGCTATGGAGAGATAAATTACACGCATAATTTCAGTGAAAGTCATACGCTTACAGCCGTGATAGACTTTTCTGCCAATAAGAATGACAATGAACGCAATTATTACCAACGTAATTTTGATTCGATGCGTGTTGCTTCGCCAGTCAATGATTACGATCAAAATCAAACGACCCTCAATAAAAATCGCACCTGGGAGGCACAGGTAGATTATGTCAATCCAATTTCGTCCACTTCAAAATTAGAAGCGGGAGCGAAAGTCAGCTTAGACCATCAGTATAGCGATGTTACAACAGAGAAGAGGGTGAACGGGGCGAATGATTTTATTCCGCAAACGGAATTAGACAATGACTTTGAGATGCAACAAAATGTCTACTCCATCTACGCTTCGTATGGAAATAAATTCAGACGTTTTGCTGCGCAACTTGGTCTTAGGGGAGAGTTGACGGATGTTGATTGGACGCTTCATACCAATGGAGATAAGTCAACGAAGAAACCATATGCCAATGTCTTCCCAACAGTTTTCCTCTCGTACATCGCTTCGGATAATGACGAGTTGCAGTTGAGTTATACTCGCCGAATATCTCGCCCGAAAAGCAGAAGGCTGAATCCATACAAAGATGTGGAAGACTCTACAAACATCTCGTTTGGTAATCCAGATTTGAACCCGGAGTTCACCAACTCGTTTGAATTCAGTTATGTAAGGAATTTTTGTGAGAAAAAACATTCTTTTATCAGTTCTGTATACTATCAGTTGCGACAGGACATTATCCAAAAATACAGTTGGAGATCAGAAGATGTGTTGATGAACACTTTTGAAAACATGTCCACTTCGCACTCTACGGGGTTGGAGTTGATCTTAAAGAACCATTGGAAATATGTCGACCTCTCCTCCAATGTCAATTTCTACTATTACAAGTTGACAGGAGGCGATTTCACAGTGCATAATGCCGAGAGCGCGTCGGATATTGACATACACGTTGATGACCGTCACAGTTGGAGTTGGACTGCAAAAGTATCGTCTACATTCATACTTCCGAAGAACATAAGTATGGAGTTGACTGGGAATTATCGTTCTCCTAAAGCAACAGCCCAAGGAAAGACTCTTAACACCTATTTCGTGAATTTTGGTGCTAAAAAGTCGTTCCTTGACAAAAAGCTGAACCTTACCCTTTCCGTCCGCGACATTCTCAATTCAAGGAAGAGGAAGTCGGAGACATGGGATGATGATTTCTACCAATATTCAGAAACGACGTGGAATGGACGCTCAATCAACTTTAATGTTTCATATAACTTCGGGAATATGAAGAAAAAGGGGAAGAAAGGAAAGACAGATTCCTTCTCGTCGGACGATGATGGAGGAATGGACGATTTTTAAATACGACTGTCATGGAAACAGAAGAAGCGAAATTATGGAGCAGTGAATACATAAAGGTTTTTATTGCGAATTTTTCGATATTTTTCTCTTTTATGTTATTGATGCCTCTATTGCCGATATACTTAAAGGAGACTTTTAACGCCGATAATGACCTTATAGGCGTGGTGCTATCGGGTTATGTGGTGATGGCGCTTGTGTCAAGAGGTTTCAGTGGATACTTAGTGGATAGTTTCCCTCGAAAAAAGGTGTTGGTGTTGAGTTTCTTCCTTTTCGTTCTCTTCTTTGCAGGCTACCTTATTCCGGGGACTCTTCTTTTTTTTGCCATAGTTCGTACTTTGCATGGTTTGCCATTCGGAGGCGCAACGGTCGCTAACAGCACTATTGCCATTGATGTGCTTCATCCTTCAAGGCGAGCGGAGGGTATTGGATTCTATGGATTGAGCAATAACATTGCTACGGCTATTAGTCCATTTGTGGCGATGCAGATTTATCATGCTACGCAAAACTATAAACTCATCTTTGCTTTAGCATTGGCCACTTCAGCTATTGGTTTGATTGCTAGTTGCTCGGTTAAATTGCCGAAGAAAGAGTTGATAACTAATAAAGCCCCCATATCTCTTGACAGATTTTTTTTGTTGCCAGCGTGGCGTGTTGCGGCCAGTTTAGTATGCCTCTCTTTTTCCTATGGCGTTGTGTCAACCTATGTTGCCATTTATGGGCAGGAAAAATTGGGAATAGAGGGAGGTTCAGGATTTTTCTTCGCCCTCCTTGCTATCGGTTTAGCAATGTCGCGTTTAGTCGGTTCACGTTCTCTTCGCAATGGTAAGGTGACGCATAACGCAGCGGTGGGGTGTTGTATATCGCTCTTGGGTTATCTCATTTTCGCAGCGGGACAAAATGAGTTTTGTTACTTTGGGTCAGCGTTGATAGTAGGTTTAGGCAACGGACATATGTTTCCTGCCTATCAAACGATGTTCATCAACCTTGCGGAGCATAATCAGAGAGGCACTGCTAATTCGTCCCTTTTTGTTTCGTGGGACGTAGGAGTTGGTTTGGGTATTTTGGTTGGTGGTGTCGTTTCGCGTCATTACGACTATATAGCGGCGTTTTGGTGCGCTTGGATAATCAATATGATAGGGGTGGCGATATTCTTCACCCTTGTGAAAAAATTTTATGAAGCACATAAATTGCGTTAGCAATTAAAACTGTATCAAAAGAAAAGATATATATGGTAAAACATGTTATTTTATGGCAGTTGAAAGACGAACTTACTGCCGAGCAGAAAGAAGAGGCGAAGAAAGCCATAAAAAAAGGACTTGAAGGGTTGGCAGGGCGTGTGCCAGGACTTGTTGAAATAAAAGTAAATGTTGATGCTTTAGAAACGTCGAATGCAGATGTTATGTTAGACTCTACTTTGATTGATTTTGAGGCATTGAAGGGTTACGCTGTGCATCCTGATCATGTTGCTGTGGCAGATTCAGTTGTAAAACCTAATACAAAGTTGAGGGTCTGCATGGATTTCAAAATATAGAATGAAAATTGAAATCTATAATTTTGCAGAATAAAGAGGCAAGTAACCTATGAGCAAAACTCAGTTAGTATATCAACAGAAACTTCTTCAGCGTCTATCTCCGCAGCAAATTCAAGCCATTAAGATGCTTGAAAGTCCTACGATGGAGTTAGAAGAGCTGATAAAACAGGAGGTTGAGGCTAATCCCGCTCTTGAGGTTTATGATGGTCTTAATGAGGAATCTGCGGATGGACTAAATGGGGGAGAAGACGCTCAAAGTGATGAGGATTTCGGATCTAATGATGATATCTCATTAGATGATTATCGATCGGACGATGATATTCCCGACTACAAAACCTACCAAGAGCAGGGAGAAGGAGAGAAGAACACGCTCGGGATGAACATGTCCTATTCTGACACATTGCAGGATTTCCTTTTAGAGCAGATGAGACTTCGGGTGATACCAGAGGATTTGAAGCCTCTTGTTGAATATATTATAGGTAATTTAGATGATGATGGGTATCTTCGTCGTACGCTTCAATCTCTGTCTGATGATTTTGCTTTTCAGAGCGGAAAGTTTGTGGAAGAGGAAAGATTTTCGAAAGCGTTGCAGATTGTACAGTCTTTTGATCCGCCTGGAGTAGGAGCGCATGAAATAAGGGAGTGCCTTCTTTTACAACTCAAGCGCAAGGAACCAACGGATGCGATACGGTATGCGGTGAAAATCCTTACCAGTAATTTTGAGGATTTTCTTCAGAAAAGATACAATCAGATAGAGGAAAGCACGGGATTGTCTAAAGATGACATTCGGGAGGCAATGGACGAAATTGTCCGTTTGAATCCCAAACCAGGGAATTCTTGGGAGAGCGGTTTAATGCTCGGTAATGAACTGATCCCTGACTTCATCGTTGAAAATCACGATGGAAATTTAGAAGTTTCTCTTAATGATGAAAATGTTCCGTCTCTTCGTGTTAGTCCTGAGTTTTCTAATATGTTAGAGGATTACTTGAAGAACAAAAGTGCTAACAAAGATAAGAAAGATGCGATTATGTTTGTCAAGCAGAAGATTGACGCCGCGCAATGGTTTATAGATTCAATCAGACAACGCCATGAGACACTCTTTCGTACTATGTCGGCTATTGTAGAAAAGCAGAAAAACTTTTTCCTTGAAGGTGATATCTCCAAATTAAAACCTCTTGGACTGAAAGATATTGCGAGTATGACGGGCTACGATGTGTCGACTATTTCTCGTGTCAGTAATAGCAAATATGTGCAGACGGATTTTGGCGTGTACCCTCTTAAATTCTTTTTCGTAGAAGGCACACAAACAGCTGATGGTGAAGATGTTACTTATAGACGAATAAGAGAAATAATATCTGAAATCGTTGAAAAAGAGGATAGTCAGAATCCGATTACGGACGATCAAATATCACAAATTCTAAAAGATAAAGGCTACAGTGTTGCTCGTCGAACAGTGGCGAAATATCGTGAACAGTTAAATATTCCAGTGGCTCGGCTTCGTAAGAAATTATAAAAATAATGAAAGATACTATATTTGACATTGTCGCTCGTGCGATATCATTCTTACTTTTCCCTCTTTTCATGCCTCTTTATGGGCTTATTCTACTTTTCCGGATACCATTATTCTCGTTTTTCCCTCGGCAGTATGTTGTCATATCATACTATTTTGTAATTCTTATGTGCGTCTTAATGCCGTTTTTCTCTTATTGGTTGATGGCAAAATTCAATATCATCAGTAGTGCCAAGATGTTGGATAAGAAAGATCGATTCTATCCGATGTTTGTGACGTCTCTTTTTTTCTTTGGATGTGACTTTATGCTTTGTCGTTATGCGATGCCGCTTTTTATCATAAATCTACTTGGTGCGGTTTCTGTCGCTATCCTAATTACTGCGATTGTCAGCATCAAGTGGAAAATCAGTGCTCATCTTACAGGAGTCGGAGGTCTCATCGCTAGTATCTTTATCGTTAGTTTATCCACCAATGTCAATTCCTCTTTAGTGATGTGTGTTGCAATTTTGTCTGCAGGCTTATTAGCGGCGGCTCGTTTGCAGTTAAATCGACATACCCCAATGCAGTTGGTTGCTGGATTTTTAAATGGAATTTTTTGTGTGTCAGTGTTTTCATTATTTAATTGGGGTATGTTGATGCGACGGTTGTCCTGCTTCGTGTTTTGAGAAATTTTTGTATCTTCGCCAAAACACAAAAAAAGGAGATATGAAGTACCCGGTCGGCATACAGACGTTTCAAGACATTATCAACGGTGGCTATGTCTACGTTGACAAGACAGATTTGATATATTCCCTTGTCTCGGAGGGGAAAATCTACTTTTTGAGTCGCCCGCGCAGGTTCGGCAAAAGCCTTCTCATCTCCACCTTGGAGAATTATTTTTTGGGAAGGAAGGAGCTATTCAAGGGTTTGGCGATTGAACAGTTGGAGACGGAGTGGAAGGAGTATCCAGTGTTCAGAATTTCTTTCGGCACGGGAAGATTCACGGATGTAGATACTCTTTCAGAAGTATTGAGTTCAATGCTCAGCGGTTGGGAATCAAAGTATGGAATTGAGAAAACAACTCAAGATGAGGGGACACGGTTCAGAAAAATTTTGGCTGATGTTCACGAAAAGACTGGTATGCCGTGCGTTGTGTTGGTTGACGAATACGACAAGCCCATCATTGATGTGTTGGGAAGTGGTGGTTTTGTGGAGCAAAACGGTGAGAAAGTCTCTATCGAAAGTTATAATCGTGGAATACTCAAGTCTTTTTACGCTTCGTTGAAGGATGCGGATGAGGATTTGCAGTTTGTCTTCTTGACGGGCGTTACGAAATTCGCCAAGGTGAGCGTCTTCAGCGGTTTCAACCAACCGGACGACATCAGCTTGGATGAGCAGTACGACACGTTGTGTGGCATTTCGGAGGATGAAATAGATCGTTATTTTCAGGAATCTGTTGATGAAATCGCCGAGAGAAGAGGTGTCGCACCTTCTGAGGTAAAAGAGTTGCTGAAGAAACAGTATGACGGCTACCATTTCAGCAGTGGAATGAGCGAGGTCTACAATCCGTTCAGCCTGCTAAGTGCGCTGAAAAAGAAAAAAATTGACAGCTATTGGTTTACGACAGGCACGCCGACCTACCTGATCAACTTGCTCGACCGCGACAACGTCAACATGGACGAGATAGTCGGGAAGTACTACGCCTC